>CAZFAL010000162.1:0-6376 GCA_964516945.1 uncultured Ignavibacteriales bacterium
GGATAGATTTCTTTCGCCATGACACCCACCAGTCCGACCGTATCAACAATTCCGTCGGGACCTGCGGTTGGACTGGCGACAGGGACAACATCCGCAGAAATGGTATCGGAGCCGCGAAGCCATGTGAAATGCAATGACTTTCCACCGTTTGGACGGACAAGTTCACGCATCGCTTCAAAGTTCTTAACCGGAGAGCCGTCAATGGCAATGACAATGTCATCGGCCTGCAATCCCGCCACTGCGGCGGGTTTGTCCGGTGCGACTCGTCCGATAATCGCTTCATTCTGGCTGGTGGTCGGGATACCATAGACGAACAGCAATCCCGCCGTCACGAAAATCGCCAGTATGTAGTTCATGAACGGCCCGGCAAAAATGACCAGGAATCGTTCCCATATTTTCTTTGAGGAGAATTCGTCTTCTTTGCCGGTGACTTCCTCATCCGGCCCCTCGCCGGCCATCTTGACATAGCCGCCGAGTGGAATCATGCCGATGCTATACTCGGTCTCACCCCATTTGCGGGAGAAAATATTCGGCGGGAATCCCAGTGAGAATCTATCGACACGGATGCCCACTTTTTTGGCAACCAGAAAATGTCCCAGCTCATGAATAAATACCAGAACCCCGAGGAGGACTACGAAGGATAGAATTGTGTAAAGCGTTGTCTGCATATTTCTTTGTACCATTAGTTTTCAGATTTGTTCAGCATTGCGTTTTGCAACATTCGCAACATGTAGATTGTTCGGCTGGTTCATCGACACGGTCTCGCCGTCTATTTGGCAGTTTCTTAGCCGGCGGACAAGAAAATTCTGCCTCAATCTGCCATCTGCCGGTAATTGTTTAGTTTCTCTTGTTTTGACTCTATTCAATGTCTATTGGATATAGGCCTCTGCTATTTCGCGACTCCGGCTGTCAGCCTCCATAATATCGAGCAAAGAAGGTTTGTCAACGACCCGATGATTCGTCAGCGTCTTCTCTATAATCTCGGTTATTTCGGTGAACCCTATACGCCCCAACAGGAACGCATCAACAGCCACCTCATTGGCGGCATTCAGCGCCGCCGGAGCGGTGCCACCCATGACTGCGGCATTGTACGCCAGATTGATTGCCGGGAATTTTTCGAGATCCGGCTTGGCAAATGTCAATGTCTCCAAATCGGTGAAATTCAGACGGCCGAAATCCGACGGCATCCTCTCCGGCCAGAACAACGCATACGTAATCGGCAACTTCATATCCGGCGCAGACATCTGCGCGACAACAGAAGAGTCAACATACTCCACCATCGAATGCACAATTGATTGCGGATGAACAACGATCGACACCATCTCCGGTGGAATCGAAAACAACCAGACCGCTTCAATCAATTCCAGCCCTTTATTCATCAATGTCGCCGAATCGATAGTGACTTTCGGACCCATTTTCCAGGTCGGATGATCCAGCGCCGCCTCACGGGTTACATTCTTGAATTCACTCTTATCCAGTTGGCGGAACGGTCCACCGGAGGCAGTCAGAATCAAGCGCCGAACTTCGCTGTCCCGTCCTGCGGAGAGACATTGCCAAATTGCGCTATGCTCTGAGTCAATTGGCAGAATTCGGGCGCCGGTGCGTTGAGCGATTTCCTCAAAAAGTGAGCCGCCCACAACCAGCGACTCCTTGTTTGCCAGCGCAAGGAATTTGCCGTTTTCGACTGCAGTCAACGAAGCCAGCAATCCGGCGGACCCGACCAGAGCGTTAACGACAACATCAACTTCCGGCAAAGCCGCCAGAGTCGTTATGCTCTCCTTGCCGGTCAAAATCTCGCACTCTCGTCCTATCGGCTCACCCTGCAAAAACTCTGCGGCAACAGGGTCTCCCATGTATATGTACTTGGGATGCACTTTGGCCGCTTGCTCAGTGATTCTACCCACATCAGAATAGGCCGCCAGCGCTACAACTTCAAAGCGCCCTGGATGTTCGTCGAGAACATCGAGTGTTGAGCGACCAATTGAGCCGGTCGAACCAAGAATTACTATCGAACGTTTCGCGCTCGAATCGGCCTTCTTTTTACGCTGCTTTCGCGCTTTCTTCTGTGGTTTCTTTTCTTCAGACATAATTCACCCAAACATAACGCTCAGACTGTCCTGTTCATTTCCGGAGCGCAAAAAACTACTATAAAACATACGTCTCGCAGCGGCCTTTTCAGATGTCTGCTTACTTGATGACTGTCGTTTTAAGAATCCTGACGGTCTTAATCGGACGGTCCTGGGCGCCCGTCGGTGTCGTAGCAATCGCATCCAGCACATCATAGCCCTTCAACAGATTGCCAAAGACAGTGTATTTCCCATCCAGAAACGGCGCATCCTTATGACAGATGAAAAACTGACATGAAGCGGAATTCGGGTCATTTGTGCGCGCCATTGAGAGAATACCCCGTTTGTGCTTTTCTTTGGAGAATTCGGCGTTAAGCGTATAGCCCGGACGTTTCGGATCGCCCATACCGGTGCCTGTCGGGTCGCCACCTTGAATCATGAAGCCCGGAATGACTCGATGGAAAATTGTGCCCTCATAGAAGTGGTCTTTCACACGGGCAAAGAAGCTGTCGGCGTGATTCGGCGCCAGATCGTGGAACAATTCGAGATACATGTCACCGAAATTGGTTTCCAGTTTGACAATGTGGTTCTTCTCATTGCGGATTTTGGCTTCGTATTTGATGTCCATATTTTTCTTGGTTGCCTTCTTGGCTGCTTTCTTGCTTTCGGACTTCATCTTCTTCTCTGCTTTGGCCGCCGAATTTCGCATTCCCACCGAATCGGCGGATGCGACTATCATTTCCATTTTCTGCGGAGTGTCCGCCTTCGGCTGACGTTCCGCCTGAGAGGATGAGCAACCGATACCGACAAATGCCAGCGCCAGCGCCCCAAGCAGGAGTGAGTTCAGCTTATGTTTTCCGGTTGTTCTCGTTTGAGAGGTTTTCATTACAAATTAGTCCTTTCTCTTACCCCGGCGCTCTTGAGATGTCGGGAGGAATGATGATACACTGTTTTCTTATATTCTGCTTCTTGAAAAGTCTGATTCTTGAAAAGTCTGGCTCTAAAAAAGTCTGGTTCCGAAGGAAGTCTGATTCTCAAAAAAAGAGGTAATCGCTGTTGCAAAGTAGATCTGTAGTTATGCAAGCCATCTATATCTTTCTGCGCTCCAATTATTCACGCAGACTGCCTATTGTATGCCCGTATGCCGAATTTGTTTCCGCTCCGTAGTCTCAGGCCGAAAATCTCTAAGATCTCAAAAATCTCTCCGGCAAGACAGCGCGACCGACGGAGACCGCCAGTCGCGAACACAGAGAATATACGCCATCGGTAGCGAGAGAGTCAACTAAACCTTCGGTCCTGACCATCCCGACTATCCGGGTTATCCGGGAAACAACTACCGATTGTCGACACCGGGTCACGGTAAATACTGCCGAATGCCGAAAGTCAGACCGATATATCTCGGCCGCTCGGAGCTGGCGAGCGCGACGAACTCAGTCTGGATACGAAAGGTAAAGCTGCCGCCACTCTGTTTGTCTTTGGCCAGTACGACCTCTTCGCCGGCAATAAAACTGACACTCAGCGTCTGGTCTTCAGGCACAGTCAACTGATCAGAATAATGCTTCAGTGCGCTGATATCCGCGGCAATGCCGAAATAGAGCGACTCTTTTCCCGTGGCGACCGGCTTCAGACGCTGACCTAAATAGACCTGTGAACCGAGCAAATATGAACTAAACGCTCCACTACGAGAAATATCTGACACGCCTGACTGGATAATACCCTCGGCAAAATTGGTATAATTGACCTTGGTAATCTTGAACGACACTGAGGCCTCAAAACCGTCAGCAGTCATCAGACCGGCATAGAAATTTGTCGTGATTCCGGCGCTGAAATAGTTTGAATACGGCTCCGGCGCGCCATCGGCGAACGCGATAGTGTTAGGTAAATAAAACAATCCTGCGCTCCCAACAGGTCTCACTACGCCGATATCCACACCGAAAAACTTGAGATTGTCATTGTCGTCGCTCGATTCATTGTCCTGACTATGTGCTGCGGGTGTCAGAAACAACATGACGGCACATGTCAGCGCGAGCTTGCACATGGCGGAGGAGAGTTTCAAGACCGTCATCAGCGCTCTCAACCGCCTATCAGCGTGTAACGGATTGAAAACATCAACTCCCGGTGCGAAAAGTCGAAATTATTGTTGGGAGTGAAAAAACGTCCCGAGGAACCGACAGCATAGTCTCCGGCAACTTCAAATTTTCGGGAGAACCGCACACCGGCGCCAAACGTCAGCGCGATACCATCAGTGGTTTCAAAATCGCCGCGTCGTGTATCCGAGCCGACCTGAGGGCCGTGTTGAAATCCAAAGCCGATATCGAGAAAGGGCGCCGGACCCTGAACTTGCATGTACCGGGTATAGGTTACCGCCAAATAGCCCTGTCGATTGGAATTCGAGCTATTGAGATACACCGTCTGCCAGCGCACATCGAGTGAATGTCTTCTCCCCCAGACTACTCCGACAACCATCGACGGAGCAAATCCGTTGGAAACGACAGCAATATCCGTCAAATCAAGCGCCGTTCTTGTGTATGGGCTATAGCCAACCCCTACTTTGAAATAGGGGCCGTCTTCCGGCAAGGGCGCCGCTGAAGTAATTCCCCAGCCCGCGCCGAGGATAAGAAAGACGACCGTCAGGATAGTTCTCATTGTCGATTTGTACAAATGTCTCATCAGTTGGCGGATAATAGTGAAAGCGCTCGCAGAGGTGTTAATGTCATACAAACTGGAATACAGTATGGTATATCGGTCATCGATTACGATACAGCTTTCAAAGCCGGACAATAATCGTTATGCGTATTATACAACATTTGCCCGCCTGCGCCCGTTCCCGTTCCTCTTCACTTTCAACCGGTACCGGGGCGGGATTTCGGCCATTTGCGCAGAAATAGACCAGAAAAAAACCCGGGGTGATAACATCACCCCGGGTATGCAGATTCCTGCTACTTTCTTTCCGACTAAATCAAACCCAGCCGCGCATTTTCATCGCTTCGGCGACTCTGCTCACCGAAACAAGATATGCCGCTGTGCGCATATCGATGTTGTCGGCCTTACGCTCCTCAAGCATATTGTAGACAGCGGCAAAGGCTGAGGTCATCTTCTTGTCGAGACGCTCATAAACTGTGTCAATATCCCAGTGATAATTGTAATGGTTTTGCACCATCTCAAAATATGAAACGGTCACACCGCCGGCATTCGCCAGAAAATCCGGAATAACAAACACACCGTTCTTCTGCAGAATCGCGTCGCCTTCCGGTGTGGTCGGACCGTTTGCCAGTTCACAAACCAGTTTGGCTTTGATAGCGCCTGCGTTCTCTCCGGTTATCACCTGCTCAAGCGCCGCCGGGTAGAGCAAATCGACATCAAGCGTCAACAATTCGTCATTGCTGATTTCCTTGGCGCCTGCAAAGCCGCTGACTGCGCCTGTCTTGAGTTTGTGGTCAACAATGGCCTGTGGATCAATGCCATCAGGGTTGTAGATTCCGCCGCGACTGTCCGAAACTGCTACCAGTTTGCCGCCGCCAAGTATTTCCTGATGCAACAACGCCGCATATTGTCCGGCGTTGCCAAACCCCTGCACTGCATAGCTCGAAGTTTTCGGGTCAAGACCGAGTTTTTTGGCGGCCTCACGGACACAATAGACTCCACCTCTCGCTGTGGCGTCATGACGTCCCAGCGAACCACCGAGTGAAAGCGGTTTGCCGGTAATCATGCCGAATTGATTTTCACCATTCATCCAATAATATTCATCGACCATCCAGGACATAATCTGCGCATTGGTGTACACATCCGGCGCCGGACAATCCATCTTCTCACCAAGAAGCCGTCCCACCTGACGAATATACGCGCGACTCAGCCGCTCCAGTTCACCCTGGCTCATCTCTTTCGGGTTGCAAATAATACCACCCTTTCCACCGCCGAGCGGCACATCAACAACCGCAGTTTTCCAGGTCATCCAGGCGCCGAGCGCGCGGACAGTGTCGATTGTTTCCTCCGGATGGAAACGGATTCCGCCTTTTGTAGCGCCACGGGCGTCATTGTACTGGACGCGAAATCCTTTGAAAACTTTCACTTTGCCGCTATCCATACGCACCGGCAATGTAACAACCAACTCGCGCATCGGCTCTCGAAGTGTTTGGTGTGTTCCCTCATCAAGATTGAGCAGCTTGGCGGCCTTATCAAGTTGGGCCTGGGCGATAGCAAACGGGTTCTGTGTTGTGTGTGACATGTGTCTTGTCCCTGTTAATTCTTGTTTTTGTTCATTGCCTTTGGCCGACGGCGAACTCCTTGAATCTGTATTGCTACAGATGCCA
>CAZFAL010000163.1:0-6376 GCA_964516945.1 uncultured Ignavibacteriales bacterium
GAGTCCGGCAACTGCCGGACGGAGAAACCCGACATGTTCGCTTCAATCAAGCATGTCGGGTTTCTCTCTCCGGCATCTGCCGGATTTCGGAACCCGACCTACCGGCCAGCGTTGCTCATAACCAACGACCCTCCGTCCGGGTTGCCTGCTTTACCCTTTACGCGCTATACTCTGAATACGTATCACCCGCGCGCATATTTTATCACTCTTTGCGCGTAACGTATCCTGCACAGGAGGCAGTATGGACTACCATTTCAGGAATCTCGTCTTTGAGGGCGGCGGCGTCAAAGGTATTGCCTATGTCGGCGCGATGGATGAGCTTGACAAACGAGGCATCCTCAAACACATCAAACGCGTCGGCGGAACATCAGCCGGGGCAATCAACGCCACGCTCTTCGCGCTTGGACTAAGCAATGAAGAAACCAAAGAGGCGCTGATGCGTCTTGAGTTCAGAAAGTTCAAGGACGATGACAACGGGATTCTGCGGGATGCGCTCCGTTTACTCCGCAAGTTCGGCTGGTACAAGGGCGACTTTTTTGAAAACTGGATAGCCGGATACATTGCTGACAAACTGGGCGACGCTACGGCAACCTTCGCAGACCTGCAAAAGTCACGACACATTGAACTCTATGTGTATAGTACAAATCTCTCGACCAATTTCGGAGAAATCTATTCTCCCGAAGACACACCGGATGAGCCAATCGCCAAGGCGGTTCGCAAATCAATGTCCATCCCCCTGTTCTTCCAGGCCGTCCGTGACGCCAGAGACGATGTCCTCGTCGATGGTGGAGTCTTGAATAATTATCCTGTCAAGCTGTTTGACAGAGAGCATTATATTGACGGAGCAAAAGTGGATGATTTCTGCGAACGACCTAAGTATTATTCTGCAGTGAATGAAAATGAAGCGGATAAGTACGTCTACAACAAGGAGACACTCGGACTGCGGCTGGATTCACGCGAGGAGATTCGAGTCTTTCGCGATCATCGGCGCCCCTGCCATAAAACAATCTCCGGCTTCCGCGATTATCTCGGAGCTCTGGTCAAGACAATAATGGACGCGCAGGGTAATCAGCACCTGCATACCGACGACTGGCACCGGACAATCTATATTGACACTTTGGGTATCGGCACAACAGAGTTTGATTTGGAAATCGCCGACAAAGAGGCGCTAATAGAGTCCGGTCACAAGGGCGCAAACATCTACTTTGACTGGTACGATAGGGAGAGCAAGAAGGGTGTCAACCCGCCCAAGAATATGCCCCGGAACGAGCGCCCATCCTCACCGGCTTCAAACGCCGGTACGGTCAATTAGCGCCTCGATATGTGCAACGCTATGATACCGAGCGCTACTTTACCCGATGAAAAACGCCGTCGGATTTCCCTGTCATGGGCTCCCATAGCAAACTTGGTAAGCCAATCCAGCTTGGGTAGCCGTTTAGATGGAGCGTATCTCGCTCATTGAACGAAGAATCGATGCCACCGGCAGTGTGAAAGAAGAGAGTCAAAGAGTCACCGGACAAATGAAACCGGAATGGCTCCCGCCTTGTCGATTCGGGGTCATCAAAAACATAGTCTAAGAAAACTGAATCCCCTTGAATTTCGTAGGCGCCGTGATAAACATAATCCGGTGACTTGAATCCAGGGTCACCCTCCAACCGATCACTAAACGGCGAAAACGGGTTGGAAACAAACGCTGTGAAGGAGCCGTTTTCTAACTCCAATGTTGAAACCCCACGCGCCGAATCCACCCAAACACCGCTCAGATTCGGCTCTTCTGTCACAACCGGATCAACAGAGCCGGTTGAACAAGATGCGACGATACCTGCAAACACTAGCAACATGCTAATCCGCGCCAATACGCGCCCGCTCTTGGTAGTCACGATAGCCATTACTTTATTATACATGGATGCAGGCGCATCGCCAAGACCTTATTGAGAAACCTCTGCAACCCGATTAAGGCCTACGTGAGTTTACTACAAAAAACTCCCCGCCACCGGAGCCAAACTCCAATGACGGGGATATGCCTAAACCGGCAAGAAATCACCGAAACATCTTATGGAGCCAAGGGGGGTCGAACCCCTGACCTCATGACTGCCAGTCATGCGCTCTCCCAACTGAGCTATGGCCCCGGAACCGTGACAGTCGAACAAACTCCAACTGCACGGCAAATATTCATGTTCGCTACTACTTGTATCGACGAAATCAGGACGAAATCAAACCGAACCTGATATGGCTCGTCGCTGGCGGGAATATACGCCCGACTCCGGCCATGTCAACCCTGAAATCCGCCTCAGCCCGCCGCAATACGCCTCTAAGCGTATAAACAAAAGGACGAACAAGAAGCCGCCACGGCCGGTTCTTGGTTTAGTCGTCAAACGGCGATATATTGGCGGGCGCGAGCAGAAGCCGCCGGCGCCCGATAAGGAAAGATAGCAACAGACTAGCAACGAACACTGTGCAGAGACCCTGAAACTCCACCTATGACCACACTATCATCAAGAGATTCTCAGAAAGCCAACCGTAGTCTCCGAGCTCTGCTGGCCTTATTTCTGGCGTTCTTTGCGCTGGCGGGACTGGAGTACCTGCCGCTCTTCGGCTCAGAGCTTGACCCCCCACAGGATTTCTACTATCAGCCCGACAATCAGGTCTACCTCAAACTCCTCGACAAACACGAGCGCGATGTAACCGAAATAGTCCGTCAGAGGATGCAAAAAGTCTGGGGAGCCGACGCCACCCCCTACTTGCAGGATCTCGTAGACCATCCCTACCACGGCTACTATCAAAGCGATTCAGTCCTCTCGCAGAGACGGGCGCTGTGGCGCTCTTCTTTATTCGCCAAAGATATCGATTTTGTTGAAGTCTCAATTTCAACTTTCGACGGCCGCTTTTCATTACGCGAAACCTATGCTATCAATCGCAATGACAACCGCTGGGCGGTGATAGATTCGGCCGGCTTTCCGCTTTTCGAGCGGGTTCTTGATGTCACAAATGACAAAATTGACACGAAGCAGGGATTGAAGGACTTCCTGCTGACGCTCCTCTCCTATGCCGGTTACGGCTCCTACGACATCCTCAGCCACCCTGACACTATGTACCACGAAATCGACCTCGCAAAAAAACTCGACGAAGACTATTATCCCTACAAGTCAGTCAAAAAGGGCGACACGACCGAAACCACCTTCACCTGCTGTCTGCGTGGCGGTGTCGAGGTCTCACGCTGGCGAATTAAATACTTCGGTGACGGTCTGTTAATTGATGAGAGTGAGCAATTAGTCACCTATGAAGACCTCCCGCAGGATGAACACGCCGCCGGAGCAGGACCGGCTGACACCTCGAAAATAGCCAACCTGCTGACCGACGTAACCTCTGATTCAGGCGCCGATAGTTCATCGACTGACAGCGCAGGTCGCGCCATCGCGCCACCCCGCCCTCAGTCTCCCGGAGGCGACATTCGTCTGGCGGATTTGCTACAGGGAAAAGTCAAACCGTCACTGTCAAGCGGCCATGTCTCTTATGAAATCCTTTCGGTGAAACTGCTGATGCCAACCGATTCGATTGCAATCGAACGTGAACCGGAGTTCACCCGTTTTATTGAGCCGGTGTATCCGCCGGAGGCGCTGGCAAAAGGCGCCGAAGGTGAAGTTGAGATTATGCTTCGTGTGGACTCTACCGGCAAAGCCAAACAGGTGATGATCCGCAAGAAATCCGGCAAGAATATCGGTTTCGAATTTAGCGCCAAGAATGCCGCGCAACGCTCGGAGTTCCGACCGGGAATCGCCGGTGGCAAACCCGTTGACATGTGGCTGACCTACAAACTTTCATTCCGCATGGCGGGAACACGCTACAAGAACAACGAGCCCGCCAAACCGGACAGCGCAAAGACAGACAGTGTGAAAACAGATTCAACAAAAGCTGATGCAACGTCACCGGATACGATGCTGACTGACACAACAAAAGCAGATACAACAAAAGCGGACACCATAAAGGCAGATTCCACGCATGGTGACACCACATCCAAGACCCCGCCGGACACAACAATCACCGACACAGTCCGTACGGACAGCGCAAAAGCTGATAGCGCCTTAACTGATAGTACGCAGGCCGACACGTCAAAGACAACGAATGACACAACAACCGCGACTACTCCACCGGACTCAACAAAACCGGACACATCCAAACCGGATACAGCAAAGAACGACAAATGACCGCAGAAACATCGCCACTCAACCGCTACTTCGACCACGCTATCCTCAAGAGTGACACAACCGAAGCGCAAATCAGAGCCGCCTGCGCCGAGGCGCTGGAGTTTCATTTCTTCGGCCTGGCGGTCAATCCCTGCTGGAATGAATTGATAATCAAAGAGCTTGCCGGTAGTGATGTCACAGTTGTCGGTGTGGCCGGGTTCCCGTTGGGCGCCACCACCATGCGCTCGAAAATCTCCGAAGCGGTCGAGGCCGCTCATTTCGGCGCCAAAGAAGTCGATATGGTTGCCAATATCGGTCGGATTGTCGCCGGAGATATTCGTCACGCCGAAGAGGAAATCAGCGAAACGCGCCGCATCCTGCCCGATGATGTCGCATTGAAAGTCATCATTGAAACCCCATTACTCAACGATGACCAAATCCGCAAAGCCACCAAAGCTGTCATCAACGCCGGCGCGCAATTCGTCAAAAGCGCCACCGGCTTCTTCGGCGCCACAACATCCGAGGCGCTCAAAACAGTCGTGGCAACCAACAACAATCAAATCCAAGTCAAGGCCTCCGGCGGCATCAAAACCCTCGCGCAAGCCGAAGAGTTCATCACCCTCGGCGCCCACCGCCTCGGCTCCTCAAGTAGCGTCGCCATCATGCGCGAATACACCACCGGCCTGCAACAGACCACGCCATAGGGCCGTAGGGGCACAGCGCGCTGTGCCTTGTTCCGATTGAAGCATTATGTTTGTTAAGGTAGGGGCGTCCGTTCCGGCGCCCTTGTCTATTCAGGCGCGCCTCTGAATCGAAATCAGACAGAGAAACCTCGCCCCATAATGACACTTATTGTCCTTATGCGAACACGGATTCAAAGCGCTAGGCCCCGACTCAACCAACACCCCAAATCAACCGATATACAACCTATGGCCGCAAACCACCCACATACACCCAAAACCGGCGCCAAGCCCCGCCAGAGACAAAACTTCCTCGGCGTCATCTATTCCTGTTGCAAAGTCTACGGCCGCGTCTATCTCCCACCCGGCAAACCAATGGTCTTCGGATTCTGCCCCAAATGCGGCGCCCGCATCGAAATCCACCAATCCCCCGACGGCTCCACCAATCGCTTCTTCACCGCCCGCTAACTGTGAGCCATATTGTTCTGGCCGTAGGTCGGGTTTCTTGTTCGCTTCAGCGAACAAGAAACCCGACATGTCTGCTCATAGCGAAACATGTCGGGTTTCTCCGTCCGGCAGGCGCCGGACTCCGGAACCCGACCTACTTCCTAATGTGACATTCACCTTATCTTTCATCCTATCTTTGGCTTGTGCGGCAAGCAGAAAGGCGCTTATATACCTCTGCGATGGCGTTATTGAAGGCAAAAATAGTGGTTGTCCCGCTCGGGGAGGTTGATTTCACAATCGTCAACCGTCTGGCCACCGAAATCGGCCCGGTCTTCGACCGCTCGGTGGACATTCTCAAGGGCATGAAAATGCCGGAAGAGGCCTTCAATGTCATTCGCGGCCAATACTATGCGCGCGTGGTGCTCTCCAAACTCGAACGCGCCAAAGCCAATCAGCGCGAAAAAGTGATAGCCATCTGCGAGGACGACCTCTACCTTCCCGACGAGAACTACGTCATCGGCTACGGCGACCATTTGCCGGGCGTGGCGGTGGTCTCGCTGTTCCAAATCCGCCAGGAGTTCTACGGACTCCCCGAGGACGAGAGCAAAGTCTATGACCGGCTATACAAGGAAGTGGTGCACCAGTTGGGCTATGTCTTCAAGGTAAGCTCCTGCCGCAACGCCCGCTGTGTCCACTACAACACAAATAACATGATGGAAATAGACCAAAAAGCAAAAAAACTCTGCGACATCTGCTCACGGCAGTTGACGGGGAAAGCGTGACACATATAACTCCCAGCAATCAACGATGCGTGTCGTCCCGAATCTCAAGGAAAGAGGTCCCTCATGACTACAGACAAGTCGGGATAGTATACTTGACGCAGGGTTGATAGAGAATTATTGTTGCCTCCATGCAGAGGAAACAGACAAATCGAATAGTCGCTATCCTTGCCGCTCCTCCTCTGATCGTGGAAGTCATACTTTTGGTTTGGGGGCTACCCGGTATGATTGATGACGCAAAAGGATGGGGGAAAGTCTTTGCTTGGATAGTTGAGAATCATTCTGT
>CAZFAL010000164.1:0-6226 GCA_964516945.1 uncultured Ignavibacteriales bacterium
GTGGTGTTTGCTCCGCCCCGCTTGTTGATTCAAACTTTGCAAAGTTGCTTGAGTGGCGTCCGTTTAGTAAAAAGGATGTGCCGGATAGAGCCGCCTTGCTTGCCGGACCATTCTATCTCGGGCCGGAGGATGTGCGCTATGACACTCCGGTTGTTGTGCGTATGCGGGCGGATACCTCACTGAATCCGGCGCTGAATATTGCTATTTGCAAACTTTCAAAAAAAGGGGACAAGTGGAATTGGTACACTACCGGCTACGATGAAGAGTTTTTCGCTGTGCCCTTTAGCGCAGAAATAACATCCAACGGCGTTTTTGCATTGCTAATAGACAGTATCGGACCGACTGTCACAAAAATCCGTCCGGGGCAAGGCAAGACAATTAAGAGCGCTCTGCCGACAATTACCGCGCATATTTCAGACAATATCTCAGGAATCTGGGTGGACACGCTCTTCGACGTTCGGCTTGACGGCAAATGGCTGATACCCGAATATGATAATGAAGACAACGAACTAAAAACGCGCCCGAATCAGCCATTGAAGCGCGGGGAACACAGACTGGTCATCAGTGTGCGAGACAATGCCGGTAATAGAACGCAACGGATGACCACGTTTCGCGTACAATAGCCCATGCCGCCCTTGTGTAATCTGTATAATCCCGGGCATAACGCTAAACCTCATAAGTCAGAATAACAAATGTTCCTGCCCATCAGAGACGACACTCCTGCCCTTCGCACTCCGTACGTGACAATCGGTATCATCGTTGTCAATGCGCTGGTCTATTTGCTGACCGGCTTGTTCGTGAATTCGACACAGGCGCATTTGTACAGTCTGGAATTAGGACTCATCCCGTATGAACTGACACACTTTACCGAGATATCCGGTCTGATTGCTCAGGAAACTGTGCGAGGATACTTTGACACCGGCAATCTGAGCATTCCTATTCTGCTGACACCGTTCACCAGCATGTTCATGCACGGCGGCTTTATGCATATCGCCGGCAACATGTTATTTCTCTGGATATACGGCAACAACATCGAGGACTACTTCGGGCATGTTCGCTTCCTGATATTCTATCTTGTCGGCGGACTCGCCGCGGCAGGATTGCACATTCTTTTTTCAGCAAACTCACCTGTCCCGATGATTGGAGCCTCAGGGGCTATCGCGGCTGTGCTCGGCGCATATTATGTGCTCTACCCGCGTGCCAAAGTGCAAATCGTCTATTTCTTCTTTTTCATCGGCACGACATGGTTACCGGCAAGATGGGTATTGGGATTCTTCTTCGCTGCACAAGTGTTCTACGCCCTGACCACAGCAGGTAATCAGGGAGGTGGGGTGGCCTATCTGGCGCATCTCGGCGGTTTCATCTTCGGCTGGCTTCTATTGCGAGCGATAGTCGCCAAACGCGGCGGCCCGCAAAATTTCGACGACGGCGACCGCGCGCAGGTGTATCATGTGAAGTTTTAGGATTCTCCTCTTCCAATTCACAGTTTCCTTTCCTACATTGTTGAAGAAGTCCGGCGAATCTGTGTTAGCGTCGGCTCAAACAGTAGATATTGAATCTCTCACTGCTTCAGTGGGGCTGAGCAAAGAGAGCTACAGAACAGGCGGCAATTAACATTTTTTCGCCCATAAGGCCCCCGCAAAATAAAATCTCACTAAAGACAGGCGTACCATGATAACCCGCGAAGAAGCGCTCGAATACCACAGCAAAGGACGCCCCGGTAAAATCGAAGTCGTCCCAACTAAACCATTTCGCACTCAGCTTGATTTGTCACTGGCCTACACACCCGGCGTGGCTGAACCCTGCAGAGAAATCGAAAAAGACCCGCTGAATGCGTTCAAATACACAGCGCGCGGCAACCTGGTTGCTATTGTTTCCAACGGCACCGCCGCGCTCGGCATGGGCAATATCGGCCCACTGGCGTCGAAGCCAATCATGGAAGGCAAGGCCGGACTCTTCAAACGCTTCGCTGATATTGACGTCTTCGATCTTGAAGTCAATGCGACAACTGTCGAAGAGATGATCCAGGTTGTCCGGGCGCTCGAGCCGACATTTGGTGGAATCAACCTTGAAGACATTAAGGCCCCCGATTGTTTTGTCATTGAAGAGCGTCTTGAGGCCGAAATGGGGATTCCGGTGTTCCATGATGACCAGCACGGAACCGCAATCATTTCTTCAGCGGCCCTGCTCAACGGTCTGGAAATTGTCGGCAAGGACATTGCTGATGTGCGCGTGGTTTATCTCGGCGCCGGCGCGGCAGGCTTGTCCTGCGCTCGTCTGCATCGCAAACTCGGTGTGAAACCTGAGAATGTTCTGATGTGTGACAGTCGCGGTGTGATTTACAAAGGCCGCGAGAGTGGAATGAACCAGTACAAAGAAGAATTCGCCGTTGACACCTCAGCGCGCACACTCGCCGACGCCTTCAAAGGCGCCGATGTCTTTGTCGGCGCCTCAGGCGCAAATCTGGTCTCGCCGGATTTGGTCAAGCTGATGGCGAAAGACCCGCTGGTCTTCGCGCTGGCGAATCCCGATCCGGAAATCACCTATGAGCAGGCCAAGGGCGCACGCGAGGACGCAATTGTCGCCACCGGGCGCTCGGATTATCCGAATCAGGTTAACAACGTCCTCGGCTTCCCGTTTATTTTCCGTGGGGCGCTCGATGTCAGCGCAACACACATCAATGATACAATGAAACTCGCCGCGGCGCGTTCGCTGGCAAAACTCGCCAAAGAGGATGTCCCCGATGTAGTCGCGCAGGCCTATGGTGTCGAGCGTTTTTCATTCGGTCGTGAGTATATCATCCCCAAGCCGTTCGACCCGCGTATTCTCGTCTGGGAGTCCGCCTCAGTGGCGCAGGCCGCGATGGACAGCGGTGTGGCGCGGCGACAGGTTGATATCGAAGAGTACAAAGTGGCTCTTGAAGAACGTATCGGACTCACACGCGCAGTGATGCGCCCGGTTGTGCGCTACGCTAAAACTTCACAACGCAAAGTTGTCTTCCCTGAAGGTGACACCGAACGAGTCATGCGCGCCGCTGTCGAGGCCGCCGAAGAAGGTATCTGTCATCCGATACTGCTTGGCAAGCACAAACGTGTCCGCACAGCCGCCGAGCGTTTTGATATTGATCTCAAGGACGTTGAAATCATTGACATTATGAGTTCCCCATACACCGAACGTTTCGTGCAGTCGTTCTGGCGCCGCCGCGAACGCAAAGGCGGCACACTTGAGAATATCCGCAAGACGCTCGAATCGCGCACATATTTCGGCATGCTGATGGTCGCCGAGGGGCTCGCCGATGCGACACTTGTCGGGGTTAGCAAACACTATAGCGAAGTGGTGCGTCCGGCGATTGAAGTCTTTGATTTGCGCAAGGGTGTCACACGGGTCTCCGGGCTTTATATAGTTATCCTCAACAATCAGGTGTATTTCTTTGCCGATACAACGGTTAATGTTGATCCGTCTGATGAAGAAATGGCTGAGATTGCATTGCTGACCGCAGAGGTGGCGCGGCGGTTCAATGTCACACCGAGAGTTGCGATGCTTTCCTTCAGCAATTTTGGTTCAGCGCGCACACCGCAATCGAATAAAGTCGCGCGTGCGACGAAGATTGTCAAAGAACGTGATCCGGAACTTGAGGTCGACGGCGAAATGCAGGTTGATTTGGCGACTATGCCGGAGATTATGGAGCGTGATTTTTCATTCAGCTCTCTCAAAGGCAAAGCCAATGTCTTTATTTTCCCGGACTTGAATTCCGGCAATATCGCCTACAAGTTATTGCAACGACTCGCCGGAGCCGATGTCATCGGCCCGATTCTGATGGGGCTTGACAAACCGGCGCACATCCTGCAAAGGACCTCGACAGTTTCGGAGATAGTAGACATGGCCGCCATAGCAACAGTAGACGCCGAATGGCTCGCACGGAAGAAGTAGCGGCAAGAATCAATACGCCCTGCCAATATTCGTGGCATGGGCGTCCCGGCCATGATTCACAGGCAGGATGCCGGCGCCACATATTCCACATCCCCCACACATTGCGCAAACTTTGTTCAGTTTCCCGCTCCCCCCGCCGATAATAGGATAATGGAGAACCCGGCTGAGCGTGGAACGTCCCGCCGGGGAGCGTTCGGGGCTGTCAGGCGTCAGACTGGTCGATTTCCGGCGTAAACGTTTGGAACTGTGGCAGATAGCTTCACAATGGACCGGAGTATTCTGCGATTATCTTGCCGACGGGGCTTGCCCGACTGTCGCGCTGAGGGTATATATTATGGTTGAGACAGAGACGGTGACCCGGCCGGGGACGGATGCGCATGCTCCAGCCCACCGGAGCGCCGACAGCCCCGCCACTGGCTATCAGGCCAACAACGAAAGTATGCGGAGCGCAACAATGAGCTATGGGACAGTCGCAGAGGGTGGTCTGACGACAGGGAAAAAACACGGAGTGTTTGACGTAATTTCCAACGACATCGGGATTGACCTCGGCACCGCGAATATCCTCGTCTGGGTGCGCGGACAGGGGATTGTCCTCAATGAGCCCTCGGTGGTGGCGGTCGAAAAGGCATCCGGACGACCGGTGGCGATTGGCTCAGCGGCCAAAGAAATGATTGGCCGCACACCCGGCGCGCTCGAGGCGATCCGTCCGCTCAAGGACGGGGTCATCGCCGATTTTGAGACGTCAGAGAAATTGCTGTCGGATGTCATCAAACGTGTCGTGCGTCGGCGCTATTTGATGAAGCCGCGCATTGTGATTTCGGTGCCGTCGGGTATCACCGAGGTTGAAAAACGCGCGGTGCGCGACTCGGCCGAAAACGCCGGGGCGCGTGAGGTGTTCCTGATGCAGGAGCCGATGGCCGCCGCGATTGGTGTCGGGCTGGCGGTTGAACAACCCAGCGGGATTATGATAATCGATATCGGCGGCGGGACTTCGGAAATCGCTGTCATCGCGCTCAATGGCATTGTCACCAACACCTCGATTCGTATCGCCGGTGACGAAATGAACGAGGCGCTGATTACCTATCTCAAAAAGAACTTCAATCTGCTGATTGGCGAACTGACCGCCGAGGAAATCAAAATCGGTATCGGCTCGGCGTATCCGATGGACAAAGAATTGTCAATGGAAGTCAAAGGCCGCGATCTGGTGGCCGGTGTGCCGAAGACGTTGAAACTGTCGTCGGCTCAGGTGCGCGAGGCGCTGGTTGAGCCGATTGACCGGATTGTCGAGGCGGTGCGTGAATCACTCGAAGCCACCCCGCCGGAACTGGCCTCAGACATTCTCGACCGGGGTATCATCCTCACCGGCGGCGGCGCTCTCCTGCGCGGCCTCGAAAAACGCCTGCGTCAGGAAACCAATCTCCCCGTCTACGCCGCCGAAGACCCCATCACCTGCGTAGTCCGCGGTTGCGGCGCCGCGCTGGAAAACCTGGCGCAGTACAGTCAGGTGTTGATTCGCTCGCGGCGGGATTCGTAGGTCGGGTTCCGTAGTCCGGCAAATGCCGGACGGAGAAACCCGACATGTCCCGCTACAACCGAATGTGTCGGGTTTCTTGTCCGGCAGGCGCCGGACGCCGGAACCCGACCTACGAGACTACTCACCTCGCCAAACAGAAGGGAGATTCATTTTGAAGAACTTCGGTTTCACTAAGCATGCGGGGCGACGGTTCGCCGGTCTTTTGATACTCATGTCTGCGCTTCTATCCGGATGTGATTCTTCGACGGGTGGTATTCCCCTGCCAAAAAACAACCCTTGGCCGGAAGACATTGGGACACAATGGTCATACCTGGTTGTGGCCTCCCCCCTCAGCGATGTCGATACGCTTGACATTTCCATAGTAGACACACTCGCCAATCCTAACGGTAGCGCATATCGCATCTGGTTGAAAACATATCGCCTGAGTCATGTTGTGGACAGCGGCTTTGTCTATACCTCCGGTGACACTGTATTTTTTCAGGATTCACTTTCACCGACAGCGTGGCGCTGGTTCTATCTTCTCAACGCCGAAGAGGGTGACCAATGGAATAATGATTCAACCAACGGATTAGTGAGTGATTCTACAATTGTTCTTCCTCGAACCGATCTGACCGTTCCGGCTGGAATATTTACTGATGTTCGGCAGTATTCCCGGACTCGCTTCCCGGATACTCTGTTTGACCGTTGTGACTTCACACTCTGGATATCTCCCGGGATTGGAATTCTCAAGCGTCATCACAGAGCTGATAATACCGCAAGCGC
>CAZFAL010000165.1:0-6188 GCA_964516945.1 uncultured Ignavibacteriales bacterium
GCGACTGAATTACGCAGACTGGCCGACCGGCTGATTACCATCGGCAAGAAGGACACACTGGCCGCACAACGTCAGGTTGCGCAAACCATTCGGGACAAGGCCGTGCACAAGAAACTGTTTGCTGAGATTATTCCAAATTTGCAGGACAGGAACTCCGGCTATACACGGGTTATCAAAAAGAGTGTGCGACGTGGTGATGCGGCGATCATTTCGGTTGTCGAGTTGCTGACTCCGCGGCCGAAGAAGGTCGAAACAGAGACCAAAAAGAAGCGCAAGAAGGCCGCTCCGAAGTCGGATGCCGCGCCAGAGAATGCCGCAGAACAATCAGCCGCCAATGGATGAGAGTCGCCGGTAGCAAAAATGCAGATTCAGGGAGAGGAGCCACGTTTGGCTCCTCTTTTTTTGCTCGTCTGTTTTTTTCGTCTATGAGTCTGTTCAGCTATTAGTAGGGCTTTCCAGCTTGCGGGAAGGGTCAAACAGCATTATTGTATTACAGAAAGATGAATGAAATTCACAGTTCAGGATGAGCTGGCACAAATATCACAATAGGAAAATTTCACAAAAGGAAGCGGGAAAAAAATGACAGAGGCTCCGAAGAAGAAGATGTCCAAGGGCTGTATGATAGGGCTTGTGGTGATAGGTGTTGCCCTGATTATCGCAGTCGGTTCGTATATGTACCTGCCGGGAATGTTGCGGGATAAAATGAAAGCCGGATTTGCCGAGTTAGAAACGAAAGTTGTGAGTCTAAACCCGCCCGGCTATACGACAGAAGAAATTCACTCCATGTTCTCCACCGCCATGATGTCGCTTGATTCAGGCTGGGTGTCCGAGGATGTTATCAAGAAATCTTTGCAGTCTCTGGTAATGGCCTATTCAAATGACACACTCACCGTTGATGATGCAGTCAAAGCCCTCAAAGCGCTGCGGATGCTGGACCCGAATGCAAAAGATACGGACAATATGCCGGATAGCGCTATGATGAACATGGACACTTCCATGGGTTCTATGCAGACAGATTCGACAGTCGGCGCAGGAGACGGTGGCAATTAAGTCCGTCAATTGAATTATGCGTGTAACGATTCTCGGAGCCGGTAGCTGGGGTTTGGCTGTAGCGCTGGCGCTTCATCGAGCCAACAGGCATGTGACTGTCTGGGCGCATCGGAGCGCGACTGCGCTGTCATTGGACAGTGAGCGGGTCTCAAGTAAGTTACCCGGCAGACCGATTCCGCCGGAGATTGTCATTACCCATGATTTGGAGGCCGCAGTCGCCAATACTGAGGCGCTCGTTTTTGCGGTTCCGGCGCAACAAACAGGAGCGCTCGCGCGAACTGTCGCCCCGCTTGTCCGGGATAAGCACAAATTCATCATGCTCTCAAAGGGGATTGAAAAAGGTTCGTTGAGGCGCATGTCGCAGGTCGTCTGTGACGCTATCCCCGCTGCATGCCCGGACAATATCTGCGCTCTCTCAGGGCCGAGCCATGCTGAAGAAGTTGCGAATTATCAGCCGACAAGTGTCGTCGCCGCTTCAAAGTCAGAAGCTGTTTCTATCTGGACGCAGGAGTTGTTTGCCTCGGATGTCTTTCGGGTCTACAGGCTTTCTGATGTCGTTGGTGTCGAACTCGGCGGCGCGGTCAAGAATATCATCGCGATTGCCAGCGGCATCACCCGCGCGCTGGGGCTCGGTGATAATGTCCAGGGGGCGCTGATAACTCGCGGTCTTGCGGAAATGTCCCGTCTCGGTGTCAAACTTGGCGCTGACCCGCTGACGTTCTCCGGACTATCCGGCCTTGGGGATTTGGTGACCACCTGTTTTTCGCGGCATAGCCGCAATCGTCATGTTGGTGAGCAAATCGGCGCTGGCGCGAAACTCGCTGATGTATTATCCTCAATGGAGATGATTGCCGAGGGCGTTGACACCTGCGTTGGTGTGCGTGACCTCGCGCGTCAGCATGGAGTGGAAACACCCATCACCGAAGAAGTCTATCAGACACTTTTTGAAGACAAGGAGCCGCGTGACGCTGTGCGACAATTGATGTCACGTTCGCTCAAAGAGGAACGCTGGATCTGAAAGTTACGCCGGGAGTCTCGCTGAAACCCTTGCTGAAACCCCAAACAGTCTGAAGGAGCGCCAATGGCCAGAACACCAAGAGCAATCGAAGAGAAGTTGTACTACTCAATCAGCGAAGTCGCGAGCATGACCGATCTTGAGGCCTATGTGCTGCGTTTCTGGGAGAAAGAGTTCCCGACCCTGCGACCCAAGAAAAATCGCGGCGGCAATCGCGCCTATCAGAAAAAAGACATCGAGATGGTTAATCGCATCAAAACCCTGCTCTATGTCGAAAACTACACTATCGAAGGCGCGCGCACACGACTGCGTTCGGTAAAGGCGACGCCGGAAAAACAGGCGTTGGTGAATCAGGCGCGCATCAAGACCACCTTGGCGGAAATCCGCAAAGAGGCCGAGGAGGCGTTGCAGATTCTTGATTTCTGATTCAGAATAGTGAGTTTGTAAAGTAGTAATATTCGGAGCGTGGCGCAGCCCGGTAGCGCACTCCCTTGGGGTGGGAGAGGTCGGCAGTTCAAATCTGCTCGCTCCGACCATTATGTTCATATCATTGTCACACCCCTGATGTCCCGGCCGGTATATGATTCCCACCAGACAGGCGCCCCACAGCTCTGCGAAAAAGACACAGAGCGCTTCCGTTCTTATTTTCTGTCCTGCGTACAATTCCGCCAAACACCTCCCCGAACTGATTCATCGCATACGCGCCGTATGTCTTGATGATGACTTTGTCGCTGTTGATGACGGCAGTTCAGACAACACTGTTGAGTTACTACGATCTGCCCATATCAGATATTTGCGCTTGCCAGCAAATCGCGGCAAAGGCGTGGCGCTGAAAACCGGTTATCGCTGGGCGCGGAGACAGGGCTATCAAGCCGTCCTGAGTATTGATTCGGACTTACAGCACGCGCCGGAGGATATTCCGCGTTTTCTTACCAGCCACGCAGATTCTCCGCATGCGGTTCTGCTCGGTTGTCGGGAATTCAGAGCTGGAACAATGCCCGCGATGCGGCAATTGTCTAATAATCTTTCGTCGCTGTTAGTCTCGATTTTTTCCGGCAAACGCATCCGTGACTCGCAGTGCGGCTTCCGCTTGTTACCTCTGGGATTGTTGGCTCACGCTCCGGCCAAATCAGAGCGCTTTGTGTATGAATCCGAGACACTGTTTATGCTCGGAGTCTGCGGCGCGGAGGTGCGCGAAACGCCTATCCGTGTCATCTACAATGATTCACAATCCCACATCAACCCGCTGACTGTCATCCTCAAGTTCATCCGCCTCTTCTGGCGCCGGCTCTGGTACTGATCGTATAACCATGTAGCGGCACAGCGCGCTGCGCCCATTTTTGCTATCAAACCGCGTGGCATGGGCGTCCCGCCCATGGTTCTCGGGCGGGACGCCCGAGCCACGTTTTTGACATCATGCTTCTGACATTTGACTGTCACCCCCACAACGCATATCCTCCTCACATGAACATCCTGCTGACCAACGACGACGGCATCAACGCAGTAGGGATTCTGCGGCTTGAGGAACGTCTGCGTGATGACCACAATGTTCTGCTCTGCGCCCCGGACAGAGAGCAATCCGCGGCGTCACACTCGCTGTCACTCTCACGCCCGCTCCGTCTGCTTGAGCGCGGCGAACACCGCTGGGCCTGCGACGGCACACCCACTGATTGTGTTCTGCTGGCCTACAATGCGCTCTACAAGGAGTTAACGCCGGACTTAATTATTTCCGGCGTCAATCACGGCCAGAATATGGGAGAGGATGTTACCTATTCGGGCACCGTCGCCGCGGCTATTGAGGGCTCCATCCTCGGTATACCGAGTATCGCCTGTTCGCTGATTATGAACGGCGAAACAACAAAGCTGGAGCAAACGCTCGAACAATGCGCGGAGTTCATTGCGCGTTTTGTCAAACTCCTGCCGGAATTGAATCTCGAACCGGAAACATTCCTGAATATGAACCTCCCGGATCTGCATGGGGAGCGCTATCAACGCTATCAGTTCACGCGGCTTGGGCGACGTGTCTTCAAAGACGTCGTAATCGAAAACACCGATCCGCGCGGCAAACCCTATTATTGGATTGCCGGCTCCGCCGACTGGAGTGAGATTGAGGGCACAGATTATTCAGTCACACAACAGGGCATCATCTCAGTTTCACCATTGAAAGTGAACTTTGATGATAATCAGACGCTTCAACGTCTTGCGACGGTTGCGCACAAGTTGCCGTAACCTACGGTTTCTCGTGCGCTCCTTTGACCTTCACACCCTTCAAATACGTATCAAAGAAATCCACCATCTTGCGGTATTGTGCGATGACATTCACGCGCTTTGAGGCGCCGTGTCCTTCATCGGGGAATATCAAACTATCCACCGGCGTGCCGTTCTTGGCGACAGCCGCGAGCATTTGACGCGCCTCCCCAACCGGCACACGCGGGTCGTTTTCGCCGTGAATCACCAGCAACGGTGTGCGCACGATGTTGGCCTTGTTTAACGGTGAAATTGACTCCAGAAACGGCCTGTCCGAAAGCGGGCCATATTCGGCCTCACGCACACCGCGACGTGACGGAGCGGTGTTTTCAAGGAAGCTGACAAAGTTGGAAATGCCGACAATATCAATCGCCGCCGAGAACAAATCCGGATACTCGGTAATCATCCCCAGTGTGACATAGCCGCCGTAGGAGCCGCCG
The DNA here is from genome assembly GCA_964516945.1 of uncultured Ignavibacteriales bacterium. GTDB lineage: Bacteria > Zixibacteria > MSB-5A5 > GN15 > JACZUZ01 > JAJRPJ01. The sequence goes on from CAZFAL010000165.1 coordinate 4,753, forward strand.
TAAATCCCAATCTTGCCCGGCTTGGTGTAGTTCTCGTCAATCAGCCAGTCCACCGCCGCTTTGTAGTCCTTTAGTGAATTCAGCCGGTTCTTGTAATCATCCAGCCCCATAAACTCTTTGCCGTACCCGGAACTGCCACGTGGATTTACCCGCAACAATCCATAGCCATTAAGTGAGAAATACTGATAACTGCGCGCAAAAATCGGCTGCGCCTGTCCTTCCGGACCGCCATGCGCATTTACGAGAAATGGAATCTTGTCCCCTTTCTTGTAATTCGGAGGAAGGTACAGCAACGCCGGAATCTCCAAGCCATCGAAGCTCTTGAACTTAATCAGTTTTGGGTCTGCAAACATCTTCCGGTCAATACCGGCATACATCGTCTTAGTCAACTTGTCGAGTTTCTTGGATGTCAGATTAAACTTCCAGACATCCGGCGCGTATGTCGGACCGCTGAAGGTGAAGTAGATATTGCCTTTGTTATCAAACTGAGGCGCGCTGTACATACCTTCAAGAGGCGCCTGCGGGGCCTCCTCTCCGGTCTCGATGTTGCGAATCCGCAGACGGCTGTAGCCGTCTTCATTGACAATCGCATACATATACTTGTAGTCACGCGAAACGCCGAAGTCGTCAACTGACCATTTCGGGTCTATCCAGCCGCTGATATACTCAAGCTTAGGACTGCCCAGCGTCATCTTTGCCACACGTGGCATACCGTCTGAGTTATAATTGGAAACCAGATAGACTGTCTTGCCATCGGGCATCAACGACGGGTAGAAGTAGTTGAACTGTCCGCCGCTGTCATTCGTCAGTGTGTCAAGCGCCAGTGTCTGTAAATCGACAAGGTAGAGGTCATTGTCAGGATTGCCCTGCAGAGCATAGACAAACAACTTCGAGCCGTCCGGAGTCACGCTTGCGGGAATATCATAGTACGGTGAATCGAAGACTTTCGTCTTTTCACGAGTCTTGATGTTCATCTTGTAGACCTGGAAGTTACCCGGTGAGGCAAAGTCCGAGCGGAAGAAGATATTCTCGTCATCGTGATCCCAGACCACTGAGCCATATTGAATTTTCTTCGGACGGGTCCTGATTGACACCGAGGTGGTGTCGTATCCGCCATTGGATGAATCGACTTGCGCAACGAATGTGGTGTCCAGTTCGGTATGTGTCAGCGAATCAATGGCGCCGTCGGCCATGTTCATTAGGTACAACTGCCCCTGCTCGGAGCCGCCGACTGAAGCGCGGATAATCCCCCATTTCCCGGATTCAGACAAATAGAAGTTATTAATGCCATCTTCAAACAAACTCAATTGCCAGGGCCATTCATCGTCACCCATATAGCGATACACTTGATTCTTGCCGCTCATCCCCGATGTGAAATACATCGTACCGGTCTCCCAGTCCACCGCCGAAAGTGACGAACTGCCGATTTGCATGAA
>CAZFAL010000166.1:0-6140 GCA_964516945.1 uncultured Ignavibacteriales bacterium
AGATGCCAGCCCCGTCGCCGGTCAGCAATCGCGGAAGCTAATGGCGGGCTTCTGACAAGTCAAGAAATCGCTTACCGCTGAGTCATAATTTCGCAGAACGACGTGACTTCAGCACGCGAATTGTCAGGATAAGCGTGGCGAGACAGAACAAAGCCATCGACAGGAACAGATAGACCGCCTCCGGCCTCGTTTGTGTGTGCGCGCTGATACGGCCGAAAGCGCTGTACAACGTGGCAGAGGCAAACGCTGCAAGCCACCCGACACCGAAACTCAAAGCCATTCGTGAACCCGACCCGATCCGGAATCCGATTCCGGCGGTTATAACACCGGCGCCGCCTGTGATAGTGAATGGCACAACTGACCCGGTGCGTAGCCAGGCGAAAACGCCGACCGCCACAAAATATACCGCCAGAATTAAGTATGTTTTTTTCAGGTTCATCATTCCCCTCGTTTCACTTGTTTCCCTCAGGCGTGGCGACAAAAATAGCGCAAAAAGTGAACAACTACAAATCTACCTCTAAGCTATTGTCTCCATGGGCGTTACACAATGCTCTCGCAGGCGCCGGATAGACTTTGCCCGACAGTTTGTCTGTTCGTTGTGTTCAGCCATTTATTTCAGCCGATAAATACATAAACAGTCACGACATCACGCTCTCTCATCCAATTGACGATTTCACGCTTGACTCACGTCAACCACACTGGCGCACCTCGCAATCTGTTTAGCGAGACACAACGCTCATGGCTGATTATCGAATATTGAAAACTCGGAATAAATGAAAACTCAGAGAATTGAACTATTCAAACGTAGCAAACCGGGAGGTTAAAACACAATGGAACCTGGAATGATGAATTCAAGCGCCGGTGGCGGCGAAGCGATTGGCATGATGTTCATGCTGGCAATGGTCGCTATTTACCTGTTTTTCTCATACACATTTGTCATCATGGCCAAGAAACTTGACCATGATGATATCGCCTGGTGGGGCTGGGTCCCTATCATGAACACTCTGCTGATAATCAAAATGGCGGAGAAACCCGGCACATGGTTTATTTTTCTGCTACTGCCGATTGTCAACGTGGTCATCTTCGCCATGCTCTGGATGGAAGTCGCGCGCAAGCTCGGCAAGTCTCCGGCGCTGGGAATCATGATGTTGCTCCCGGTTCTGAACTTCATCGCCGCCGGGATTCTGGCTTTCGGCAAAGATGACGGTATGCGTCGCGTCAAGCCCCAACCGGGACCGATGCCGCGTTCGCCGCAGAATGTTGGATAGATTCTCTCTTAAGATTTGAAACAACAAAGGCCGCCGGATAACAGGCGGCCTTTGTTGTTTGCAGTATAGTTTCAGTATAGTTACTTTGTCATGCGTTCAGTTTCGCCACCGTCTTTGCCAGTGTCTCGCCCAGATTCAGAATACGCTCCTGTTGCTTGCTATCTTTGAGCGCTCCGGATTCATCGAAGGCGCTATGCGCCGCAGGTATCGCCATCTGGTCAGGGAGAACAATCGTCCCCAAACCTGACAATATCGCCCGCACAGAGTTTAGCCCGCGCAAACCGCCGAGCCCTCCCGGCGAGGCGGCCATCAGAATCGCAACCTTACCTCGAAAACACTCCAGGTTCGCCTCACCCTCAGCGGGACGTGAAACCCAGTCAATCATATTCTTGAGCAAGGCGGATATCGCGCCGTTGTGCTCCGGGGAAGAAATCAGGAAGCCGTCATGACTCTTGAACAGCTCTTTGAGTTGCATAACTTCGGCAGGAAGCCCCTTTTCACTTTCGAGGTCCTGATCATACACCGGCAGAGGGAAATCACGAAAATCGATATAAGTGACTTCGGCGCCGACTTTACTCGCTCCATCAGCAGCGACTTTGACAAGCGTTTTGTTTAATGATCCGTTTCTGGCGCTACCGGCAAACGCCAATAGCTTTGCTTTATTTTTCACGTATTCCAGCCCTCAATCTTTTTTCATTTCCAGCTTACCCTGTCACCGCCGGAAAGTCACGATGTTCCATTGTTCGTTGCATCTGCCAGTAATGACGTTTCTGATGTGTTGGTGTCACCAGCAAAGAGACTCCCAGATTAAAGCGTATCATCTTCGAGACAGGTGACTGCACTTTGACACGCGTCAGGTCAAGACCGGACGCGCTCCTGACTATGTTCTGCGCCCTCTCTTGAGAGTCCTTGAATTCATTTAGAAGCGAATCCTTCGTGTGCGTCTTTTCACTTGACGGCTGAAAGACTTTTGGGGCTTTGAATCTTCTTCCCGGTGGCGGCGCCAGGATATCAAGAAACTTGCGTCCGAAATAACTGTAGCGAAACGGACCCTGCCCGAAGCGCTCCCGTCGTTTCGCAGAGTCAATCGCCGCTTCCTGAACAGCCGCGGCTGTTGTGGCGCTGATTATCAAATGCTCAACACAATCACAGACCGACCAGCTTGCGTCATCGGCGCGCCAATGCAGTTGTTTCTCATCCAATGAGCTGATGAGCGCCACTATCTCGTCCCCTGATTCAGAAAGAGTGTTCAGACACTCCTGTAGCTGGGCGCACATTTCTTTAGGAGCATTCGCTACGCTCACTTGTCCTCTTCCAATTCTACCCCAAGTCCGTCGGCGATACGATTGACATAGTTGAAATAGGCCGCGACCTGCGCGATGTCATGAATTGCGCGGTCATCAAAACCGTGCTCACGCAAAATATCCACATCTTCTGCTGAGATATTGCAGGGTTCAACAGTCAGCTTGGCGACATAGCCGAGCATGGCCATGTCATTGTCCGGCAATTCGGCGGCGGTGTAATCTTCTGCGATTTGGGCGATGAGGGCCTCCGACCCTCCGAGGGCGATAAAGCCCCGACTATGATGTGTCACTCAGTAGTGACAGCCGTTGATACCGGAAACAGTCACCGCTATCATCTCACGCTGGAGCCGAGTCACCGGCGAGGGCCCCTTGTGTATGTTGCGATAGAGGAGCATGTGCCCTTCCATTGCGCGGGGATTGATGGCGGAGACACGGACTATGTTGTCCGGCTGGTTGTTTGCGCCGCCGTATTTTTCCAGAACTTTCTTCTGGTCCGGCTCGGCATCTTCGTGGTTGATGTATTTGATATGCGCCATGGTCATCTACTTAAAATCTTCAGGGTTGACTTCTTCAAGCGCCTTGAGAACATCCTTACGTGGAGATTCCTGAGTCACTTCGCGTGGCAGTTTGTCGACTTGCTCAATTTCGTTGATTTCCTTTTTGTCGCTAATACCGAGTTCCTTAAATCTTCTCGCCGACGGCATCACTCTCGTTTCAAATGACGAGACGGCCTGATTGTAGGACTCGACACTCTTGCCCAAAGAACCGCCAATCCTGCCTAAATGTTTCGCCAAAACAGCCATTCTATCATACAAATCCTGCCCCAATAATGATATCTTACGCGCATTCTCGGTCAATTGTTGCTGACGCCAGCCATAGGCGATTGCGCGTAGCAGGGCTATCAGGGTTGAGGGTGTCGCGATGATGACTTTCTTGATTAACGCGTTCTCAATCAAGCTTGGATCCACCTCCGCCGCCGCCGCGAGGAATGATTCACCGGGCATAAACAGGACAACGAATTCCGGTGAGTGGTCAAACTGCGCCCAGTACTGCTTGGAAGAAAGCTGGTCAACATGTCTTGACACCTGCGCCGCGTGACGTTTCAGAGCGTCTTTGCGAGCTGTCTCGTCCGTAGTCTCCAGCGCTTCAAGATACCCCGCGAGTGAGACCTTGGAATCAACAATCACATCCCGCCCGGCGGGCAATTTGACAATCATATCCGGACGCAGACGACCGTCGTCGGTGTCCACACTGACCTGCTCATAGAAATCACAATGGTCGGACATCCCGGCCAGTTCGGCTGTGCGTTTCAGCGCGATTTCACCCCAGCGCCCGCGCACCTGTGGGCGTTTGAGCGCGTTGACCAAGTTTCCGGTTTCCTTTTGCAGAACTGTGTTCGCTTCGGCGAGTGATTTGAGTTGCTCTCCGACACTGCCCATTTCCTCGGAGCGTTTCTGCGCGAGGGCTTTGGTTTCTTCCTGATATTTCTTGAGTGTTTCCGAAAGAGGGTTCACGAGGTTTTCCACCGCCTTTTCGCGCGCTTTCAGGTCTGACTCGGAGTCGGATTTGAGTTTGGCAAACTTCTCATTGGCCAGATCGAGGAAACTCTTGTTGGCGTTTTGCAGAGTGTCAGCAGCAAGGGATTTGAACGTATTCGTGAGCTTTTCCTGCGCCTCGTCGAGAATTTTCTTCTGCTCGGCGACATGCTTTTCCATCTCAGCGTTGCGCGCCAGCGCGGCGGCTTTTTCCTGTTCGGCGACGCTGAGCTTTTCGCGCAGGGTTGCGAAATCCCTGCGCGCCTCATCCCGCTCGGACATCACCTGCTCAGCGCGCGCAGTAGCGGAAGCGGCTTTACGCGATGCAATCAGCCAGCCGACAACGGCGCCGATTGTGAGGGCGATGATGATTGCAACTGTCAATTCTATTGTCATTTATTTATTGTTCCTCTCTCCTGATTCAATCAAAGTCGTTGGGATAGTAATCGTCAGGAGCGCTTTGCTTTTCATGACGAGCGTGACCTTTGCTGTGAAAAAGCAAACCGAGAGAAACTCCAAGAACATCGGGGGACCTCGCGATGAAACTATACTGTGGAGATATTACCAGGTACGAACTCTTCCCTGTGGCAAGAGCGATTGCAATTCCTGCGCTTCCAGAAAACACTGAACGAGAACCTGGGCTAAAGCTGTGGCCATAACCGTCCCCATAACTCTGACCGGAGATCGTAAACAGGCCAACAGTAAGAGCGGGAGACACTACGACTTTACGATTGACGCCCTTTCGAGTATACAGCTCAACACCATAAAAAAATGCATTTCTTGATGTATTCGTCTCTAAGAGCGCGGCGAATTGTGGCTTCAGATCGGAAACTTGTGAATGAAAATGTGCCGCAATGCTAACACTCTTTAACGGAGAAGAACGTCCTGCCGGTGAAGATACATAGCTGAATCCTATGTCAAAAACATCAGCTACACTTCCCAAAACACTCAATGCAGACACATTATCCGGGATTACTGACAATTCATACAACGCAGAGATGCCACTTTGCTGATTGTTCAGTATCTCGCTCTGCGCCTGTGCGCCGCCACCCAAAAGGAGTATTCCGGCAAACAGAAACAAACCCCACGCCTTTTTTCCACCACCCTGCATTTCACTACCCTTTCTTAAAAGTCTCATTGCGTCTGTCAGAACAATAAACGACGCAAACAATGCGCCCGGAGCCCTACTTCTCACTTGCCTGTTGTCCTTCCGGATCCGGATCGAAACGCATGAACCCTATCTGCACACCAATAGTTGAGCCGAGCGTATTCTGCCATTGGTAGCGCGGAGCAATGATGATACGGAAGCCATTGGCCAAACTACTTGCCGCAATTAGTCCAGCTCCGACTGTGAACGCGTCATTCTCAACAAGACGCTCATTACCCAACTCCTGGGCCGTTGTCAAACGAACTATGCGACTGTTTCGGGTAATCCCAACCGTCAATTTTGCAACGAATTGGTCACTACCCGGCGCTTCAGTTCGCCAATAAAACGATGCATCGTACGAGCCAATCTGCCCGCTACTATCCAAAGCCAGTGACAAGGCCGATCCAAAAGGGAATCCCGCGGCGGGTTTCCACCAATGCACTGCTGCAAAAGGACTCCGATAATCAGGCCCACCATAGACTTGTGTAAACTGGAACCCGAATTCAATTCGTCCGTACACCGACAAACTAGCCGTCTGTGTTGTCAATGTTGTATTAAACCTGTTCAAGCGTGTCAACCCGCTCATCACAGAGATGCCGTCCTGTGTGTCATCCAAAAGCTCGCTTTGAGCGCTGGTATTCTCAACGCACAAAAAAGCGCCACTCAGGAACACGCACCAGACTACTATCAGCTTCATTCTCGTTGTCTCTCTCACAATATCGAATCACGCTTTACAGCGGCACAACAGTTGGAAATATATGTCATTATCCACACATTTCCAAACGGTATGAATCCTGCCGCGGGTATGAGGAGCTCAAAAAAAAGGGCGCCGAAACGGCGCCCTTACGATGCACAATCTGTTTCTTGAGACTAATAACCCAGAATC
>CAZFAL010000167.1:0-6085 GCA_964516945.1 uncultured Ignavibacteriales bacterium
AGAACAATGAACACCGCAAAGACACTCATCTATGACAAATCAACCGCCGGACGAACCGGGGCGCATCTCGAAGCGCTCCGCTATTCTGATTCCGAGCGCGCAAGCTGGATACCGGATAATCTTCGCACAAGCGAGGCGCCCCCATTGCCGGAAGTGACCGAGGGCGAAGTCCTGCGTCACTATATTGATTTGTCGACGAAGAATTTCCATATCGACAAGGGCTTCTATCCGCTGGGCTCATGCACGATGAAATATAATCCCAAGCGCAATGATGTCGCCGCGGACAATCCGTCATTTGCCAATGCGCATCCGCTGGCGCCGGAGGACGCAGTGCAGGGGTGTTTGCACACTGTCTGGAATCTCAAGGCGGCGCTGATGGACATCACCGGTTTTCCGGCGATGACATTGCAGCCGGTCGCCGGGGCGCATGGCGAGCTGACCGGCGTGATGGTGATGAAGGCCTATCATGAACATCTCGGCAAACCGCGCAAGAAAATTCTGATCCCCGACAGCGCGCATGGCACAAATCCCGCCTCAGTGTTTATCGGCGGCATGACACCGGTGGAAATCAAGTCCAATGAAAAGGGGTTGCTCTCCGCTGATGTGGTGCGTGAGGCGCTGGATGATGACACAGCCGGGATTATGGTGACAAATCCGAATACGCTTGGGCATTTTGAATCTGAGATTCTCGAAGTGATTGATATTGTGCACAAGGCCGGCGCTTTGCTCTATATGGACGGCGCCAATCTGAACGCCGAACTCGGATTGGTGCGTCCGGGCGCTATCGGTTTTGATTTGTTACATATCAATTTGCACAAGACATTCTCCACCCCGCATGGCGGCGGTGGACCGGGAGCCGGAGCGCTGGGTGTCAGTTCGGCGCTGAAGCCGTTTTTGCCGAAGCCGCTATTGGCAACTGATGACACTACCGGTAAGTATTATTTGAACTGGGATATGCCGCTGTCTATTGGACGGATGCACAGTTTCTACGGCAACTTCGCTAATGCCGTGCGGGGGTATGCCTATATCCGCACACTCGGCGCCGAGGGGTTGCGGCGGGTGGCTGAGAATGCCATTATCAATGCCAACTATCTGCGTGTTCTGCTCTCTGATGTCTACGAGGTCGCATACCCCGGTCACTGTCAGCATGAGGTTGTGCTCAGCGCCGACCGGCAGAAGAAAAACGGTGTCCGCGCCGGGGACATTTCCAAACGCCTGCTCGACTATGGCTACCATTCACCGACGACATATTTCCCGCTGATTGTGCATGAGGCGCTGATGATTGAGCCGACCGAAACCGAGAGCAAAGAAACACTCGAGGCGTTCGCCGAGGCGCTCATCAAAATCTCCGCAGAGATCGACACCGATCCCGAACTTGTCAAATCCGCCCCGCACAACACCCCGCTGCGCCGTCTCGACGAAACCGCCGCCGCGCGGAATCTGGACGTAGCGTTTTTGCCGGAAGGGTGATTGGAGTCGTATCGTAGGTCGGGTTCCGGCGTCCGGCAATTGCCGGACAAGAAACCCGACATGCTGGTTTGTAGTGGGCCATGTCGGGTTTCTCTCGCGCTGAAGCGCCTTCGGAACCCGACCTACGATTCTTGCAAGAACGTGGCACGGGCGTCCCGCCCGTGATTCATGAGCAGGAGCAGTAGGTCAAGTCCCCGCTTTTGGGGCTTGACAAGATATCTTGCGCTATCGTGTTCTTTCTTTTCCCTTGCCGGGAAGAATAAACATTGTCATTTTCAAGTTCTATGGAATCTATGTCGATTCCGCGCGAGCCTAGTAACAGGAGGATGACCAATGTTTTTCTATTTTAGAATACTGCAACGCCGGTTGACGCTAATACCAATCATATTACTATTTTCATTGTCAAGCTGTTCCGATTCGCAGGTGACAGAACCTCTGGTCAAACAGCCATCTCAGCAAAAGGGATGGTTCTTACAGAACCCCCTACCAGTCGCAAATAATCTATTAAGTGTTGGTTTTTTTGATAGAAAGGTAGGTATAGCGGTCGGTGAATTAGGAAACATTTTACGAACGACAGATGGAGGCGCTACTTGGAATCTGATGGAATGTGATTGTGCGCTAGGACTATCAGATATCAGCATCATCGATGAGAACACCGCATTTGCTGTAGGAAACAATGGCACAATTCTGAAGACCAATGACGCTGGCGCCAACTGGGGAAAACGCAACATTGCAGAGAATAGAATTCTCCTAGGTGTTAGTTTCAGCGATTCCCAAAATGGCACTACAGTGGGGAAGTCTGGGTGGATACTACGTACGTACGATGGTGGCGAAACATGGGTGCAGCAATTTCCCAGAGATGAACGAGGCAGAATCATTTATCCTGACCTTTGGGACGTTTGTTTTACCGATTCGAGCACAGGCACAGCAGTTGGAGCGGATGCTACTATTCTGAGAACGACCGACGGCGGAGTCACCTGGGTTGACCAGTCTCCGCTGGCTTGGGCGTTGATTAACCAGGGTGGATTCTTCACGAGTGTCTGCTTCACAGATGCCAATGAGGGTTTTGTTGTGTGGGAAGTCGGAGCGCTGCTGAGAACAAGCGATGGTGGAACTACCTGGCGGGTTGAAATCCCTGAACCGGGAGCCGGGCTTTGGGAAGTAAACTTTATTGATCATGATCTTGGCTTCCTTGTTGGTAGTTCTGTCTTCCGTACGACAGACGGTGGGGCTACATGGGTGGAACGAAGCTCGCTACGTTCAACGTTACTCTATGGCGTTAGTTTCCTTGATGAGAATACTGGAACTGCTGTCGGACTACATGGCGCTATTCTGCAAACGACCGATGCCGGCGCTACGTGGTCCAGACACTCTGACGGTCCTATTGCCAAGCTAAATGATATTGATTTTGTTGATGAGAGAATCGGTGTGATAGTTGGAGTTGACGGCGCTATCTATCAAACAAATGATGGTGGAGAATCCTGGCTGGAGAAAGCAAGTGGTGTGTCCGATTCTCTCTTTGCTGTGAGTTTCGCTACTTCCAGTTCCGGAGTGGTTGCAGGAGAGCATGGTGTTATTCTTCGTACCGACGACGGGGGAAGTTCATGGGTGAAACAGAACAGCGGAGTGGGAGTTAGTCTGCGCTCTGTTAGCGCTATTGATTCACAAAACAGTGTTGTTGTCGGTGACAGTGGAGTTATCCTGCACACGAATGACGGTGGAATGAATTGGCGCCGTCAAGTGAGCGACGAGGTCGGAAACCGTTCATTGCGAGGTGTTAGTTTTGTCAGCGTCGATACTGGTGTTGTGGTCGGGGATGCGGGCGCGTTTATCCGCACGACAGATGGAGGCGCTACGTGGACAAAGTTAAATCCCGGAGAAACACGTTGGCTTCGCTCGGTTTGCTTCACCGACGGTAACACCGGCACAGCGGTGGGAAACGGTGGTTATATTATCCGAACTGTTGACGGTGGGGCTACATGGCAAACTCAGGTGGGCGGCCTTGACGCCAGTGGCTTGCTTGATGTGAAATTCATCGACAAGAATAATGGAATTATTGCCGCAGGTATTGCAGGTGTTATGAAGACTACCGATGGTGGCGCCACTTGGGTGGCTCAAGATATGGGAGTGAGAGACTTCTTCCTCAGCGCCGATCTGATTGATCCAGAGATTGCTACAGCGGTCGGAGACGGTGGGATTATCATGAGGACTATTGACGGCGGCGCCAAGTAAGTGGCAGATTGTTTGCAGATACGTTGTGCCTGTTTTTTCGCGAAAATGTCAAGTATAGTAGGTCGAAACCTTTACGGTTTCGATAATTTGCCGGTTGCAGAGAATTCGTACTCGAAAACCTGGAAACTCTTCGCAGTTACTATTCCGTCTTGCCCGCGTAGGCGGGCATCCAGACAGGTACCGATGTTGGTAGTCACGAACGATTCTCTGAATGTGGTTCACTGCTAAGAACTTGCTCTGCATGAGCGCACACTCGGGGAGAGCATTGTTGCGATGCGAACATGCCTGGATTCCCGCCTACGCGGGAATGACGTGTAGGGTAGGCAGGAGAGTTCCGTAGCGCGAATAACTCTCGGCTTCGAATATCTTGACAGATAGAAGTGGTGTTGGAATCTATTCTGTCTTCTCATTCTCCGAACAGTCGAAACCATAAAGGTTTCGACCTACAACTGCTGATGTGCGATTCTTGCAAGATTGTGGCGCCTGGCGTCCCGCCCGTGTATCATGGGCAGGATGCCCATGCCACGATACTTTCTCATGCTCATTTTTTCACCCCGGCGGGGGCTTGACTGCGTTCGCTGAGCGACTATACTTGGCTGTGAGTGTCCTTTTAATCTCACCCGCGAGAGGTGGGGAAGGGAATCCAAATCGAGCCAATGACCCTGACAAATCGAATACAAGCCGGGCAGAAACGAACGACACGCGGGTTTTCACCGTGGGTCGGTTTTGTTGCGTTTGCGCCTGCGCGGGTGTGGGACACATATCACGCATGACCTCTATCTGAAGAGAACTCTCTCATGACACAGAAAAAAACCGAGAAAAGTACAGCGGAAAGCGCCCGGACAAATCAACCTGAAAAACAATCCGGCAAACAATCCGTCAGGAAACCCGCCAGGAAATCCGAATTATTTCTCGACGGCGCAGGTGTTTCGCGCGCGTTGACCCGTATCGCGCATGAAATCCTCGAGCACAACAAAGGCGCCGACAATGTCGCCCTTGTCGGGGTGCTGACACGCGGCGCGACACTCGCCAAACGCCTGCAGAAGCTTATCAAAGAAATCGAGGGCGCCGAGGTGGAGCTGGGGTTGATGGATATCAATCTCTACCGCGATGACGCCACCACGCGGCTCGAACAGCCGGTAATTCAGCGGACAGACATCCTCTTTGATGTCGTGGACAAGAATATCGTGTTGGTTGATGACGTCCTTTACACCGGTCGGACAATTCGCGCGGCGATTGAGCAGTTGATTGACTTCGGAAGGCCACGCTCGATTCAGCTTGCGGTTCTCGTGGACCGGGGGCATCGCGAACTACCGATACGCGCCGACTATGTCGGCAAAAATATCCCGACTAATCGCGGTGACCGGGTCAATGTGCATCTGAGTGAGGATGACAATGAGGATTCAATCACGATTGAACGCGGCATTGGGAAGTGACAGTCAGAAAAGCAAGACATTGAAAAGCAAGACATTGAAAAGCAGACAAGCTTAATTCAGAATATCAGAACGATTTGAAAAGAACTATATGGGACTTGCATCACGACATTTATTGGGACTTGAAGGAGTCAGCGCCGAAGACCTGACCAGCATTCTTGACACTGCTGTCAGCTTTCGCGAAATCCTCGACAGGCCGATTAAGAAAGTGCCGACGCTCCGTGGGCTGACTGTGCTGAACCTCTTCTATGAGCCCTCGACACGCACACGAATCTCTTTCGAGCTGGCGGAGAAACGCCTGTCTGCCGACACTATCAATTTTTCAGCGTCAACATCGTCGGTCAAGAAGGGCGAGAGCTTGCGCGACACCGTGCAGAACATTGAAGCAATGAAAATTGACATGGTGGTCGTGCGGCATAAGTCCGCCGGTGTGCCGTATTTTCTGACTCAATGCCTGGAATCAAATATCATCAACGCCGGTGACGGAGCGCATGAGCATCCGACACAGGGATTGCTGGATATGTTCACGATTCGTCAGAAGTATGGCTCACTGAAGGGCCTGCGGGTTCTGCTGGTGGGTGATATCAAACACTCGCGTGTGGCGCGCTCTAATATCTGGGGACTCAAAACACTCGGCGCCAGCGTGGCAATCTGCGGACCGTCGACACTGCTACCGTATGAGGCAGAGCGCTTTGGCATTGATGTCTATACAAAGCTCGATGAAGCGCTGGAGGGAGTTGATGTGGTCAATATCCTGCGCATCCAACTTGAACGTCAGCAAAGCGGCATGTTCCCCAGTCGGCGTGAGTATACACACTTGTTTGGTATCACCGCCGAGCGCTTGAAGCGTCTCAATGACAATTACACAATCATGCATCCCGGGCCTATCAATCGCGGCGTGGAAATCAGCAGTGACATCGCTGATTCCACCAACTCAGTTGTCCTTGAGC
>CAZFAL010000168.1:0-5950 GCA_964516945.1 uncultured Ignavibacteriales bacterium
ATCCCCGCTATGTTCTTCCTCTCCCACACGACGCCGAACATACATGACAACAGCGCTACGATGCAAGGTTTTTGAGGCGCTTATTAAAAGCCCGAAGAAATGCGAAGACAGGTGTTGGTCACATAGAAGAACCAGGCCGGAAATGAATCTGCAGTGGCTCCCGGCCTGATTCGAAGGGAGGGTTGTGCGCTTGGGACATGCTTCGCACAGTGTTATGTACGTGAGTTGCAAAGAAAAGTTGAGCGCTGTTTTGGTGTTTTTTTGTGACAGGTGGCGCCAGTTGTCGGGTTTCTTTGTCCGGCAGTCGCCGGACTGCGGAACCCGATCTACACCTGCTGAAGTCCATGTCCGAACACTACATGTGGTTGCTATGATGCGATACGTAGTTTGTCGACTAAGGCGCCGTCCTGGATGTAAATCTGGCGCGGCAATTGGGCGGCGATATTCGGGTCGTGGGTGATCATGATTATTGTCCGGCCTTCGTCGTGCAATTGATTGAACAATTCTACAATTGCGCCACCGGTGCGGGTGTCGAGGTTACCGGTGGGCTCATCGGCGAGAATCAACGGCGGGTCATTGGCCATAGAGCGGGCGATTGCGACACGTTGCATCTCGCCGCCGGACATTTCTGTCGGACGGTTCTTCATCTTGTCTCCAAGGCCGACCCGCTCAAGCAAATACCGACAGCGCTCCAAACGCGCCTTGCGGGATTTTCCGGCAAACAATAACGGCACTTCCACATTCTCTTCGGCAGTGGCATAGGGCAGGAGATTGAATGACTGAAACACAAAGCCGATTGTCTGATTACGCACATCGGCCAGTTGGTTCTGTGTCATATTCGCCACAGAGCGTCCTTTGAGATAATACTCACCTGCAGTCGGGATATCGAGACAGCCCATGATGTTCATCAGGGTTGACTTCCCGGAGCCGGACGGCCCGACGACCGCGCAAAACTCGCGTTCTTTGATAATCAAATCAACAGAGCGCAACGCCTCAAATTGAATTGAACCTGTGTAATACACTTTATGGATATTGCTCATTCGTATCATTTGTGACACTCCTCCTAATTGCTATTCATAGCGCAATGACTCAACCGGGCTGACTGATGAGGCCTTGCGCGAAGGAAAGTATCCGGCAAGGACTCCCATTGTCCCGAGAATGGCGATGATGGTCAGGCCGTCAGTGAGCGAAACAGTCGGTTTGCCCATGAAGTTTACGACATCGTTTTCAAACGGAATCATCTTGAAGGCCTCAGTAGCGCAATAAATCAACATCATCCCCAGGGCGCCGCCCATGAACGTGATAAACAGCGCCTCACTGATGAACTGAAGTTGAATTGTCGCCCGCCGCGCGCCCATTGCCATCTTGACACCGATTTCACGTGTGCGTTCTTTCACCGAGACATACATGATATTCGCCACCCCCACCCCGGCAATCGCCAGTGTCATAAAGCCCACAAAGCCGAGGAAGTATTTCAGACCCAGCAGAATGTTCTTCATGATTTTCTGTGATTTAACAACATCCCAGATTCCGAGGACTTTGTCGTCTGGATCGTAGCGATACTTTGCCGCGGCGGCGAGATTCAGGCGGTCCGTAAACTCTTTCATCCTGCCATAATCACGTTTGTGCGGCGCCACAATCAGGTTGTCGAAGTATGGCTCATTCCACATTGTTTGGTATGTTGTCAACGGAATTGCGACATTATATGCGTCCTGACTGGCATAGCTCGACATTTGCTGTTTCTTGGCCATGACACCAATTACTGTGAACGGAACACTATTGACATAGACAATCTTGCCAATCGGATTGTCTTCATCGGGCATCAATTCCTTTTTGACTTCATCACCGAGAAAAATCACACGTCGTTTGAGTTCAATGTCTTTCTTATTTATGAATCGCCCACCGGCCTGAGGATACATCGCCCGCAGGGTTTCATATTCGGGATAGAGACCGTTGACCATGTGACTGACATATTTGTCACCATAACTCAGGCGCTGGCCCCAACGCATCATCTCGCCGGTCACCACTTTGACGTCCGGCAGTTTCTTGCGAAAGTACGGCAGATCATCCGCAAGAAACCAGATTCTGCGACCACGAGGGAGTCCCTTGAACTCTTTGTTTGTGCGTCCTCCCCAGATAACTGAAATGCCTTCACCCATTCCCTTTTCATTGAGTGACATCTGCAGATAGAGTCCTTCACCGAATGAAAGCAGGAGCATAATGGAAATAGTTCCCCAGAGCAGGCCGATAATCGTCAGAGTCATGCGCCCGGACTGCTTGCGGAAATCCCGCACAAAGACATTCCAAAGTATCGAGAGAGATTTCATATCGTCAGAATAGTTTGATAGCTTCAACAGGTTGCAGATTTGAGGCTTTCTTCGCCGGGAAAAATCCTGCGAACATAGCGGTTAGTCCGAGAATGGTGACAGTCAGCAACGTGCCGAATGTATCGATATTCGGACTGCCTATATACTCGGCCAAATCAAAGTCTATGGTAGATAGTAGCAATGGCGGCACATAGGTTATCAGTGAATAGGCCAGCGCAAAACCCAGGGCTCCGCCAAGCGCTATCAGCAATGTGCCTTCGGTGAGGAATTGCATCAGTATCATGCTCTTGTGAGCGCCAAGCGCTATTTTGACGCCGATTTCTTTGGTGCGCTCCTGCACGACTACGTGCATGATATTGGCGACACCGATGCCGCCGGTGATTAGTGTGAAGCAGCCGATTACGATAAGAAAAGTTCTGAAGGCGAAAAAGAATATACCCCAGAATTCATTGCCCCGTGTCGTATCCCAGATTGAAAGCGCCCGTGTGTCGGTCGGATCATATCCATAACGTGGAGCCAGTACGCTGTGCACCGCATCAATCGCGTCCTTCATAGGCACACCAACTTTGGCCTGGAAAACAAAGTTGTTCGGATACCGGCGACTCATCATTGAGTTGAACGTGGTCGAGGGAATAAAGCCCTTGTTTTTGTCACGACCGGAATAAGAACTGTTCTGCTCCTTGTGTTGCATCACACCTATCACTACAAATGGCATCTTGTTTATCTTTACTGTTTCACCAATGATGCCGCTCGTCTTTCCGAATAGTTTTTCCGCGATTTCATCACCGAGAAATATCACACGACGCTTTTCATCGAGATCGCGTTGATTCAAGAACCGCCCGCCCATTTGCGGGTTAACATTGCGCATCGGCCCGAATGCCGGCCAGACTCCGGACATCGACGCCGAAGCCGTGTTTTGCTTGTATTTCATGACAAAGTCGCTACTGCGGTACTCCACCGAAATCGCAGAGATTTTGTCTTTGGCGCCGTCGCGAATCTCAAGCACATCCTTTTCTGTGTAACGAATCCGTCGGCCTGAGGGCATGCCGTTCCAGGGTTTTTGTGTCACTCCCGGCCAGACGATAGATATTCTGTCACCGAGACCGCGGGAATTGTTGAGCATCATTTCCTGCAATCCCTTACCGACGGCAAAAAGCAACACTACAGATACAGTTCCCCAGAAAATTCCGAGAATCGTCAGAATGGTGCGCATCTTCTGGCGTGTGATGTCACGGAAGAACTGACGGAATGATATGAGTCTGAAAAGTGGCATGTAAGTATGTATTCAGCGCTGTTTGGTCGGTTTCTTTGTGTCTTGATAAGATTGTATTCACCGAGTTGGTATTATGGAAGTCATTGCGAGCGTTAGCGAAGCAATCTCGTGGACTCGTAGCCCGGAGATTGCTACGTCGTCCGGCTATCGCCGGACTCCTCGCAATGACTTGACAGTGTTGCTACTCATAATCCGTTACCTACGATTCATCCGTCTTATCACCAATCTTCTTCGGCGGGCGCTCAACGAGTTTGTCGCCTTCGGAAACACCATCTTCGATTTCGATATTCAGTCCGTCAGAAAGACCGGTTGTGACTTCAACAGTAGTTATCACCCCGGCTGTGTCTTGTATTTCAACTGTACTCACCGAGTCAGTCATCTTCACGAGGCGTTCAGGTATCAGAATGATATTTTCTTTCTTGCGAATGATGACATCAGCAGTGGCGCTATAGCCGGCGCGCAATACAGTCTCCGGTTTGAGCTTATTCAGTTCGATTTCCACATCAAAGACAGTTGAACCCTCGTTAATTCGCGCCTTTGGAGAAACTCTTGCCAGAACGCCGGTGATAGTGTCACCGGGAATTGCGCCGACACTGATTTCAACCGGCATCGACAGTCGTAGTTTGCCGACATCAATTTCATCAACAGTTCCCTTAAAGAGTAAATCCTCCATCCAGGCCAGTGACATCAACTCGGTGCCGTCCTGATATGACGAGAGTGGTGTAATCGGATCACCGACATCAACCAGCCGTGAAAGCACAACACCGTCTATTGGCGCGCGGATAATCGACTCTACTTTCTTGCCGGCGACCATTGTCGAGCCGGACTCAAGCAGGGCCAGCTTTTCTCTGGCGAGACTCAGCCGTAACTTGTTTTCGTCACATGTCGCCTGTGCGGTTTGAAACTTACTACTTGGCTCCAGATTCTTGCCGACGAGAGATTTGAGACGGTCAGCGTCGCGCTTGGAGTTTTCGTATGTCACTTCATAAATCTCAACCTGTCGCTTGGCTTCGGCGAGTTCAACCGGTGTGGGATCGGGCGCCACTTCAATCAATGGGTCACCAAGGTGTACCGTGTCACCGACTTCCTTGTAGATTTTCTTGACAATCCCGGAAATCTTTGACTTAACCGAGATTTCCTGCCGTGGCTCTATCTTGCCCACAGCGAGGGCTTTGTCGATAATTGAGCCCTTTTCTGCGACGACTGTTTTGACTTCATCCTGTTTGGCGGCGCCATTGCGCACAAGAAAAAACGCTGAACCTGCGACCAACACGAGAGTCAGGGCAATGAGTATAATCTTCTTAAACATCAATATTCTCCCGAAGTTTTGTAAGGATTCTGCCAGCTACTCAGATGAGGAAACTCTGGAGACTTCCAAGACTGACTCCGGATGCTTGCAAGCCCGTCGGCGGTCGGCGCTCCCTTCCCTCGAAAACTAATTACGTAAGAGTCAGACGAAAGTTGCTTTGAGCGGTTTTTTAGTTTCACAATTCGCTGAAACGTATGCCGGTTACGCCAACTGGCGGGGTCGCCTCCGGCGCTATATATTGCAACATCGGTGGCCGGCAGCGCTACTCGCTCCCACCTTTACTGTCCGGGTGGATCTATGGATCAGGTGTCAGATAGTGCAATGAATACGAGCATTAGCAAGATTAGTGAAATAAGCAAAATAGTTGAGCGCCGTCGTCAACGCCGTATCCCGCCGTTTTTGATTGCCGGTCCCTGTGTGGCTGAATCGGCGGAGTTGCTGTTCACCGTCGCCGAGAAACTCAAAAGCGCCTGCGAGGAACTTGGAGTGAGTTTGATTTTCAAGTCTTCGTACACCAAAGCCAATCGACTTTCAGCAGGGTCATATTCCGGACCGGGACTTGATGAGGGGTTACGAATGCTCGCCGATGTCAAAGAGCGCTTTGATTTGCCGATACTCACCGATGTCCATGAGACACAGGAAATCAAAGCAGTCGCCGAAGTGGCTGATATCCTGCAGATTCCGGCGTTTTTGTGCAGGCAGACCGAATTAGTTGCCCAGGCCGGAGCCACAGCTAAGTGGGTGAATATCAAGAAAGGGCAGTTTCTCGCGCCGGAAGACATGGAGCCACTCGTTGCCAAAGCGAATTCTGAAAAGGTGATGGTCACCGAGCGGGGCTCGACATTCGGCTATCGCTCGCTCGTGGTTGATTTTCGCTCACTGTTGATAATGAAATCCTCCGGCGCTCCGGTCGTTTTTGACGCTACCCATTCGTTGCAACTGCCCGGAGCCGGCGGAGGGGTGTCATCCGGGCAGCCGGAGTATATATTGCCATTTGCGCGGGCGGCGACTGCTGTGGGTATTGACGGAATTTTCGTCGAA
>CAZFAL010000169.1:0-5950 GCA_964516945.1 uncultured Ignavibacteriales bacterium
GTTAGCGCGGCAATCTCGTCGATTCATGGCCGGGAGATTGCCACGTCGTCCGGCTCCCGCCGGACTCCTCGCAAGGACGAGTATGTCTTTTTCAACGAGCCCTGGGCGGTGGGATAATCTATGGCAAGACGTTGCGCGACTTACGATAGCCGCGCTTGACGACGCCCTTGACATAGCCCGCGCAGAATCGTAAGATAGCCGCGCACAGAGACGTTCTACGTCTCTGTGCGTAGCGCCTCTCTACGCCGGAGTGGTGAAACTGGTAGACGCAGGGGACTCAAAATCCCCCGATGGCAACATCGTGTCGGTTCGAGTCCGACCTCCGGCATATCTTTGCTTGCTCTGTAGCAAGATTTCCCATCCCCATTAATAGCTAACTTCTCGCACCGCAAGCGGGCGCCGCGCCCGGTTTCCGACGCACACCGCCGCCAGCGTTATACTCATTCGAATCGCGCCTTTTTGGAGAAGGCATTTCCTGGTCTCATTTGAGTTTAGAGATTTCAAGCGCTCTTAGTTTCTCAATAAAGTTATCATATTCGTCAATCTGTTCCTGACTGGGAGGACGCCATGGGGCTGACATTATCACTTCGAAATCTTTGCTATTAGCAAAGAGCGACTCCACAGCAGGGTTTGGTTTGGCGTTCTTCGGATGGAACTCTATCAACGCTTCTTCCATATCTTCCAGCTTGCCAAAGTATTTCAGGACAAATGGTACTAGGTACTGTCGTTGGCCAGGAGCTCCGTCTGTTCGCACACTCTCTATGAATCTGTCTTCATCAACCATTGACTCCATCCACGGGAAACCATAACGCTTCAGCTGTGTGACCAAATCTGTTGCCACATGTTCGACATCCTTCCCAATAACAAACTTCCAGCAAATGTATGTTTTACTCGAAATCAAAGAGTAAAGCGGCAACCCGACTGTCGGAGTCCCAAATGTATTGGTATGGTCAATTAGAGTGTAGAACATTTCATTTATCCGGTGATGCAACACACCTATTCCCGGATTCACTCCCAACGTAGTGCTTGAACCGTGGGTGAACATGTTTAGTCCTAAGGTTCCTTCAAGTCCATCAGCAATGACACGAAAAAAAAGAACCTTTTTCTTTTTGAATCCTAGCTCTTCAAATTGTTCCTTCAATAAATGAAGGACTTGTTTCTTGTGTGTGCGCATATTCACATGTAAATTGTCGCTCCTTTAGTACACAGTCACCCGATAGTACACTAGATGTCCTACCGGGCGGCACACCGCTTGCGGTGCGAGAAGTTACGATATTTGTGCAATAGATTCAAATTCATCTATCCTCAACATAGCTTAAGAACACGCTACACCAAAAAGATAATCAAGCGATTTGATACTTGCAAGCTGATCTCAAAGGGCCAAGCGGCAATCAGTTCCCAGTCGTGCCGCACACCGGGCCGGGGCCGCCGGAGAAGATGCGCGCTATCAGGAATGTCACATCGGCGATATTGAATGAGTTATCGCCATTGGCGTCGGCTTGATCCTGGCATAATGGCCCCGGACCGCCGGAGAAGATTCTGGCGATGTCGAATGTGACATCGGCGATATTCATCGTGAAATCACTATTGGAGTCACCGGGAACAAAACAACATCCCGCCGAGCCGACCACCACTGCCCCGGAAGTAGCCGCAGGAGTCACCACAACCGCGCAAGGATCTGAATAGCTTGTCAACACTCCGCCGACAGACTGGATGCTAACCGGACTCGGGCCGGAGGGCGCGGATCCTGAGACGCTGAAAAAGAGACTCAGGACAGGCCCGGAGCCGGGGGCCAAACCGGCATTCGCATCACTGACGGAAGCGATAAGCGCAAAGGATATTTGTCTTGAAATCGGATTGATGCTCAGCGTGTCAACTTTTTCCATGCTCGCAGTGCGTAATCCTGCTGTGGAAACACTATCGAGCGTCAAGTTGGCGGGGCCGCTGTAATCCAGTGGAATCTGGACACGGTGAATTGGATGTGAGTTGGTTCCGTAAATGTCAACCTGCACTTTAGAACCTGCCGGAGCGGTGACACTATCAACTATCAACGTATCGAATGCGCCGACTACTTCTTCATGCAGGATGAACAGTTTGCCATCCTCGTTTGAGCCGTAAATGAATCCATTTGGTGAGTATGGATACATTCCCCAGCAACCGTTGAAACTGGGGTTCTCTGTCGGCCAGGTGTCAAGCGCTCCGATTTCCACGGGGTTTGTCGGATCGCTCAGATCAACGACCCGCATACCGGACTCGTAGTGCGACAGATAGACTGTGTCGCCTTTTGTCTGCGCATTGTGCGCCAAATTACCCGGAGCCAGATACTGGCCAAGCAGTTGGACGTTGTTGAGGTCCTGTGTGTCCCAGACTTTGACTGTGCGGAATGCAGTTTCTTCTGTTGTCACTGCAATGCTTTTATTTCTGTTCGGCCAGATATTGTGTGCGTAGCCAGCCGCCGGCGGGGTCCATCTTGACAGCAATTGCGGAGCGGCTTTGTTGGTCAAATCCCAGACTGAGTATGAATGAACCGCGCCGTCGGCAACATACACTGTGTCATTATTGGCAACCATGTCATGGATATCCTGTGTGATGCTACCGAACCCACCGACATAAGATGGCGCCGCAGGATTGGCAAGACTGTGAATGAGGATATTGCGATTAGTCCAGCCACTTTGACCGAACCCTTCGGCGTAGAGAAAGCCCTTGATTGTGTCAATACTGATATTGTGTGAGCTGTTGAGAGTTACTCCCGCTGACGCCGGACTGACAGGAACGGTATTGACGAGCTTGACACTGTCCGGCAGGTATTGCAAATCAATGACTTGAATTCCACTTCCGCACTCGGTGACACCATAGCAATAGTTTTGATAGGTTTTGATGTCCTGCCAGAGACAACCCACCCCCGGAACAGTGTCAACGACTTCGAGCGTACTCACATTGACGAACACCAGACCAACATTGATGCCCATGATGGCATAATCAACATTTGTCGGCGACGTATACCCCCAGCAATCACTGGCATTGCCGGATGCAAACTGAAAAACTGTATCGAGGCAGAAGCGGTAAATGTTATCACCGGCGTTGAACGACGGCGCGCTGAAAAATGATGCAAGTCCGGCGACAGACTCAGAATCGTCAAACCCCGGAACTTCCGGCATGGTGGTTGGCGCAGGGTCTGTCGGAGCTTTTCTGATTGTCGGGACACTGTGTACCGCAGAGGCAGAGAAAGCTAACACAAATACAAAGGCAAACACCCCTGCAATAACTCTACTGGATTTGCCAGCGATGGTCGAGGGATGCGACAAATTGCTACGAGACTGATTCTCTGACTGCATGAAATAACTCCTCTTTGGATTTGAACTCACGCAAAGCCAGACCAACGTACTGACAATTGCGTAACCCGCTCTTCCGGCAGGCGCCAAAACGAATATGAAATAGTCATTGTGTGAGGGTGAAACTGCAGTCCGTAACCGGCTCTGACGGTAATCTCCGGCGTTTCCGGCGTTTGCCGGAAAGACGTAGCTCCACGTTGCTAAGATAATGCTTTATGGTGACTTGACAAGGAATCTTTGGCTACATGAGCCGCATAATTTGCGCTCGAACCCCTCCCTGCATCTAAACTACGCATGGAATTGCGCAAAGTTGTGCCTATTTCTCCCTGTTAGCCATTATTTCTCGCGAGATTCCGATACATCATTTATGTCTTCCATGCCCCGCACGCCTTTCCATATTCCTGCGCTGACCGGTGTCCGTGTTGGTCTTTGCTTGCAGGAGTCGCCGGAACAATTGCTTTGAGCCAACTCAGCTCCAATTTTGAATTCCTGCTACTGCCGCTTATTTGCCTGATATTGCTGACATTATATCACGGCGCCGGCTACGGTGAGCGCCTGATAGCCAACCCCGCCACAGTGTTTCTTGGTGAGATTTCATATTCAATCTACCTCCTGCACCCGTTCGGGCAGATACTCGGGGATGCAATTCTGAAAAACAGCGCGCGTATTTATTCGATAACCGACGGCTGGCTGATACTAACAGCCGAAATCGCCGGAGTGATTGCGCTGGCGACTTTGGGGTATTATGTGGTTGAGCGGCCGATGAGACGGCTGATTAACGGGAGATTTGATCGTCGACAGAACCTACTACAATTCGGAAGGGTAGGCGAACGGAAATCCCGTCGGCTTATGATTAAATAGCCAGTCGGGTAACATTGCCATCCTTATCGGTAAAATAGGTCAACTCCCATGACATTCGATCAGGCTTGAGCCTGAACCCCAGCTCTGCAAATTGTTTGTCACCGATTAGACTTTTTGCATACTCGACACAATTGCTGAAATCTATTGAATTGTAGTCATCTTCCAAAGATTCATGAGTTATTTCGCAAGTTAGTAACACTGCACCGTGCTGTGTATCAATCTTGTGTTTTAAGGTGAGCTTTATGGACTCTGGGGACCTGTCAGCCTTCTGCTTGCAGAGACGCTTTACCTCCTTTCTAAATGAAGTGTAAACATCTCTTCCTGCTTCACTCAAGAATCCGCCGAACAGTTCACGACCAACAAAAACCAAGCTCAACCATTCAAGGGTAGTGAACTCATGGAATAGTAACAGTGGAGACCGTACTACATCCAGTCGTTCATTGGATAGGCGTTCAAGTGAGCTGATTTCTTCTTCTGACAACGCCATCTTGTCGTACTCAACGTGTACAGTTTCCTTTTTCCCCGAAGTAGTTCCCTGCTCCACAGTACTGAAACCTGGACTCAGCCCTTTCCCAGAAATGTCGAAGCCATCATCTACGAATACATCTGCGTAGATAGCAAGCTGTCCATCGTCAGTATGTTCCAAGGAGTGGTTGCTAGTGTAGCCAACACTTGGCATTGACAAATCGTGATCTTTATTGAGAGGCATCTTGTCATACATCTTGCTAAATGCTTCTTTAACAACCTCCCTAGAAAGTTGTCTCCCATCTCGCAACAATTCAGTGGACATAACCAGCTGATGCTTGATTACTTTCATCAAATTCCTCAATTCTGAGTCTCGCCGCCACTACAATTATAGTCTAGTATATCACGAAACCGTATTCATTAAAGAGTCTAACCGAGTAACGAATGCAAGTCAAATTGAAATGCTCCCACTTATAGTCAGACGGTAGAAATACGCGTATGGAGCGCCTTGACAGCGAATACTCAAGTCGGCATACTGAGCCGCTTGTTCGGACGTATGAATATGTCCGGCAGAAGGATGTGCGGAAACTGCTATGGCTGAGAAAACGAAGAAAAAGCAAAAAATTCAGCGACCGAAACCGCGTAATTACAAGGGGTTTCGCGACATCTTCAGCGCGGATATTCTTCTGCGTCAGAGGATGATTGACTCCACCCGGGCTATTTTCGAGCGCTACGGGTTCAGTCCTCTCGAAACACCGGCGATTGAGTATGTCGATTGTCTCGGTAAGTTTCTGCCGGAGGAGCACACGCCCGAAGGCGGCATTTTCTCATTCAAGAACCCGGACCTCGCCGGCGGCACACGCCCCGACCATCCTGACTGGTGGCTCGGCCTGCGCTATGATCTAACGGCGCCGCTGGCGCGAGTGGTCGCGCAATATCAAGATCTGCCAAAACCGTTCCGGCGCTATCAACTTGGGCAGGTCTGGCGCTATGAAAAGCCCGGTCCGGGGCGCTTTCGCGAGTTCTATCAATTTGATTTTGACACAGTCGGCGCGGCCTCGATGATTGCCGACGCCGAATCCTGCGCGATGATGTGTGATGTTATCGAGGCGCTGGGGTTTACTGCCGGTGAGTATGTGATTCAGGTCAATGACCGCAAGGCGCTACAGGGCACGCTCGAATGCGCCGGACTGACAGAAACCGATATCACTGATGAAAACTCACAGGTTGGTGTGGCGTTGCGGGCAATAGACAAACTCGACCGCATTGGCCGCAATGGTGTCACTGAATTG
>CAZFAL010000170.1:0-5941 GCA_964516945.1 uncultured Ignavibacteriales bacterium
GTGGCTATCAGGTCGGCTAGTGAGCGCTCGGCGCTGTCGAGTCCGGCGGAGGCGCGTTTGATGATTTGCTCCGGCATTCCGAGTCGTTCGGCGATTTCGATAGCATACGAAGAACCCGGCAGGCCGAGTTGCAGACGGTAGGTTGGCAATAATGATTCGCGGTCGAATTCAAGCGAGCAGTTTTCCAGTTCGGGGCGCTCGAGAGGTAGTGTTTTCAATTGCGAGTAATGTGTTGTGGCTATCAGCCGCGCGCCGGATTCGAGCGTTTCGATGATGATTGCTTCAGCGAGTGCGGCGCCTTCGGCGGGGTCGGTGCCGGCGCCGATTTCATCGAAGAGCAATAAACAGCGCTCATTGGCTGATTTGACCGCCTCAATGACACGAGTGATATGCGAGCTGAAGGTTGATAGTGACAATTCAAGTGATTGTTCATCGCCGATGTCAGCGAAGATATCCTCAAATATCCCGATTGTGGAGCGTTCATCTGCGGAAATCAACATCCCGCTCTGTGTCATCGCGGTTAACAGTCCGACTGTCTTCATCGCCACTGTTTTGCCGCCGGTGTTTGGACCGGTGATGAGTATTCCCTGATGTGTGTCATCCAGTTGCAAATCCAGGGGGATGACATCCTCTTTGTTATCGGTGTAATAGAGCAGGAGTGGATGCCGCGCCTGTACAAAGTCGATGTCAGGTTTGTCGGTCAGGCGTGGCGCGACTGCGCCGATTCTGATTGCGAACTGCGCTTGCGCATGCAGTGAATCCAGGATGCCAATAGTTTCCACACTGTCTGCGAGTGGTTTGCTGACTGCGCTGACCTGCGCGGTCAGTTCAATCAGGATGCGTTCGATTTCGAGGCGTTCATCTTTCAGCGCTTTAGTCAGACGATTATTCAGTTCGACGGCGAACTGTGGCTCGATGAAGACGGTGGCGCCGGATTGCGAATGGTCCACAAGGATGCCGTCGGAAGCGCGGTAGAGATTGGCCGGGACCGGGATGACATAACGGTTGTTGCGCTGTGTGACGACATCATCCTGAAATCCGTCAGTTTTCGAACGTGAACGGAGAGCGCTTTCCAGCTTGCTGATAACTTTGCGGCGGGTGTCCGCGATTTCACTGCGGATTTTGCGCAGGGCGCTTGAAGCGGTGTCTTTGATTTCGCCGTATTTGTCGAAGGTGCGCTCGATTGCATCGCGCAGGTCGGTGAATGTCCCCAGCGCCTCAAGGTGTTGGGCGAGGTCGGACATATTCTCACGTTCGCCCTTGTTGAAGGCGCGCAGTTTGGCGATAACACCGAGAGTGAGCTGTATTCTGCGGAAGTCATCAATGTCAATTCGGGAGCCCTCAACATTCGCCCTGTGTAGCGCATCACGGATGTCATCAAGTCGCTCCAGCGGGAATGGCGCGCCGAAGAGCAGGATGTCACGCATTTGCTGGGCCTCTGCGAGGCGGCGGCGGATTTCTGCAATATCCTGAAGCGGCTGTATCCGCTGTGTGAGTTCTGAGCCATAGGGAGTCAGCGATCTGCCGACAATCGCGGCGATTATCTTCGGGAACTCAAGGGCTTCGAGGGTTTTGCTGTTCATGGGCGCTTACGGCTAATAGAAAAACTGTGTTATGCAAGCCGAACGATGACTGACACAGTGTATACGTTTTTGTCAGCTCCGGACTGCGGTTACCGGGGGTGAATATAGTGTGAAACGGTGGGGCTACCAACTGTGACGGATGCAGGTAATTACAATAATGAGCGCGGATGATTCCGCCCTGCGAATGAATCAGGGGATGCCGTGTTACTGCGAGCTTTACCTGCCGAGGTAAACCGAGTCCATCTTGTAGATCTTACGGTAGACGTCGCGGCGGCCTTTACGGAGGGTGGTGATTTCGTCCTCTGACAGCTTGCTCTTGTCGACACGCATCAGCAGCATGTTTTCGACCTTGTCGGAGAAGTCTTCATCGGAGGCATGCAGAGGTGTCGCGGTGTCATAGAGCAGGGGCAATGTGCGCGCGATAGTCGGACCGAGCGCGGAGGTTTTGAATTCGCGATAATAACTTTCCGGCAGGGGAGCCAGGAATGTCAGGAATATCAGTAAACTCAGCGCCAGCCAGCCACGTAGCGCTCCGACCAGCGCGCCGCCGACACGGTCTTTTTGGCCGAGGGTTTGCAGATGAGCGACGCGGTAGAAAATGATGCCAAGTAACTTGAAGACGGCATAGGCGGCGCCCATGACAATCAGGAATGACAGCAGGGCAGAGGCCAGACTCGGCAGGCCGATTTCCTCCTGTACTTTGACCGCCACCTCGTCGATATAGCGAATCGAAACTATCAACGCCGCGGCAAAAATAAAGAAGGCCATCAGTTCGCGCACCAGTCCCTTCCGCGAACCAACCACAATCATGCTTACCAGCAGAACCAACAAGCTTATGTCAACCCAATTCAGTTCCATCACTCGAACAACTCCATTCGTTCGCTTCTCTCTTCCGGCTTTCTCTACTGGCTTTTTCTTCAGGTTGCCTGCAGCTCAGCGCCAGTGGTCTGTTTACTTTCTACCGACCTGAAAGGTTCAAATCAAGTAAAAAATGTTGGATAGGGCGCTAAAGTCACTTTTTAGCTCATTTATCATAACTTTAATCAGCTATTCGAGTTCCGGGCGGAAAGGATTTCCTTTGCCAGCGAGCTGATGAGTTTGCCGTCGGCCTTGCCTTTGAGTTTGGGCATCAACGCCTTCATTAGTTTTCCAAGCTCTTTCAGCGATCCGACCCCTTCTTGATCGATTGTCGCCGTCACGATTTCCCGCACCTTGTCTTCAGACAACTGCTCCGGCAGATAACGCTGGATGATTTCCAGCTCCGCTGTTTCTTTGTCAGCGAGGTCTTTGCGGTTTCCGGCCGTGAATTGCTCGATTGAGTCTTTGCGGCGTTTGGCGGCCGAACTGAGGATTTCGATGACTTTTTCATCGGAGATTTCCTCGCCGCGGGTTCCACCGGCGATTTGAGAGTTCTTGATGTCCGACTTGAGTCCGCGCAGGACAGTAGTGGTGAATGTGTCCCGCGCTTTCATGGCGCTGATTAGGTCTTTATCAATTGTATTCATTAAGCTCATAGTTATGTGGTCTCCTCTTTGCGGGATTAGCCGGTTTGAAGGGGCTAATCTGTTGGTTCAAACAAAACACTATTGCTGTGTCGGGTCTTGATTCTTGCAGAGCGACAGTCTTGTAAAGAAAGGATTGTGCCCGTCACGCTACCTTGTTGAAAGCGTCAGGTCACACGACAGCAAAAAGCGCTGTCGCAAGACCTGACGCAACGCCAAAGGCGCTTGGTGGGGCGACTTACTCAAGAAGCTCCACCGTGAGAGTGATATGGCATATCAGATGAGTCAGAGGCAAGAAAAAAGCCCGCCTTCAAGTAGAAAGCGGGCTCTAATTCATTGCCTGATATGACCTTGTTGGCCAATATGGCTAATATTCGCGCATACGGCTGATACGTCGATTGCGACGTTTCGCGGCGTTCAGCTTGCGCTTGCGTCGGTCAGACGGCTTTTCGAAGCGTGAATGCTTCTTCATATCCGAAAGTAGACCGGTTTTTTCGCAAAACTTATTGAATCTACGTAACGCTTTCTCAAATGATTCATCGTCACGTACTCTGACTCCTGTCAAAAAAATCACCCCTTTCAAGAGTGCGGAAGTTGATATCTCAAAAAAAGTACAACAAATAATTCAAAACCCCGGTGGAGACAGCTTCCCCACCGACTCAGGTAGTATATCGGAATAAATCCAGATGTCAATAGAGAAATCTGCCTTCAATGGAGGTAATGCGGGGGTGCAATCAGGAATTCGATTAATCTCACAGTGTCCATTGATGTCAAAAACTGTGCAAAAACAGACCTTGGCGATTTCGGATTTTGTATTATATTGGCTCATCATCCATACGGTGAGAGCCGTTTGGCGGGAACTGTCAGTTGAGGATGTACTCCGCAGGTGACGAACTCTAACGTTTTGCGCGTTCCGGAAAGGTCAGGATGTCAGTGAAGAATCGATTTCAGATACGCAAAGCCGCTTTGATTGTATTGGCCTTGGTGATAGCGCCGGTTTCAGCGGCTCATGCGGAGTACGAGAGTAAGCTTATTGTCCGTGATGGACAAGCGGCGCCGGGAATACCGGGGGCTGTTTTTTCCAGCTCCTTACGACCTGGTGGTATCGGTCTCAGTGACAATGGACGGGCGCTCTTCCGCGCCTATCTTGAGGTGGGAGTTGGCGGAATCACCACAGAAAACGACCAGGGCATCTGGGTTTATGAGGCGGATACTTTGCGCCTAATTGTACAAAAGGGTGGTTCTGTCCCGAGGTTTACGGGTGTTTTGTTCCTGAATGACCGTCTGCCGGAAGCGTTCATGGGACCGGACGGCCAGATTGGTATGGCCGCGACGTATTCAGCCGACGGTACACTCAATGGCCCGGTGAATGCTTTTTTTGCCGAAGAGAACGGTGTGATGGTGCAGAAGTTCACATCGACAAGTGTCGTGCCAACCGGGGACACGTTGTTTGCGGCGCGTTTGCGAGCGTTCAACGCCGGCCGGTTCTTGTTAACCGGCTCTGTGCGGGGGCCGAGTACAATCGGTAGTCAGGATGCAGTTATTGCTGAATATGGTCCTGACGGCTTCCATATCCTGACTCAATCCGAACATCCGATTCCCGGAGTTCCGGGTGATTGGCTATTCTTCCGTTCAGAGTTCCAACCGCTAATTACGTCCGCGGGAAAGACAATCTTTTCTGTGCAGGCGAGGAGAATTGCAGACAGCAAGGGACTCGGTGTTGTGTATTCGTGGGATCCGGTCGCCGGTTTTGTGCCATTGAGAGTGAGTCTTGTTGATAGCACATTTAAGGTTTTCGGGAATTACAAGCTCAACACACAGGGGAATAACGTCAACAGGAGCTGGAAGGATTTCGGCATATCATACAGTCTTTTCAATACCGATTATGTCCCAATCGTATCTGACGGTGATCCGGCTGTGGGGACAAATGGCCTGACATTCACCAACTTCATCAATTATGGTTTGTTCGATAACGACTCAATTGTTTTCCAAGCGGCAACCTCTGACGGTAAACAGGGCATTTGGGGTGGTGATGTCACCGGGGTGCAGAAGATTGCCCGAGTCGGCGATCCGGCTCCCGGGCGTCCCGGCAATTTCACTTTCTTCCGCGTCAACAATATGGATATCAACCGCAATGGACAGGTTGCCTTTAGTGATCTTGCTGTTGATACAGTGACGGATTCTGGTTATGTGGGTATTTGGCTGGCCCGGACGGGTTCCGCTCCACGACTTATTGTTCAGGAAGGAGACAGGGTAGAGGTTGCCCCCGGAGATTCTGTAACTCTGCTGGACCCGTTCATTATCAACTCCTCAATACCCCGCACCGGCGCCGACGGTCTCCCTTCGGGAATCAATGACAATGGTGAGATACTGCTGTTTTCAAATTTCAAAGAGGGTGGCTTTGGTCTTGTCGTCGCCGGGCCGGGAGGCATTGTTGTCAACACCAACGGTGACGCTCCGGACGCTGACACTACTGATGGCATTTGTGACACCGGTAATGATCTACCTAATGGCGAACCGGAGTGCACACTGCGCGCGGCGATTATGGAGGCCAACGCACAGGGCGGGGCGCAGAGAATTGACTTTGATATTAGCGGTAGCTCCACTGTTATCCTGCCGAGGCCGGAACTCCCGGCAATTCATGATAAGGTTACGATTGACGGGAACACTCAGCCGGATGGCAGGGTGATTGTCGTTGATGGCTCACTTGCCGGCCCGGATGCCAATGGCTTGACAATTGACGGCTCTGATAATCTGATTGCCAGACTTGAAGTCGGGATCTTCGGTAAAGCCGGAATCAAGATCGCCGGTGCAAGCGGGGCGTCGGCAAGCAGGAATACAATTACGGATTGCTCT
>CAZFAL010000171.1:0-5915 GCA_964516945.1 uncultured Ignavibacteriales bacterium
TTTCTGTGTAATATACAGTTCCACACAGCCGGGATATGCAAATCCCCAGCCACGCGCGTTTGGTTTCGCAGATTAATTGCGCCGCATAAGTCCTTACTCTACCACGACTTAATTAGCTCTAATCCGGGAGTGTCCGGCGACGGGAGTTCTCGGGTCAAATCGGCAGACGAACTTTCCCTGATAGAGGAAAAAAATACCGCCGGGAGTACATCCCGGCGGCATTGGTGACTTCAAAAAATCTGACTTCAAATCTATCAACAAGCAGAAGAGCAATTACTTACTTATTCTTCTTCTTATGACGATCGCGTCTTCTGCGTTTCTTGCGTTTATGCGTTTTAATCTTCTGGCGCTTCCGCTTTTTTCCGCTTGGCATTAAACCTCCAAAACAATCAACTAAAGTACTACGTCAAATCACCCCACCGGCCAATACGAAAACAGCGCCCATCCTATTCGGAAACCGGAGCGTCATCCAATGGTAGTTTGGTGATCATGTTCTTAAACTCATTCGACGGCTTGAAAACCGGCACTTTTCTATCCGGGACAGGCACGACTTCACCTGTGCGGGGATTACGAGCTTTACGTGATTTGCGGAGCTTGATTTTGAAGGTTCCGAAACCACGAATCTCAATGTTGTTACCGCCTTCAAGCGTCTTTTTTACAGTATCCAGGAAAGAGTCCACCACCACAGCAACATCAGTGCGTGTTAGTCCAGTTCTTTCTGCGACCTTTTCTACAAGATCCGCCTTAGTCATATGTCCTCCCTGAACGGTTCTGCTTGACTGTGAGGCAGCCGTGGTTGAATCCCGTATTTTTGCATGGACACAACTCCCCGACTGCGAATCAGTTACGCCAAGATAGGCGTTTTCAATCAGAAATCAATCATAATAATCGTATTTATTTGAAGTTTTTTCGAGAAAATGGCCGGATGCATGGCCTCCGTCTAAGGCGAACGGAGACAAACACATCGGCAGAAACAGCGCAAAACACGATAAAAACGCCGAAAACAGATGCTTCCGTGGCTTTTCAGGGCTCAGGAGGCCAAATCCCACCCCTGTTGCCTGTCTGAACCATTGGCTATTGGGCTTGTTGATAAAGTCCGAAGCGCAGTCAATGCGAGTGTTCGCGCGGCAATCCCGGCGACGGCGCCCATAGCCGTGAAATTGCCGCGCCGCTGTACGCCTCGCAATGGCGCGTCGAGATTTCGACACAAGCTTTAATGATAGAGGTACAAAAGTTGAGGACCAGTCTGTTCAAACGACAATGTCGTTTTCACCTTACTGGCTGTCTCATTCAACAATTCAAAGAACCCGGGCTTGCGCTTGACCTCTTTGACCGTCTCGGGATTTCCTTCTATCCCCACCATATCGGCGGCGACATTCACTGCATCATGAAATGTTCCAAGCGTATCCACCAAACCAAGATTATAGGCCTGCAAACCGGTATAAATCCGTCCGTCAGCCAGCGGCTTGACCGCCTCGGTCTCCATCCCCCGACCACGAGCTACAACCTCAACAAACTGCTGATAGGAGTCCATAATCACCGAGCGTAACATCCGCTCTTCACCTTCAGTCATATCTCGCGAGTAATTTCCCACATCCTTCAATTCACCGGATTTGATAGTCTCAAGTTTCACGCCGACCTTCTTCATCAATTCCCCAAAAGTCGGATATTGCATAATCACACCAATCGACCCGGTCAGGGTGCCCGGATTGGCAACGATTCGGTCGGCTCCGCAGGCCACATAGTAGCCGCCTGAAGCGGCAACCGAGCTCATCGCCGCGACAATCACCTTATCATATTCCGTCCGCGCCCGATTGATGGCCTCATAGATTTCCTGCGAGGCGGCCACACCTCCGCCGGGGGAATTGATATGTATCACAATCGCCTTGATATCATCGCGCTTGCTCCACTTGTCGATTTGTTTAACTGTCGGCGTCGGGTCATAAATGCCGCCAAATAGATCCACAACAGCAATTTGCCCACTACCCTTAACAACAAACTCGTCACCGCCGCCCTTAAACGTGATGAAGAACATAACTGCGAACATCGCCAGTCCGGCGAGGAATACTCCACCAATAACCAGACCAATTACTACATCTTTTTTGCTTGCCATTGTTCCTGATTCACTTCCCTGCAAACGCCTGAGGCGCAGCTTAACCGATTTTCAATTTGAGCCCGGGCCTGATACTGGCGGGGTTCTTGATATTATTTTCCCTGACAATCTTCCTGACTGTCGTGCTATACAACTTCGCAATAAAACTCAGATTCTCGCCGCGGCGCACCGTATGCCAAATAGAGCCGTCATTTGACTTTGAACCCGAAGCGCTACGCGTCGGCCCGAGACTAATCGACTGCCCCGGATACAATCTGGAGCGCGAGGAAAGACCGTTCCATCTTTTCAATCTGCTCACTGTCACACCGAAGCGTTTCGCAATTTTCCAGAGTGAATCACCGGAGCGCACGACATAGGAATTTGCTCCACCTTTGCCGCCGCCTTTTCCGGGAATGCCCTTCTCAATCTTCAACGTCTGATTCGGATGCAACATCGCCGAGGCGCCCAGACCATTCCAGCGCCGCAGTTGCGACACTGTCACACCATACCGTCGCGCAATCACTGTCAGATTTTCACCGCGACGGACTCTGTGCTTGAATGATTCTCTGCTTGACGAATTCCGCGCCGTATTCTGTTTCGCCGTGGATTTCTTCTTGCCGCTCCTGCCCTGATAGGCAAGTGTCCCGGAGCTCGAACTGCCGACAAGTCCCGGAATCCGCAATCGTTGATTGACATAGATTCTGCCACGGCGACCGATATTGTTCAGATTCTTCAGTGAACTCATTGACACATTGAACGCCCGCGCGATGTCATACACAGAATCACCGCCGCGCACGATGTAAATACCGTTCTCGGCTTTACGCTTCCCCCGGTGACGTTTCGACTTCGAGGGCGCGCCATCGAGCGGCACCGGCACAATCAAGGTCTTGCCCGCATAAATGCGGCTGTGACGCCGGGACATGTTATTGGCCTCACGAATCGCGTACTGCGACACGCCGTACTTTGAGGCAATCGTCGAAATCGTCTCACCCCGGCGAATCCGGTGTTTGACCCAACTCATCTCATCCGGCGACTCTAACCCGTCATACGCCGCCGCAAATATCGCCTTCGTCCCCTTCGGAATCTTGAGCTTATAGCGCTTTGCCTTCGGCGGAGTGTGCTTGCGCAACAACTCCGAATTGAGATGCATCAACTCCGCTTCA
This sequence comes from uncultured Ignavibacteriales bacterium, assembly GCA_964516945.1. Lineage (GTDB taxonomy): Bacteria > Zixibacteria > MSB-5A5 > GN15 > JACZUZ01 > JAJRPJ01. Next base: position 3,256 of record CAZFAL010000171.1, read on the forward strand.
GTTGTCCCGCAAGCTTTGGCGACATCTTTCAGCGCCAGTGTTTTATCAACAACGACAACATCATAATCAAACGGCTCAGCGAATTCTACTTCATCGGGGTTGAACCCGTACTTGCGCGGGTTCTTGCAGATAATTGTAGCGGCCATATAGAGCGGGATGTAATTCTTCGTTTCCCGACGCAGATGACGCAGTTTCCAGTAGTCAGTGGTCCGGTCACGTTTCATCGTGCGTCGCACCTTACCCGGTCCGGCGTTGTAGGCCGCCATCGCCAGTTCCCAGTCACCGAATTGCTGATACAACCACTTGAGATATTTTGCCGCCGCGTGTGTGGATTTGATTGGGTCCCGGCGTTCGTCATACCACCACGACCGTTTGAGACCATAGAGCCGTCCTGTTGAGGAAATAAACTGCCACAATCCGGCGGCGCGCGCCCATGAATAGGCTTTACTGTTATAGCCTGATTCAACCAACGCCAGATAGCCGAGGTCTTCCGGCAGTCCATAGGAGCGAAAAATCTCCTTAATCATCGGCATATAGCGTGTTGAGCGACTGTAATAGCGCAGGAAGGCGTCACGGGCGTCGGTCTGGAAATACTTGATTGACGCCCGCACCCGGTCATTCATGACAATCGGCATGTCATACGTGACAACGGTATCATCGCTTGCGCTAACAGCCGGAACCTCACTCGAATCGACAGTGATTGTCCCGAAATCACGCAGACGCTCACGAAGCGCCGAGGGTGAAATATCCGCCGGCAGTTTGCCGAGCGACAGGAGCGTGACATTGTAGGACGAGACTACATTATCCAGCAGTCCGTTGTAGCGTTTGATTTCCAGTGACGCAGTCGAATCTGCAGCGTCCTCGGCTTCAATATCCAAATCACCGAGGATCTTCAATGAGCGCTCAAAGTAATACTGCGCTTCATCCCAACTGCCATCCTGATTGGCAACCACGCCCATCGAGAAATACTCACCGGCCAAATCCAATTGCCGCCAGATTTCATCATCGACCGCAGTCGAATAATCCATATTTGTCGAATCGGTATCGGCAACCTCAACCGGCTTAACATCGGCCTCATCCAGATCAACAACCGTCCAACTCGTGTCATTCTCAGGATGCGGGCTGTTGGCGTTGAAGCCGTCGTCGGTTGGATACTCCGTGGCAACCAGCGCAGTATCAGCAGATTCGCCTGAATTTTGCCCGCGACGATTTTCCGCCGCCCGCTTGCCTTCGGGGTCAACACTCACCCCACTCGGCTGGCAGGCGCTGAGAGCCAGAACCGCAAACAACGCAAGCGAAAGCGCCCTTGAAACGCCCCGGGTATTGGTTATTCGCGCTAAGCGTCCGATAGTCAATGAATGAAATATTCTAATTGCGGTATTCATAGTCCTTATACGCATAATCGGTCGTTTGTTACGCAGACTTAAACGCTCACCGACAACGCCTTGTTCCCTATCCCATTACAGTTTAACGGCTTAAACAATCGAGCGCCGTCGCGGATTCAAACTCCAGAAACTGGAACCCTCCGTCAAGCGCCTGTCGCAAGGCAGGTTAAGGCATGTAGGGGTGGAAAAGCAACAAACAACTGCGGGGAAAGGATTTCGTAGGGCGTCCTGCGCGTATCTGAGATTCTGGCCGGTGGCCCGTCCGCTCTGCGGCGGGATTCCAGTGGATGGCCGACCTATGACAATGGCGCATCGCTGGTGAGAGTATGGTATCTGGAAACCTGCCCCCAGAGGGGACAGGCCACCAGCCCATCTGTATTGTGTCAGCCCCGTTGCGTAACTACCGTATAAATTCGTTCGGCTCACCTCCTCTCAAATCAACAATCCACACATGTCCATTACCATCATGTGGTGAACCTTTCGAATACAATATGCGCCTTCCGTCAGGCGAAACACTGATGCCACCAAGGCCATCGGTTATCTTTGTCCTGTTCCCGTTCAGGTCGATAATGCCTATTTCACGTGCAGAGTCATCAAAGAAAGCAATTAGCGTGTCATTGACCCAATCTGGTGTCAAAGCTGGATCATTGATGATACTTATGCTTGAATCGAGAAAGTTATATACGTTCAGAGTCCCCAGTCCATAAGCCAAAAGAAGCCCGCTCGGAGAAACGGAAGGCCGAGAACCCGCGACCAGCGCATGCTCTCCCCCTGTCGATAATTCATGTTGAATTATACTGGCACCCAGATGCGGGGGAATGGGCTCCGCTTCGTAGTAGATAAACCTGCCGTCACATGAAACATCGAAAAAAGTCTGTCGAGTCTGGATTCCGAGAGGTGTCCGGATGTTCGACTCAATGTTGTACTTGACGAGCTCACCACCCCCAAAGAGACCCTCGTTAACTATCAATACCGAGTCACCGGGAGGAAGCCAATGCACTACAGATCCAAGTATGTTCAACGCACGCCGCGACTTACCGCCTCTCTCGGTAATATAAATCGCCGGGGATGGATTATTGCAACTATCGAAAAAACCTACAAACGCAACGTATTTCCCCGAAGGCGACCAGGCAGGATTAAAAGAATGCGAAGCGCCGGTAATGCTGCTATCCAGCGGCTTCCAGCAAGTGTTTGTCTCCTTGGGTCTTACGGGCGAATCGTTGCAATTCCCTAAGCCAATGGCCATGAAACTAAGGAGCAGAAACACTGAAATGT
>CAZFAL010000172.1:0-2757 GCA_964516945.1 uncultured Ignavibacteriales bacterium
CCCGGCGGAAACTTCTGTACCTTGTGTGGTGTTGTTGGTAGATGGTTATCCCCTCGAAACCGCGAGGGTTTCGAGCTACTGAAAATGAATTGAAAACAAATCAAACCACACAGACCCACACACTTCAGGGGAAGGAAACACAGGTATGTCAATCAGGGTGAGGAATACACTCAAATCGAGCGTCTGCCAAGCGACAGCGCTTGCGCTGGCGCTTGGCGCTCTCGGCGCTTCGACAAGCCAGGCGCAACGACCAAAACCGGAAATGCGACCGCTGGCCGGTGACACGCTTTACACCGTGCTCAAGCCCGGCGCAATCCCGGCGATTTTCAAGCCGGAGTTTGTCTCGGCGACCAAAGCCAGGACGCTCTACTATGATGATGAGCCAATGATGGTCGTGCGCGCCGGTGACGAGGTCAAGGCCTATTCAATCTGGCATCTCGACGGACACGAAGTTGTCAATGACCACATCGGAGGCGCCGCAATCGCGGTGACCTGGTGACCGCTGTGCTATACCGGCATCGTGTATGCCGCAGAAATTGACGGGAAACCGTACACCTTCGAGGCCTCCGGGTCGCTTTGGAAAGACGCGCTGGTGATGATGGACCGTCAGACAAGCTCGCTCTGGTCACAAATCATGGGCGAAGCGATTGACGGGCGAATGGTCGGCGCCAAGCTAAAACTGTACCCGTCGGAATTCATGAACTTCTCCGCGGTGTTGGAAAAATACCCGAACGCGCAATTCCTCAAGAAGGACAGCAAAGGCGACAAGGGCTCTTATTACAAACGCTATTTCGACGACCCCGAACGAATCGGAATCTTCGGCCATACGTTTGATTCCAAGGAGATGGGAACCAAAGACCATGCGCTGGGACTCCGCCTCGGTCGTGATGCTGTGGCGCTGCCGATTAAGAACGTCGTCAAGCCCTCAGCGGCCAAAGTTGACTTAATGGACAAATCAGTGGTTGTCTTCTACAATCCGGCCACCAAAGACGCCTCCGCCTATGCCACGAGCGTCGACAATGCCAACAAGAAGAAGCTGAACGTCGAAATCGACGGCTCTGTTACTCTTGACGGTAAAAAACTGACAGCGGATGATTTCCACAAAGGCGTTGACGGTTTCGAGCCGATGCCGGTGATGACCACTTTCTGGTTCGCCTGGAAAAGTTTCTTCCCGCGTACCGAGATCGGCCGGTTCTACCCCGGCAGTTAAGCTCACGACCGAAAGACAAACGGATACTCGGTCAAAAGTAGGTCGGGTTCCGGAGTCCGGCATCTGCCGGACGGAGAAACCCGACATGTTCGCTGATGGCAGGTATGTCGGGTTTCTCTCGCGCTAAAGCGCGTTCGGAACCCGACCTACGCTCTTGTTGCTATGGTAGAGGTTTTGCGGGCAAAAAGTAGAGCCGGCGCCCGCAGGGTAGAGGGGATTAGTCAACTACCCGAGGTTGCGGACACCGAGACTCTATTTATGATAACATTCGAGAGAACTTTCAGTTCCCTTTGAACATTGACTTCCACTGACCTCCACCGACTTTCGTGCGCCAATCTGACCCAAATTGAAACACTCTCCGCATGTGGGAATTATTTCCGACGGGTTGTGCAAAATCAAACATTTCATCCTTGCCTGCCATTCAAAAACTGAATTCCCACCATCTTCTCCCGATATACAGTGAAAGTGGATTCGAGACGGCCAAAGGACTCCTTTGTATCTGCAACTCGTCGGATCCATTTGTAGATCGTAAGCAATGAAGCGCAGATTACTTCTGCGTCAAAGATGAAGATGAAAGGGAAGAGGATGTCAGAAGAGATGACGGTCACAAAAGCTCCAACAGCCGCTCTGGGCGCTGTTGGTGATGAATTGCTCCAACTGGTTTCGTTCAAGATTGGTCCCGAGGAGTTCGGTGTGGACATCACTAAAGTTCAGGAAATCAATCGCATGGTGGATATCACCAAAGTCCCGCAGGCGCCGGCCTATGTCGAGGGTGTCATCAATCTGCGCGGCAAAGTGATTCCTATCATCGACTTGCGCAAACGCCTTGGAGTGCAACTTCAGGAGAACGACAAGAATACCCGCATTGTGGTTGTCGATATTGACTCGCACGTGATGGGCATGATTGTTGATTCAGTCTCAGAAGTCCTGCGCATCCCGGTCTCGACAATCGAGCCGCCGCCGGAAATCGCCACCGGCGCCAACGCCGAATATATTCAGGGCGTGGCTAAAATGGACGAGCGTCTGCTGATTTTCCTCGACCTCTCGCGGGTTATCGATCTCGAATCAATCAGCGCCATGGCCGCCTGAGCTACCAAAGAAACTCACGGACGAGCTTATTCTGTACGAAAGCGGATGGAGGATCCTCCATCCGCTTTTTCTATGCTTGTCTTCAATGCTTGCCTGCAATGCTCTGACTCATTCCGGTATGTCGAAATCCACAGAAGACGGCCGCCACTTGATTCGCCGAAAATCCTGCAAAACATCCAAGTCACCCAGCGGCTCAAGCAGATGATAACATAACCGCGCCCTCTCACAGGCCGCGAGTGATTTCTGAAGCGTATCAGATGAGCTCCAGGGGATTGCATCGAACAGGGCGCCGTAGGGGCTGTTCACACCGATCATATAATAGCCACCGTCATGAGTCGGCCCGAAGACAACATCAATGTCTTCGTCATGGTCCTCCAGCGCCGAAAATGTCTGAGCGATGTGTTCGGCGCTGATATCCGGAATATCCGCCCCGATAAGCGCCGCGTGTGGATGTTTTC
>CAZFAL010000172.1:2857-5858 GCA_964516945.1 uncultured Ignavibacteriales bacterium
CCGATTGCGATTTCTTTCCCTTTATTCACAACGACAACCAGCGCCTATTGCCGGGCTTCGCGATAGTTTAGAAATGACAGATACCCGTAGCCGACTGCAAACGTCGTCAGAAACGGAGCGGTGAAATAGAGATGTAGTGACAAGGCAATCCCCACCGAGACTGTTGCATAGACAGCCAAACCTGTCTCGAGAAAAGTAGATGCGTCGCCCCGCAGGCGATATGCTTTAGGCAGGGAGCCGGCTGATGTTCTATCCACTCCGGTTTTGGGTGTTCTGACAAATTCCGAGCGGCGTCGGAACAAGGCCGAGAGGACTGCGCGTGTATTATTGACCGCCAACGCCACACCGAGCGATGTCAGAAAAGGCAGAATGAATGAGTCCCGCAAGCGCGGCTGTGCATTGTTGCGTCGGAAAGAAATACCATAGAAAATAGACATTGAACCTGCGCCAAGCAGGAAAATCGGCAGGTCGATGAAGAATAGCTTTTGCATCCCGCCTTCAAGCCGAAAATACAGCGCCGGTATCAATGTCAGCGCCAAAGCCACCATCACGAGATTGATGAACTTATGTGTCAAATGCATCGTTGCGGCAATTTTTTGTCGAGTAGGTATCATTGCCTTCCAGATAGTCGGCAACATCACTAAGGCCGTTTCCACCGCCCCTTTGGCCCAGCGGTATTGTTGTGAGCGGAACCCGCGCACCGAGGCCGGCAATTCTGTCGGGACCAGCAGGTCATCAAGATAAACAAATTTCCAGCCGGCAACTTGCGCACGGAATGACAACTCAAGATCCTCAGTCAATGTTCTGCCGGACCAGCCGCCGGATTCGACAATCGCCTGCTTACGCCAAATCCCCGCAGAGCCATTGAAATTCATCAGCAATCCTCCGCGGCTGCGCGCCAATTGCTCAATGCCGAAATGACTATCAAGAAACAGCGCCTGGGCTTTACAGAGCAAAGACTGATTACGATTGACAAAATCCCAGCGCGCCTGCACCATGCCCACTTTCTCATCAGTAAAATACGGCAGAGACTCGAACAGAAAATCCTCCGGCGGGATATTGTCAGCGTCAAAGACCGCGACAAATGCTCCCTTTGCAGTTTTCAGTCCATTAGCCAGCGCCCCGGCTTTGTACTCATCACGACAATCACGATGAACAACTGATGCGTCATACCCCTGTGCGCACAACTCCGCGATAACATCACGCACTATGCCAGTGGTCTCATCAGTTGAATCATCGAGAACCTGAATCTCCAGCCGGTCTTGCGGCCAGTTCATACTTGCCACCGCTTCAATTAATCTGCGCGCAACACGCTTTTCATTGTAAAGAGGCAGTTGAACTGTTACCTGTGGACGCCCATGCAGGACGGGTTTCGCCGGTTTTGAGCCATGATGACGGCGATAGAGATAGAGCAACCAATACAGATGGATACCAAACAGACTTAGCGCTCCGAGTAGGGAAAAATACAGAATGAGGAATTCAGAGCGCACAATATTGACTTTCGTGTTGTTGACTCTCCACCTGTTGACTCTCTCTCTGCGCCAACAAGTCGCGTTTGAAGCTGAGCGCCAACAGAACGTAAAACGGAACATACTCTATGGTCCGTAACCACCAGTTGTCATACCAGAAACCGGTTTCTAATTGCCCAATCAGTCCCCAGTAGGAAAGCCAGACAAGCGCCATCAGCGACATGGTCGCCTGCCCGCGATAGAGCAAGAGGAATGGGAAGAAGACAACCAGATACCACGGAAACAATGTTGTAGTCAGCGCTGTGTAGGCCAGCAGGCAGACATAGGCCGCTTGAACTTTATCTTTGATACGCAAACAGGCGACTCCAATCGCTGTCACAAGCAGAATAGAGACGATACCCCGCGCAAAAGAGGCGCTGTTTTCAGTCACAAGTGACAGTCCCCGTTCGATAAGTGTATATAGCGAGCCATTGTATTGCCATTGTGACAGATAATCCAATAATGAGCCGAAAAGCTCCGGTGGTTCAAACCAAAACCAGAATGGCGCATAAATCAGCGCCGTTGCCACTACCATCGTCAATACAAATCTTAGCCGGTCTCTGCCGACGAAAGAAAGAAACACCGCCGGAAGCGCCAGCGCCACTATGAACTTTGTCAAAACAGCGAGCACAAGAAACAATGCAGTCGCGACAGCATTTCCGCGACGCTGAAACACAAGCCCCATGGTGAGAAACGGTAGCAGAAGCAGATCATGATGCGCGCTGAGTGAGAATTCGAGGATTGGCAACGGCGCGAGCCAGTAGAGCAGGAGATACCAGCGCGGCAGTTTGTATGCTTTCAGCAGAGCCGCCATCGCCAGTAGTGTCAGCAAGTCAAAGAGAAGTGAAACAATTTTGAACCCGTACACTGTGGAATCCGAAAGTGAATCTGCAAGATAGAACAGCGCCTGACTGACCGGTGGGTAAATGGACGGAAATGAGGGATGATTTATCTTTGGATAGATATTATTGTCGGCAAGCGGGGCCACAACCGGATTGACATTCGCATCATCAGGGGCTGTCGCAAACGGATTTAGTCCATGATGCAACAAGCGACCGTCCCAGACATATCGGTAGACATCATCTGAGAGATATGTTTGTTCTCCTGCGCCAACAAAAGTAACTGCTCGAAATAGCGCTCCGGCAATCAGGCCGACAAGCAGAATGTTATTGCTGATTCTACAGAGTCTTGACCGGGCGCTCAAAAGGTACAGAGTAAGAAGCCAAAGGACAGAAGCGCCAATCGCAACTAGTATGAAGCGCAGTATATGCGGCTGTCCATAGTCCGGCCAGAACAGCGAGAAATACAACACCGTTTGAATCCCAAGCAGGATTCCGAAGGCCCCCCGGCCATATTTCGCGTTGCCGCGTGCGTCGGGCATGGCTTTCTCAGATGTCATTCAGCGCTTCACGGGCTATGAGGTAAAGTATTTTTGTCCCGGCTTTAATTGAGCCGCTGACTGTACCGGAGATTTTCGATGTTCCAATGCGCGC
>CAZFAL010000173.1:0-5839 GCA_964516945.1 uncultured Ignavibacteriales bacterium
GGTCCCCATCACATTTTTGGCCAGCACAAAGGCGCTGGAGTGGCAGACGGTGGCGATCATCGCAAAACTGACACCCCGCAAGGTGGCGTGTGTGCTGTTATCAGACCTGCGGCGCTCGGAGGTCACGAGGATAACCCCGGAGACAGTCACAGCGATGCCCAATAATGGCCAGAACCCGAGTTTTTCGTCGAGGAATATCCAGGCGAGAATTGTTGAGGTGACAGGGTTGAGAGCAAAGACCTGAGTCGAAAGACGGGGGCCCATTTCTTTCAAGGCGGAAAAATAGAATCTGTCACCAAACGCCAGACCGATGATTCCACTGAGCGCCAGCAAGCCAAACTCCTCATTGGTTATTTGTGAAACCCATCCCCAGCCGACGGTAAACGAGACAAGTCCGCTGAGGATGACAACCGCGAATGCCAGACGCAGACGATTCAGATTTCCGGCGCCGACTTCACGCGATGAAAGCGTGAAAAAGATAGAGGCGCTACCCCACATCATTGCGGCGAAGAGGGCGAAGAATTCGCCGTAATGTGTCGAGAAGAATTCCATTAGTGGTTCTTAATGGCGTACGCCACTACTTCTCTTTACTTTTTCCGAAATGAAATGTGCGACTAAAGCGCACGAATACAGCGCTCGAGGGACTCGGTTCTTTGAAGAATCCTTTGGTTGTCATATCAGTGACATAGTTTCCGATTGTGACACTAATCCCGAGAGCAACGTTTAGTGAGTCAAAAAGTCCGTCATCGGTTCCGTCCGGCGGACCATCAATGCCATAGAGTTCGCCATGCAATTTCACTCTGTCGCCCATGTTGAGTGAAGATGCGAAACCATACGTAAAGAAATCGTCCTGTCCAGAACCGGTTGTGTTGTCAACGATTGCAATGCCAATGTTAGCAACTGCGCGCATCTGTCCCATTGTGTGACCGATTATCATCCGTCCATGAACGACATTTCTGTCGAGACCGAGTCCGGAGCCGGTATTAGTGTTGGGCATGGTGAAGCCGGTGAGCAGTCCGAAATCGATTCTGTCGTTGAAAAGCGGGAAGCGCAACTTGGAATAAATAGAAAAGTCGCCGGTTGCCGAACGTGTCTGACTTGTTGTCACCGGCGCTTCAAGCTCGGCGCTGCCTAATGCGCTGTCGATTCTGTCAACCGCGATGAATTTGCGTATTGCTCCGTTGAGATAAAACTGCGCGTTTCCACTGGCGTTAAAGCGCAACGCCACCCACGGCGCCTCAGAGAGGTTTCCGTCAAGACCGGAAAACGGAAACGGCGCGCTACGGTAATGGCTGGCGCCGACACTGAGTTTGAGGGCGCCGCGTTCAAATGGCGCGGCATCCTCAACCCACGCGAAGTCGGTTGCCTGGCTCAGACAGGGGAGAGACATGAACGCTACAAAAAGGAACGTCTTTCTAAGCGAAAGCCGGGGAGAAATGAACATGCTCACTTGAGTTTGAATCCAATCTTTTCGAGGAAGGGTCGCAGTGTGATTCGCAATGCGCCGGGGGAGCCGTCGCTGATGCGGCGCGCCGAATGCTCCGCCCAGCCATATGGCCGTGACTGCGCTTCTTGTTCATCCGCGCCTTCAGGTAGCGGGTAGTTGCGGTTTTTGTAGAGTCCTGTTTCTGCGATGATTTTGTCGTATTCTTCGACCGCCTTACGAAACTGTTCCGGATTGTATGTCTCTTTGTGATGCATACCATAGTCAGGAATACGCGGTTTGACTTTGCCCTCTTTGGCAGGCCAGCCGAGCGACATCCCGCAAACGGCGTAACAATACTCCGGTAACTCAAGCAACTCGGCGACCTCTTGCGGGTTGTTACGAATTCCGCCCACCAGCACACCGCCAAGCCCCAGCGCCTCTGCGGCGGTCAGCGCCCGGCCCGCGCAAAGCGCAGTATCGACAGTCGCCAGCACAAACGGCTCAAGGTAGTCGCCATGAAACGGAAGACCACGTTCCTCACAGAGCACATGCAACGGGTGCAAATCCGCGAGAAACACAAAGAAGACATCGGACTTGACAATATGCTCCTGTGAGCCGGACAGCTCAGACAGTTTTGCTTTACGTTCCGGATCTCGCACCGTGACGATTGAACACATTTGCAGATTAGACGAAGTCGGCGCGCGGCGCGCCATTTTGATAACCCGTCCGACAAAGTCATCGCTGACGGGGGCGCCGGTGAATTGACGGATTGAATAATGTGAATTCAAAAAGTCCTCAAGTTGGGCGGTTTTGTCAGGCGTGGAAGTCGGCATACAAAGGATTCCTCACAGTCCTAAAGGTGTGCGTCAGAGGCGCAGGACGTAGCCGGGAAGAGTCCGGCTACGCTACACAGGCGGAAGTGATAGTAACATATAACGTTACGTGAAGCAAACCGGTGGTGTTTGAATCGCGCCAGTCGAGTCATTGTGCAAAGTCTTGCATCAGGGAGCTGTAGCGTTTCAGTTTAACATAATTCGACCATGCCACATTCATTGGAGTTTACAGAGAGTCGGTGTCAGTTTCTCATTGACATCGTCTTCTAAGTTGTTATCTTGACTATGGTTGCTGGCTGTCTGCCCGGCCCCGGATTGCCGTCCGGTGAGCCGCGGGATTCAGACAGTTCTCCGGCCAGGGTCGCGATTACCTCACTTACAGCCCGGGTGTTTGGAACCAAAATCACCGCCTCAAGGCAACGTATTCGACGAGTTCAGTAGTTTATATCTATTGTGCCGGCGTCGATTCGCTGTAGCATGGGTTTTCACCTCACATGATGTCGAGACATGACGATAAATGGCAGTAGAACAAGGATTGTTGTATTACCGTCAGACTTTCCTGAAAGAAAAGAAATAAGTGCAAAGAAGAATCAAGCCCGTGAGCTTGGAAAGAAAAGAGGCGATGAAGTATGGGGTCCAGAAGTTCGATTTTTGAGAGGATATCTACAGTTAACATGTCTACCAGGTTTCGTTCGACGTTATTATCAATGTTGGGCATAGTATTGCTCCTGCCGATTACCGTTCGGGCAGTGTACAAGGAGCAGGGGCCGCAGCCGAAACCGTTTATTATTAAAGGTCAGTTAGAAGTTCGGTTCACCGATGATGTCTCAGTCGGCTCCAAGGTCAAATCATTTGGCCGCGTCAGTTTTGGAGCTCCGGCAGTCGACGCAGTGTTGCAGAGCCACAATATCTCTGAAGTCCGTTCTGTTTTCCCGTGGCGCGATGAACTGTCTCCGGTTCTGAGAGACAGGCAGATGAGCAAGTTCCAGTTGCTACAGTTTTCAGAGAATGAAAACCTTGATGTCTTGATAAACGATTTGATGGCGACCGGTAAGGTTGTCTCTGCTGAGAAAATCTGGGCTATGCCGTTGTTGGAGGTTCAGGCGACCCCTGATGATCCGCGATGGAATCTGCAATATGGTCCGGCGAGAATCCAGGCGACAGATGTTTGGGATGTGGAGCCGGGTTCTGATACTGCAAAAATCGGATTGACTGATTCCGGTGTGAATTATCGCCATGAAGACCTCGTGGACAAAATCTGGGTTAACCCCGGTGAAGACCTTGACGGAGATGAAGAGGTCTACGATCTCGACGACCTCAACGGAATTGACGATGATGGCAATGGTGTCATCGATGACTTGATAGGCTATGACTTTTTCACAGGTTTAGGTGGTGGTGTCATGGCCGGTGAGGATGGCGGGACACCGGACAGTGACCCGAATGACCATAACGGTCACGGAACGCACGTTGCCGGTATTGCCGCCGCGGCAACCAATAATGGACTTGGCGTAGCCGGAATCGCCGGTGGCTGGAATGCCGGCGCCGACTATTCGAAACGTGGCCCGCGCATTATGTGTTTGCGCATTGGAGCGACAGCGCCTGACGGCAACGGATTTATCAATCTGTCGAATGCGGCGACTGCCATTGATTACGCCGCGCGTATGGGCGCCGATGTAATCAACACTTCCTGGGGCTCTTCAAGTCTTAGCTCGCTCGCGTTTGCACTGGACCTGGCAAATGACAGCGGCATAGTGATTTCAAACGCCGCCGGTAACGACAACAACACAGTCGCTGATTTTCTTGGATTGCGACCGGATGTGATATCTGTCGCTTCTACTGACGGCAACGATACTAAGTCCTCCTTTTCAAGCTTCGGTTCCTGGGTCGAGATATCTGCGCCCGGCAGCGCCATTCATTCGACTTTTTCGAGCGTCTATAATCCGACATACGCTACACTGAGTGGCACTTCAATGGCGGCTCCTACGTACGCCGGAGCTGTCCTGCTGGTAAAGTCTCTGATGCCCGGTTGGACGAAGGTCGAGATAGATTCAATACTGCTTGCAACTGCTGATAATATTGACGCACAGAATCCGAGCTTCATTGGCCAACTGGGTTCGGGCCGTGTCAACGTATTCAATGCTATTCAGGATTTGCCGGTAGCGAATTTCAGCGCCGGACCTGTTCTTGCAGGCGCCCCCGGGTTGACCGTTGACTTCACCGACCTTTCTCCAAACGCACCGACCGCCTGGAGCTGGACATTTGGTGACGGCAACGTGTCATCAATGCAGAATCCCAGTCATACATACGATAGTATTGGCCTGTATGATGTGACACTAACGAATACCGAGCCGCGCGGCAATGGATACGAACAGGCCAAACATCTTGTGTTTGTTCACGCAGACACGCTCGGTGGAGATACTGCAGAGGGGAATATCGGAGACACTGTCGATGTGCCGATTTCATTGAAGAATGACTTTCAGGTGAAATCGCTTATCCTGCCGCTGACTTATGCCGACTTGAACGGTGTCAAGCTGGAGTACATAGGTATTACTAGCGTCGGTCTGCGCGCAGAGCAATTCGGTGTTCAGCAGGTCCCGACCGAAGACCCATTCAACAAACGAATAATTATTGAATTGCGAAGTAGCGGAGTCATTGGACCCTCACCGCATCTACAGCCGGGAACCGGGCCAATCATTGCTGCGCGATTCAAAATCCTCGCCGGAAGTTCTCCGAGCGCTTCAATGCCGCTGAACACGCTGGCTTTCGGAGGATCGACTTTGGATGAGGAAACACTTCCCGGATCGTTTGTTCCCACCTATCTGCCGCCGGTTATCAAGGTTGCAGGATGTTGTATGACTCCCGGTGACGCCGATGGGAGTACAGTCTTCAATATCGGTGATGTCACTTATCTGATAGCCCGTATTTTTGCAGGCGGCCCTGCGCCGCCCTGCAATGATGAGGGCGACGCCGACGGAAACAATACGGTCAATATTGCCGACGTTACATTCATGATAGCGCGTATTTTCGCCGGAGGTCCTGCGCCGATTTGCGGCACAACCGGCACATGATTTAGCGTCACACATGAGCAAAAAAAAGCCGGACACGACTTTGTTGTGTCCGGCTTTTCTTGTCCGATTTGTTATTGGTTACTTGAAAGGTAACGGAGAGTCAATCAGTTTTCGCCGGTTGTGTCTTTCAGATAGTCGGGCAATTCAAAGGAGTCTTCGTCCACCGGCTCAATTTCGTCCGTCGAATTACTGCTTGTAGTAGCGTTGTGTGTGACTGCGTCGTGTGTGGTTGCGTCGTGTGTGTTAGTGTTACTTTGCTGTTCACCATCACCGGTTACCGCTTCTGTCTCAGATTGGGCAAGTTTGGTCTGACTGTCTTTTGTGTCTGAGCTATTGCCAATATAGGCTGAATCGAGAAGATTATGTTCCAGCACATAATCATAGTCGTTGAGCACAAGGATTGAAACTCGTCGATTGCGAGGATCCTGCGGGTTTTCCGGATAGAGTAGTTTCGTTGCGGCGTAGCTTCTGACTTCTTTGATCTGACTCGCCCGCACTCCATTCCTGAGCAT
>CAZFAL010000174.1:0-5837 GCA_964516945.1 uncultured Ignavibacteriales bacterium
GACTACGCAATCTACAAAACACGCAAGTTCAGACTTGAGGGAGTCTGCGATATCAGCCATCTTCACGACATCAATGGCTCCACGTCCGGGGTCACTGACTCGATAACGATAAAACTCATCGCCTTTCACTCTGACAAACAAATAATCAGGACGGACAGACTCAGCGTTGTCTCCGCGAGAATGTTCTATTTGAAATAACGCCTGCTCAAAGCGTGTCACACCAATCAACGGAATATCCTGCGCGGCGACTATCCCTTTGGCAAATGACAATCCTACACGCAGGCCGGTGAACGAACCCGGTCCGAGTGAGACAATCACTCCTGATAATTCTGAGACAGTTAGCGCTCGTTCTTTCAGCGCCTCTTCGGTAAGAACCGCCACATTCCTTTGGCGGGACTCCCGGCGGGTGGCGCTTTTGGTGAAAATCTCACCTGCTATCTGCAATGCGCAATGGATTGTTTCGCCTGAAGTGTCAAGCGCCAGATAATTCTCTGATTGCTGTTGTGTTACACTCATGATTCTTCGGCCTGCGTGACTGTGATTCGTCGTCCGTCGTTTTCTATTTCCATGCGTATCTCAAGACACCCGTCCGGTAATAATTCTGCAATACGCTCCGGCCATTCGATCAGCGTCACCGCGTCACGCGCAAGGTAATCGTCCCAACCGATTTGTAGCGCCTCTTCGGCTTTGTCGAGTCGATAGCAATCAAAATGCAAAACCTCTCTCCGTCCCTGATATTCATGGACAATTGAAAACGTCGGCGAGCGAACTTCAGCCGGGTCAACTCCCAATCCGTCAGCGATACCCCGGCAAAGGACAGTCTTCCCTGCTCCAAGCTCGCCTTTAATACACACAATCGCACCGGGTAATAGTGTTGAAGCAATCTGCCGCCCCAATGCCAATGTTTCCTCCTCAGTGGCGCAGGTGTGCACACCTGTTAGTGTTTCCCTCTCGCTGGTCATACTCTGCAACCGTCACTTCCGGGGTTTGAGAATAGCCAGAGGAATTATCATCTCCTCGAGAGAAATCCCGCCATGCTGAAATGAGTTCTGGAACTGACGCACATGCTCGTTGTAGCGATTCGGATAGACGAAGTAGTAATCTTCTTTGGCTATCAGATATGTTGTCGCCAAACGGGGCTTCGGCAAGCGATACTCCTCAGGATTACGCACAATGACACCCTGCTTGGGGTCGCAATTCAAATTGTCACCATATTTGTAGCGTAAGGTCGTTGATGTGTCTCTTTTGCCATGCGCCAGCGCGCCCCGGTGACACAGTTTTGAGCCATGGTCGGTAGTAATAATCACTGTGTGTCCATGCGCCGCAAAGTCTTTCAGGGCTTTGAATAACGAACTGTGTGTAAACCAACTGACCGTCACAGAGCGATAGGCGCTCTCATTGCCGGCAATTTCTTTGAGTATCATATTACTCGAGCGCCCATGTGACATGATATCCAGAAAGTTCACAACAATCGTTGAAAACTCACGTGTGTAAAACTCAGATATCTTGCGGTACAGCGTGTCCATTTCGGCATTGTTGAATACTTTGGCGTACTTAATCCCGGACTTCGGTAGCGCGTCACGTTCTTTCAACGCGAAACCAATCATTTCCTCCTCAAAGCGATTCAATGAGCCCTTGTCATCGACCTGCCAAATATCCGGCCAGCGTTTGTGAATCTCATCGGGAAACATACCCGAAAACAACGCATTCCGCGCATAGGGAGTTGCAGTCGGCAAGAGCGAATAACAGTGTCGTCGCTCTATATCAAAATAATCTGCCAGGGCCGGCTCAATCGCCGCCCATTGGTCGAGACGCATACAATCCACGACGATAAATGTCAGACGTTCCGAATCACGCATCTCCGGTATCAATGTCTCGCTGATGATATCCGACGGCAGCAACGGTCGCACGCCCTGCTGATAAGGTTGCTTCAGCCAATTCGGATAATTCTTCTCGATATACTTGGTAAACTCGACATTCCACTCACTGTGGGAGCCGTCATGCGTGTGCCACAGGCCGGTGTCAGGAAACTCGGACAATTCCAGGTCCCACTCGGTCAGAATTG
The DNA here is from genome assembly GCA_964516945.1 of uncultured Ignavibacteriales bacterium. Classification (GTDB taxonomy): domain Bacteria; phylum Zixibacteria; class MSB-5A5; order GN15; family JACZUZ01; genus JAJRPJ01. Next base: position 2,066 of record CAZFAL010000174.1, read on the forward strand.
ACGCCGCCTCGTACCAGTCCTCCGGTTCAAGCGCGCCATACAACTTCTGATTGAAGCGTCTGATATCTGTGATGTATCTTTTTGCGAGAGCATCAGCTCGAATCTTGCGCGAATCAAGAATTCGTTTGATGGCCATTAACGCCTGTGACGGATTCAACGGTTTCGTCAGATAGTCATCAATTTTCTGCCCGATTGCCTCTTCCATCAGTGACTCCTCCTCGGATTTCGTCACCATCACCACCGGAAGATGCGGGCTGATTTCTTTGAGGCGCTCAAGTGTCGTCAGGCCATCCATCCCGGGCATCATTTCATCAAGCAACGCCAGGTCAAAGCGCTCACGGCGAATAATATCAATTCCTTCCTCCCCGGATGAGCACCCGGTAACAGAATAGCCTTTGCCCTCAAGGAACAGGATATGCGGTTTCAGCGTGGCTATTTCATCGTCTATCCACAAAAGCTTCTTCTGTGGCGTTGCTTTTTGTTGAGTAGTTTTTTGCATGTCAGGTTTGTCTGGATATGTTGTCAGCCGCGAATCAGGCGACAGTTTCTTTGCTATCTTTCTTTGCTGTCTGCGCGCGGGATACTAATCTGGAACATCGTTTCGCCCGGAGAGCTGTGTACAAGAGTCAACTTCCCGCCGTGGTATTCATCGATAATCCGTTTGGCAAGTGTCAACCCCAACCCCCAGCCACGTTTCTTCGTACTGAACCCGGGACGGAAAATTCTGCGCTGTACACCAATCGGAATCCCGCGCCCGTTGTCCGACACTTCCAGTCTCGCCCAGCGACCGTCATCGGACAGATAGCTTCGCAACTCTATTTCGCCGCTTCGCGAATCAACCGCATCGAGCGCATTTCGAATCAGGTTCTCCACTGTCCAACCAAACAACTCCGGGTTCATCACCGCTGTCTCCACGCCGCCGGATTCAAATGATAACTTTGCCCCCTCTTTGCCAAAAGGCAGACGTTGCTGAAAGTATTCTACCGTCTCGCGAATGCTTTTGTCGAAATCATTCACCGCTAATTCGGGCGCGCTGCCGATTTTGCCGAAACGATTCGCTACTTTCTTCAGACGCTCCACATCGGCGCTCATCGACTCCAACGCAGTTGTCAACGTCACAGTGTCAACACCAGTCTCCTGCGCCTCGGCTTCGTTCTGCGATTTCAGCAACTCCAGCCAACCCATCAGAGCGGAAATCGGCGTACCGAGTTGATGCGCAGTTTCTTTGGCCATTCCGACCCAAATATGACGTTCGTCAGATTTTTTGATATTCGTGAAACCGACTATGCCGATAAACAGCACCGAGATAACCATCGCAATTTGCAGATATGGCGCGATTTTCAGATTCTCGACCAAACGCGAATCCCCATAGTAGAAATAATTCACCCCTAACTCAGTGGCAAGCGACGATGATGTGTCCGATGTTGCGCCAAAGACAATTTCTGTCTCACCATGCTCACGCTTCATCTCCTCCATCAAATCGCTGATCTTGCGTAGCGCCTCTTCACTGCGGTCGGTGTCCTTGACACCGGGGATATTGCGCCAGAAATTCGGCGTGCGTTCCGCCGAGGCGACGATTATCGGAAAATTTGCCCGTGAGATAATCTCATCAAAAATCAATTGCGTCTCTGCGCTTGGTGTCGCCGGATCGACTGCTTTGACCCAGAGTCGCACATACGAAGTCACCTTCTCCTGCGCCTCCTTCTGCAGTTGATTGATTACATCGTACGTGTACCAGGTGAACACAAATGACACCACCACCACAGCAGTCAGCAAAAAGAGCTTAAAAACAGTAGAACCGGCTATGTGAATTTTTACCCGAGAATCTTCCACAGACAACGCTCCGCGAAACCGACAAGAAGTTCAGCTATTTGATAATACTCAAACCACCCATATATGGTTGCAGAGCTTTCGGCACAGCAATCGCCCCGTCTGCAGTCTGATAGTTCTCCATGATGGCCGGAATCAGACGCGCCAGCGCCAAACCACTGCCGTTGAGCGTATGCACAAACTGCGGTTTGCCTTTCGGCTCACGGAAACGTGTGTTCATTCTCCGCGCCTGAAAATCTTCGAAATTCGAAATCGAAGAAATTTCCAGCCAATTTGCCACACCCGCAGACCAAAGTTCAAGGTCATAGGTTTTGGTCGAGGCAAAAGACAAATCACCGGTCGCCAGTGTCACCACCCGATAGGGAATTTCCAGACCCTGTAAGAGTTTTTCGGCCTGGGCAACCAGAGTTTCCAGTTCAACATAGGACGTATCCGGGTGAACAAGTTTGACCATCTCTACTTTATCAAATTGGTGCACCCGAATCATTCCGCGCGTGTCCTTACCTGCGGCCCCGGCTTCACGACGAAAACATGGCGTGTATGCCGCATAGGAAAGCGGCAGTGAATCCGCGGGAAGAATCTCCTCCCGGTGCAGATTCGTCACCGGCACTTCACCGGTCGGAATCAACCAAAGATTGTCTTCACCAATCTTGTACATGTCATCGGCGAGCTTGGGCAATTGTCCTGTGCCGGTCATCGAGGCGCTGTTGACCACGAACGGCGGCGCAATTTCGGTGAAACCGTCGGCAACGTGAGTATCAAGCATGTACGAAATCAATGCCCGTTGCAGACGCGCCCCGGCTCCTTTGAGAACATAGAAGCCCGAACCGCTGATTTTTGCTCCGGCGGCCAGATCAAGTATTCCAAGGCGCTCACCAATTTCCCAATGCGGCTTGACTTCAAATTCGGGTTTCGTCACTTCACCCCATTCACGCACAACCTGATTGGCGCTTTCATCGCCGACGGGAACTGATTCATGCGGGATATTTGGCGCTTTGAGCATCAGAGTCGCAAGCTCATCGTCAAACCCACGTAATTGCTCGTCAAGTTCGGCTATTTTATCACCGACTTCGCGCATGCGCTTGAAAATATCTTCAACCGGCTCACCGGCCTTCTTGCGTTTAGGAATCTCTGCAGAAACCGCATTGCGCTCTGATTTAAGCTCGTCAGCTTCGGCTATCAGCGCCCGGCGCTTGCTGTCAATCTCCAGAATCGCATCAACATCAACAGGGTCACCCTTCAGCTTTGAGGCCTGCTTCACCATCTCCGGGTTGTCTCGAATAATTCGAATGTCTAACACAATTGTACTCGCTACATTATTTGTTTCAAATCTCTGCTTACCAAATCACTCATACAGTCTTCTGAAAATCACAAAAACAGGCGCCAATTGCAACAGCGGACCCGTCCCCGGATTCTCAGACCGCATAGTAGCACGTTCGCCTCAATCTTCCTAACAAACACACATCTGAACCTTCATCAGAACCTTCATCCGCGTGGCTTCGACCCTGCCTCGCAGACGGCAATCCGGTCATAGATTCTCCTCATATCAGCCACTCAGTCCGGCTTCCAGCATCACATTCAACTGCGTGCACCGCCTAACATACTGCCTGACAGTCAGTTATGGCGAGCTATTGTATCGCTCCGGCTGAGAGATTTCAGCCAAAATAGGCAAATTCACACTTGCAAAGAGCGGAAAATATCTTATATTTGTCGGCTCACATCAATTTGGTGATGTGGAGTGATGTAGATACCAATGTAGTAGATATGAAAGCAGTTCGAGAATCATTCTCGTAGAACAGGACAATTTTATTATGTCAAAGATATGTGAAATTTGCGGCAAGAAACCGACATTCGGTCATAATGTTTCCCACGCCCATAACATCACCAATCGCCGCTGGAACCCGAATCTGCAATCGGTGCGCGCAATGGTCAACGGGAAACC
>CAZFAL010000175.1:0-5820 GCA_964516945.1 uncultured Ignavibacteriales bacterium
ATACACCGGCGCTCCGAGAAGTCCTTCCTGATGCGAATCCGCCAACGCTGAGGAAAAATTACCGAGCGCTCCGGGGGTCAGGCGGCAAATCGCATCAGCCATCACAGCCGCCGCCGGTTCACCGCCGGTCAGCACAAAATCACCAAGCGTCAATTCCTCTATCTCAAATAACTCCAACAACCGCTCATCAACTCCCAGATAATGCCCGCAAATAATTGTCACTCGTTTCAGCAATGACAGCTCGACTGCTTTCTTCTGTTCAAAGCGCTTTCCCGCCGCGGATGTTAGAATCAGTCGGCTGTCAGCGCTCTTGTTGTCTCGCTCATCTTTCGTGTGATAGCCCAAATCAAGTAAGCAATTCGTCAGTGGCTCGAGCATCAGCGTCATTCCGCCGCCACCGCCGAAGGGTGTGTCATCAACCTGTTTGTGCTTTCCGAGTCCGTATTCTCGTAGGTTTATTGTCCTGATTGCAAACAGCCCCGCTTTGATTCCTCTGCCAATGATTGACTGCTCCCTGAGTCCCGCAAAATAATCCGGAAACAAGGTCACAATCTCAATAGTCAGGTTTGGCGCTGTTCCTTCGTCATTCATTCGAATCGTTCGGCCAATCAAAGCTAAGCATCATGTCCTACTGCGTCTCCAACAATCCGTCCGGTGGAGAGATAACAATCTTGCGTTGTTGCAAATCAATCTGCAAGACAAACTCCTTTATCGCCGGCAGACGAAACTTCCTGCCGTCATTTCCGGCTATCACGTACATGTCACTGACCGGGTAATTCTCAACCTCTTTCAGCTCTCCGACCGGCTGACCGTCAGCGAGCTCAACACTGCACCCTTCAAGTTCAAACGCATAATGCTCACCTTCCGGTAGCGCTTCCAGTCTGTCTGATGTGACACACAAGTCGAGGTTCGTCAATGTCCGCGCCAGCTCCGGTGTGTCATAGCCCTCTACTTTGAACACAACTCTGTCGGAAACCAGCGACGAACTCGTAATCTGTGCTGTGACAAATCCGTCACTCAGATCGATATCCACTTCTTCCAACTCCAGCAACCGCTCCGGGTGAGAGCCGTAGGGTATCACATAGATTTCGCCATGCACTCCCCGTGTGCGTCCAAAACGCCCGACTGCAATTCGCCGAATCTGTCGCTTGTCACTCTCTCCCACTGTTGTTTCGCGCTACTGTCGTTTTGCGCTGACTGTCACCGACATTGAAGCGTTAGCGCTTAGTCGTCGAGTATCTCCAGCCCGACCCGTTTGCCGTGTTTGGCGGCAATTGCTGTCATCAATGAGCGCATCGCTTTGACCGTCTGCCCACCTTTGCCGATAACCTTACCCAAATCCGATTGCGCGACACGCACCTCATAGACTGCGCCACGCTCCCCGATAACCTCGTTGACATTCACCTCTTCGGGATTGTCCACCAATGCTTTGACTACTGACTCAACAAAGTCGTTCATCACACATCCTGTCGTTTGCGCTGTGCATACTGTGTATACTACACCCACAGCGTCATTAGGCCGAATCGACTGTCTTATGCTTCAGCCGGGGCTTCAGTTGCAGCCGGCGCCGCTTCCTCAGCCGCCGCCTTCGTCTTCTTGCGCTTCTTCTTGCGCTCAGTGATTTCTGTGCGGATTGTCATACCCGACACATCTTCGCCGCGCTTGGCTTTTTCGTACTTCTCGACAAAGCCAATCTGACTGCACAGCGAGCGAACCGTATCAGACATCTGCGCGCCATTGTTCAGCCACTCAGTGACCCGCTCTTCATTAATTGTAAACAGCGCCGGTTTGGTAATCGGATTGTACCGTCCCAACGTTTCCAAAAAACGCCCGTCACGAGGCGCGCGTGAATCCGCCGCGACCACTCTGAAAAACGCTCGTTTCTTGGCTCCCATTCTGCGGAGCCGAATCTTTACTGACAATGTGCTACCTCCTGCGTTGCCGCATTTATACCGAACCCATCCGCTTGATGGCATTCTTCGCCACCGAACGTGTGAGTCCTTTCTTTTGTGTTTTCGTTATCGTTCTCATCATTTTTTGCATCGCTGTGAATTGTTTCAACAGACGATTAACATCCTGCACCGTTGTGCCACTGCCTTTAGCGATTCGTCTCCGACGACTCCCGTCGATGACTTTTGGATTGTGGCGCTCCTGATTGGTCATTGAACGCACAATCGCCTCAATTCGGCCGATTTGCTTCGGGTCAATCTCCACACCGTTCATTTGCGCGCCCATGCCGGGGATCATGCCCAGCAGTGAATCCAGCGGGCCCATCTTCTTGAGCGCCTGCATTTGTGACAGGAAATCCTCAAGATCGAACTTGCTCTTGATGAGCTTTTCCTGCATGCGCGCAGCTTCTTCGAGATCAACCGTCTCCTGCGCTTTTTCGACCAGCGTGACCACATCGCCCATACCGAGAATCCGTGACGCCATTCGGTCCGGATGAAACTGTTCAATGTCGGTAACTTTTTCACCGGTTGAGGAAATCTTAATTGGGCAATCAGTGACCGCGCGAATCGAAATCGCCGCGCCACCACGCGCATCACCGTCGAGTTTGGACAGCGCGACACCGGTGAGTGTCAACTGCTTGTTGAATGCATCAGCGATATTCACCGCGTCCTGACCGGTCATCGAATCGACAACCAGCAGAATCTCATCGGGTTTGGTGACGGACTTGATATCCGAAAGCTCTTCCATCAATTCCGCGTCAATTTGCAGACGACCGGCGGTGTCAAGAATCAGCAAATCGACAAAGTTCTTGGTCGCGTACTTTTTCGCGGCGCGACAAATCTCCGGCGGTTTGGCGCCGTCGAGTGTGAACACCTCGACTTCAATCTGCTTGCCGAGTGTTTGCAATTGCTGAATCGCCGCCGGACGATAAATATCCGCCGCGGCCAGCAGGACCTTGGTGTTCTTCTTTTTCTTTTTGGCCTGCAGAGCCAGTTTGGCGGTCAGCGTCGTCTTACCGGAGCCCTGCAACCCGCAAATCATATAGGTCGTGGGCATCCCTGTCGGCGGCGCCAGCGGGACTGTGTCCTTGCCGAGGATATTGACCATCTCCTGATGGACAATTTTGACCACCAACTGCCCCGGCTCAATCGACTTGAGCACCTCTTCGCCGATTGCTTTCGACTCGACAGCCGAGATAAAGCGTTTGACAACCTTATAGTTGACATCCGCCTCAAGCAGGGCGCGACGAATCTCACCGAGCGAATCACGGATATTCTTCTCGCTGAGCGTACCCACCCCGCGCAAATTACGCAACAGCGTATCTAATTTTCCAGTCAGTTCACCAAACATATCTTCTCTGTAACTTTTCTTTTAACCGCTTGCACCACAGTATCTTACACTGTCCGGCGTTGTCAGCTTTTCTCCGGTCGCCCACCCCTTGGGGTGGGTTCAGTGACTGTCAAGCAACCTTCATAGGTCGGGTTCCGAAGGCGCTTTAGCGCCGGAGAAACCCGACACTCCCCGCTACGACACAACATGTCGGGTTTCTTGTCCGGCGATTGCCGGACGCCGGAACCCGACCTACGTCCTGTATGCGATACAGCTTCTTACTGTCCTCTACTCTCGCGGTCGCCCACCCCTTGGGGTCGTTTAATGACTATTCGACTATTCAGCTCCCCCGTAGGTCGGGTTCCGAAGGCGCTTCAGCGCCGGAGAAACCCGACACCAGCCACTTTCACACAGACCTTACCAAATAGCACTAAAATAACCCCGAGTTGGCCCGTTTAGACATACGGACGTAACCCGGAGTACCGGCGAGCAATATAGGGATAGAGAAACCGATGTCAACCACGAAATCCAGCCAAGGGAAAAGTCGAGTGGAGAAAATCAACCAGTCGCCCACAGCTTGCTGTGGGTTAAATCGCCGGTACAAACCGGTCACTAAGGTAACAGTATAGACCGGGCACATGGGTAACAGGCAAAACTGCCAGTTTGTGAAGCGCTACCCTGTGCGGTATATTCCCACAGCAGAGCTGTGGGATGAACCGATTTGAATGATGTTGAGGGCAGATGAATCTGAATTCATGGAACAAGCAGTCTAACTTTATGCACCACAAGCGGTGCGGCTCCCGACATCTGACTGTTCTCATCTTCGTCGCTTTCGTGGTGTGTTCACCTTTGGCCTGTCAAAAAGGAAATAGTGTCGACCTGACACAACGACGCATGGACCAATTCATCGGGGCGACGCTTTCTGCTTTGGTCGACAGCATCGGTCTTTCACCAGAGAAGTTTATTGCTTCTGATGAAGAAGGAGTCTTGATGGAGTGTTTGCTGGATTACTCTTCAAACGATCGCGTTTTGCTTATTGCAATAAAGCAACCACCGAAAACAGCTATCTGTTTCAATTGTCAGTGGTTGTTTCAGCAAGTCCGTAACGAAGTAATCGACACGATTGAGGTATTGGATTTGACAAAAGACCCGTTTCGGGAGTTGTATGACACTACTCAATGATCTGAACCGGTGGTCGGCCTCTCCGGGGCCGATTTCCAGTGAACCGTCACACATCAGCAAACGCACCCGTTTCAAGATTTCATTCATCCACCAGAAACCCGCCGCAGAGCGGACGGGCCACTGGGCCGCGACCTTGGTTGCGGTTTCACCGATCGTTCATCCATCGGCGAGGAGCCATAGTAAAGGGTTATTGAAAATGAACTTGCAGAAGACAACTGTTCTCTTTCTCATAATACTGTTCTTGTCGGCTATGAACACTTCACGGGTTGGCGCCCAAGAAAAGACATGCAGAGAGACAGCGCTACGACTTGTTTCGAAAGCCGCTTACAAAAACTATACTGCGATTCTCAATTCAGACAGGACGTACACAAAACAAGGCCCCACTCCATCGCTTGCTGAATTCAAGAGCGAGTATATTTCACTCTCGGGAGAAATTCCAACGATATTCCATTCAATTGTGTTGTACGAGGTAAGTGAAGATTACAGCGTATCTGGAGCTGATGTTGTTTGTTGCTCGGCAGACTCCACTTTCATTGTTGATTTGGCGGAAGATTATCCGGGACTGGATAGTTTGAAAGTGCGCAAGACACTCTCTCTGCTTAACTACTTCGTGCAAGTTGAAGGAGAACGCGAGTATACAACCAATGAACTTATCAGTATCATTGAGCTGGGTTTGACGATTCAAAGATTCTTGTTTGATCATGAAATGAGAACTTACCCAAGGATTCTCACGTATGAAAGTGTCGCATGGAATGAACTTGAAGCAGATGTTCTCTCTCAAGAAAACTTGCTAGACAGTGTTACCCTTCGCAAGAAGGAGGAATACGTCTCAGGTGTTATCGACAGCAGTTTGAGTAAATGGATTGATTTTTCTTTTCCTAGGATAAAACCACCTTTTGCAGTCACTACTTCAAACGGGCTCGAAATCACTGCTTACACTCTTCTGTTGACACAGTCCGTTCAAAGGAACGTGTTTTTGTGGAGCAACGGACGATTTACTTTGAAATCTCAAGAACTTCTTAAGAAATGCGCTGACTGATAGAAGTCCGGCTTCCAGTGAACCATAACATATCGACAAATATACTCGCCCCAAAACTCGTTCATTTGCCAGAAACCCGCCGCAGAGCGGACGGGCCACCGGGCCATAGCGGGACACTCAACCGGGCGCGTGTGAAGGGTATACGATGCCCCACTGACAGTATGCGTCAGTGAAAATACAGGATTGGTCACATTTTCTTGATTTGTGAGAAAATCTCCAGATGCGTAGGGGCAGGGTTTCCCTGCCTTCTTTCGAGTTGAGCAGTCTGCCAAACCAAACAAGGGCGCCGGGACGGACGCCCCTACGATATGTGAGGTTCC
>CAZFAL010000176.1:0-1132 GCA_964516945.1 uncultured Ignavibacteriales bacterium
GTCAGCGGGAAAGTTGGTGTGGACATGCGCGTTGACCATCCCCGGGATAATGACGCTGTCACCTAACTCTGTAACATTATCATGTTGCTGTGTAGCAGATTGATATTCGGCCTGAGCGCCGACGAAGGTGATGCGCGCGCCGTCAAGCGCCAGCGCGCCGTGTTCAATTACTCTATCAGGCGCCACTATCCAGCGCGATGTAAACACCTGCTTCGTGTCACAATTGTCACTCAGACGCGTTACTGTGCCAGCGGCGTGTTGTGTCTTAGACATAGCGCTGAGAGTTTTTGCAGATGGGAAAGAGTGTTACACAAAGTCGAGCGTGTATGACTCATGAATCATTCCGGCGGCCTCGCCTTCCCTCAGGAACAACCGAATCGCCTCACGCCCCTTGTCGCCATAATCGAGCGTGTACTCATTGACATACATGCCGATAAACTTATCCGCCAATGGCACATCCAGACCGCGCCCGAATTCGAGCGCATACGCAACCGCCTCTTCACGATGATCCAGTGAATACTGAATCGACTCTTTCAAAATGCGGGAAAGTTCGCGGATTCTCTCAGCGCCCAGATCGCGGCGCACACAATTTCCACCCAGCGGCAAAGGCAGGCCATTGGTTTTCTGATGCCACCAGACACCGAGGTCCAGAATTGAGTGCAACCCGTTGTGTCCATACGTCAATTGTCCCTCATGAATTATCAACCCGGCGTCGACTTTGCCTTCAGCCACAGCCGGAATGATTTCATCGAACGGCACTACTTCATGTTTGAACTCACCGATTGCGAGTTTCAGCGCCATAAACGCCGAGGTCTTCAAACCGGGAATTGCAATTGTCATATCCTTCAGGTCAGAAACATCACAGGCATCCTTACGCACAACCATCGGGCCATAGTTATCCCCCATCGAACCACCCGAACCCAGCAAAGCGTATTTGTCAGCAATCCCGGGGAAGGCGTGAATCGACACCGCAGTGATTTCCAACTCGCCTTTGAGCGCGCGCTGATTAAGTGTCTCAATGTCATTGAGCACATGCTCAAACTCAAACTCACCGCTGTCAATCAACCCCTTCGCCAGCGCATAGAACATAAATGCGTCATCAGGATCAGGTGAATGCCCCAGACGGATATGC
>CAZFAL010000176.1:1232-5782 GCA_964516945.1 uncultured Ignavibacteriales bacterium
GTAGTGGCGCTTGTCGGGTTTCTCTCGCGCTAAAGCGCGTTCGGAACCCGACCTACATTTGGTTGTGAATTACGCGGTCACCATCTCCGGCACACGTGGCGCGTCCTTGGCGAGTGTGTCTTTCGGTGGAAACGCCTCATAACTGTCATCACGTAATTGCGGCGTAAATCCGGCTTCGGTAATCAGCCGCCGGATTTCTTCTTCGCCAATGATATTGTCTGTCCCCGATGCAGAGACGACATTTTCTTCAATCATGGTCGAACCGAAATCATCAGCGCCAAACGATAGTGACAACTGCCCGATTTCCGAACCCTGTGTGACATACGACAACTGCACATGCTGAAAATTGTCGAGAAATATCCGCGCAATCGCCAGTGTGCGCAAATAATCCCAGGAGTCTGTTTCCTGAATCCGTTTCTGCAACGCCGTGTTGCCGGGCTGGAATGTCCACGGAATAAATGACGTGAACCCCTGGGTTTCATCCTGCAAGTCGCGAATCCTCTGCAAATGCTCAATCCGCTCGGAGAGTTTCTCACCGACACCGAGCATCATCGTCGCGGTGGTCGGCAATTTGCGTAAATGCGCCTCGCGCATCACGTCTATCCATTCCTCAGGTGAACGCTTATGCGGCGAAATACGTTTGCGGGTCTCTTCAGTCAGAATCTCAGCGCCACCGCCGGGCATTGAGTCCATCCCGGCTTCAATCAATCTATCCAGCGTCTCACCAACTGACAAATTGGAAACAGTAGCGACATGAATCACTTCCGGTGGACCAAGCGCATGATTGCGTATCTCATGATTGGCCTTGATATGCCGGAACATCCGCTCATAGAACTCAATATCAAGTTTCTCATTGTGCCCACCCTGCAGAAGAATCCGTGTCGCGCCGAGCGCCAGCGCTTCTTCTATCTTCTGCGAAATCTCCGCAAATGACAGTGTGTATGAATCATCATGTTTTTCGGTGCGATAAAACGCGCAGAACTTACAGAACACATTGCAGATGTTTGTGTAATTGATATTACGGTCGATGATATATGTCACAACCCGCTGAGGGTTCTTGACAAAGCGCGCATGATTCGCCAGACGCCCAAGCTGATGCAATGACATTGACTTCAGCGCAGTCAGCGCCTCAGCGGCGTTGATTCGCTCACCGGCAAGGACTTTATCCGCAACCGTTGCTATTGTTGCTGTTGTCTTTGATTTGGCCATTGGCTTGTATCTGTCGCCTGCGCTCACTTACACCGCAGTCCGTCCGACGGCCATGAACATGCGCAGTTTGTTTGTCGGAATCATTTCGTATTTGTGCGCCAGATCGATGAAGGTTTTGATACCGAGATGGTCTCGCTCGTTGAGCTCGAAATGCAATTTACGGTAGAGATAATCTTCAACATTGATAAGTTTGCCGGTGAGTTTGCTGGCTTCATGCACCAACAATTCCCGCTCCTGCAAATTCTCCTGCAGACGGCCAATCAGTAATTCTGCATAGCGCTCCAGTGTCTGCTCAGTGCGCGCCGCCCAGACACCAAAGACAAACGGCAAGCCGGTCTCGCGAAACCAGGCCTGACCGAGATCAATCTGATCGGCGGTGTCAGTTTCAAACGCCCGGTCACCAATGACAATTTCGGCGTCCTCCGAGTCATAGTCGGCAATCAAGTCCCGCCCGAACTCGATATTGTACAGCAAACGCGCCAGCAAATTTGAAGTCCCGGAGGCCGGGTCCGGCTTGTAGGAGCGCATCAGTTTCAAGTCTGTGTTGTAGACAAACTTCACCGACGTCACCGGACCACGACAGGCAATTCCGATATCACCGATGAATGGCCAGTTGTTTGTCACGGCTGTCACGAGCGGAACCAGCGCCAGGTCGACTTTGCCACTGTCGAGCAATGACGCACACTCCGACGGTGCGCCGAGGTATTGGCGCTGATCTGGCAACGCTTCGTCAAGACCGCGTATCAGTGGATAGGCGTTCAGAAACTTTATCCCCGCCCAACCTCGCGGACGGTTCTGTTCCTGTGCGCCTTCTGAATCTATATATCGAATACTCATCTCACTCTATTTTCTTTTTTCTGGGCGCCCGGAGCTACTTATGCGCTGACAACTTCAGGCTCTTTCACGTTCACGGCTTTCGCAGTCACCCATTCGGGAATCTGATACAACGCATCACGCTCCTGCGGGACCCGCCCGACATTTTTGATAAGCCGTTGCAATTTCGCCGCCGTCACCGACATCGCTGTCGGCGCTCCGGCGCGATGATAAATTTTCTCCTGAATCACTGTCCCGTCAATATCGTCTGCGCCAAACGCCAGCGACACCTGCGCCAGACGCTCGCCCATCAATATCCAATACGCCTTAATGTGCTCAAAGTTATCGAGCATCAACCGCGACACCGCCACTGTTTTCAGAATCTCCGGCGCCCCCGGATTGTGCTCTACCTCAAGGTCGTTATTATCGGCGTGATACGCCAGCGGAATAAACGCCTGAAAACCCCCGGTTTTGTCCTGCAGTTTGCGCAGAAGGTCCAGATGAACCACCCGCTCCTCATAGGTCTCAATATGACCAAAGAGCATCGTCGCATTGGTCTTGACATCATTCTTGTGGCATATCTCCGCCACCTCCAGCCAGCGATGCGCCCCGGCCTTATGCTTAAACATATAACTGTGCAATCTGTTCGAGAAGACCTCAGCCCCGCCGCCCGGACAGGCGTCCAGACCGGCATCCTTTAGCTCCGCGAGAATATCCTCCACCGGCCGCTTATACTTGCGCGCGAAGAAATCCAGCTCGACCATTGTGAAGGCCTTGACATGGGTCTGTGGACGCGCGGCCTTGATACGGCTAATCATCTCCGGGTAATAATCCCAGGGAATTTTGCCGTTACAGCCGCCAACTATATGCACCTCAGCGAGATTGCCCGGATAGGCCAGGATCTCCTCGACAGTGCGCTCATGGCTGTAAACATAGCCGTCTGCGGGCTTAATCCGCGAAAACGCGCAAAACTTACAGCCCACCGCGCAAATATCGGTGTAATTGACGTGCATATTCCGCACCCAGTAGACCGTATCGCCGACTTTCCGCTCGCGGGCAACATCCGCCAGATACCCCAACCCGGGCAAATCAGACGTCTGAAAGAGCGTCAATCCGTCCTTTCTGTCCAAGCGTATGCCGTTCTGTACCTTATCCAGAATCGGCGCAAGTAGTCTATCTGTCAGCGGCGCATCCATACCGCCACTATGGAAACAAGTTTTGCGAATAAAAGCAAGAGTGGGCGGTGCGGTTATGGATTATCACATTTCACATTTCGGCGGGCAGTCGGTCGCCCACCGCTTGCGGTGGGTTCCTCGCGAAGAATAGATACTGCAATGTGATGTCGACCATAATCCAGCTATGAAAGCGCCAATGCGATTTGTCAGATTGAAATATGACGAGGCAATGATGTCGAGACTTACCCACAGCAAGCTGTGGGCGACCCAAAGATTCTGCGACAAACTGGAATCTACTCAAAACCGCCCACCTAACCCGGTTACCCACCCAACCCGGTCGCCCACCGCTTGCGGTGGGTTCCCTGCGATCATATATTTCACCATGCCCAAGTTGCGCCACCTCGACAACGAAGGAACCGCCCGCTTTGTCACATTCAATTGCTACCGCAACCTACCGGCGCTGGACAATACCCGCGCAAAGGAAATACTCGTGGAACATCTGAAGCAGGCGCGAAACAAGCATCAATTCAAAATACTGGGATACGTAATCATGCCCAACCATGCCCACCTTGTGCTACATCCACCGGAGGGCATGAAACTCGGGCTCGTAATTGGCGAAATCAAATCCCGCTCAGCCCGGCAATGGTTCAGTGAAACCAATGTACCTGCAACAGCCGGTAGCAGAGTATTCTGGGAGCGCAGGTGTTATGACCACAATTGTCGTACAAATGCGAGCGTTGTTGAGAAAATCAATTACTGCCATGCTAATCCGGTCAGGCAGGGCTTGGTAAAAGAAATGGGCGACTGGTCGTGGTCAAGCTACAACTGGTATCAAGGCAAACGAGCAGTTCCCTTGGAGATTGATTCAGTTGAATTGTAGACGAACGATACAATCGGAAGGAACCCACAGCAAGCTGTGGGCGACCCAGTTTGAGTAACAAAGAGGTCTATTGGCAAGATTCAAATGAGGCGAGTCAAAGAAAGAAGAATTTGGGCGCGCACTATTGGCGCTGTTTTAGCCCTCGCACTACTGTCGTTTTACTTGGCGATTAGGAGAGACACTGGCAATCTGCCGAGCAATGTGTCAAACTTCCTCAATAGCTTTCTTATCGACACGATTCTGGTCAAATTCGTCATGATTGCTTCAGCTCCGCTGGCATTCATTGCATACTTGATGATATATCGCTGTTCCAAATCAAAAGAAGATGTCTACAAGTATTACGGTGGCGGGGGGGGTTTCAAGGAATAAAGGTTTTGTGCATTTCTGATTGTCCTATTGTTACCGCAGGCGCGCGTAGGTGGGAGCGGGCGGAGTGAAGCGTTCGCGCATGGCTGGCCCCCCCCCCCCCCCCC
>CAZFAL010000177.1:0-5748 GCA_964516945.1 uncultured Ignavibacteriales bacterium
TCCCCTGCAAGTGATTGTTGCCCCTTGTATGCGGCGCGGGACATACGATCGTCACCAACTAATTTGCCCAGCCAGTACAAGTATTTGAGCAAATACACGCGATGAGGTATTCCTTTCTTCAGAATCAATGTGTCTCTGACCTGGTAAAAACGAATGCGAAACTCATCCATTTGCTGGAGAGAAGGTAACGGCTTTGTGTGTAGCTCGTATTGAAAGATGTCAGACGTGTCATCGAGTCCATGATGCGCAATGATATCATCGAAATGCCTCACGGTGTATGCAACTATATCGTCACGGATAGACCACGATTTCGGTTTTGCAACAACCTGCGCCGCTGTCAAAATCAGAAATATCATCGGTATCAGCGCAGTGAACGTCTTACGCGTTGACATACACAATAGAGAAACCACTGATAACCCCTTCCCTGATACGTCAATTGGTCAAATTCTACCGCATGAGGGGAGTGCGGTAATCACTCGTTCTTTCTTCTTTCTATTGGAAAAAAAGGGTTGATGCTCAATTTGTCAAGGGAAATCAAACAACCGGAGCTCACAACTCTTTCAACTCCAACTCCCCGTCGCGCATTTCGACATAATTGAAGCGTCCGATGAACTCGCCGGTGTTGATGTAGATTCCTTCTTCCCATTGATGGAAAAGCGGGGTGTGCAAGTGACCGATGAGGACTGCGTCGAAACCCTCCTGCAGTTTCCTGCGCGCATAGTCTTCGTAAGCGGGGTGAAACGAGTGTACACCGAGATCGGTTCGTTTTGATGTATGCTCACGTGAACTTCCGGCCACCCAGCGCGCCAACGGTATCCCCCAGTCAACCGGTAGCAGACGATAGAGCGCGATATTCAGTCGACTGCGCAGGATGCGTTTGAGAATCCGATATTTCCAGTCTTCAGGCGCGAGGCCGTCACCATGTATTAAGAATAACTGTTTGCCCTGTTCGGTGAGTGTCAGGGAATCACGATGAATAGCGATTCCGGCTTCGGTTGTGAGAAAATCACCGAGCCAGAAATCATGATTCCCGCTGACATAATCAACCGGAATTCCGGTTTCGACCAGTTCGGCGAGTTTGAAAACGACTTTGAGTTGTTGCTTGGGAATTGCGTTCTTGTATTCGAACCAGAAGTCATAGAGATCGCCGAGAATCACCAGTCGTGAGCCACGCTCTTTAACCAGCGCCAGCAATTCGAATATTTTGCTCCGTTTAAGCTGTTCGAGCGCTTCATCATTGGCGCCGAGATGCGCATCGGAAAACACAAAGAGTGAGCCGGACGGCTTTGATTGTGGCGAGTCTCCGGTAGACATTATCAGCTCAAGGCGTTTTTTTGCCGCTGAGAATCAGCGGTCAGGTGACTGACAAGCCAGACGGCAATCGTGGCAAGCAGGAACGCCGGGACGATTTCAAACAGCCCGGAGCCGCCGAGTTGGCTTTTGAGGTATGGCACATTCCGCCAGATAATTGTCACCAGCGAACCGGTGAGCATCCCGGCCAGAACTCCGGCGCGGGTAGTCTTTTTCCACCAGAGTGTAAACAGCAACGCCGGACCAAAGGCCGAACCGAGCCCGGACCAGGCAAAGCCGACAATTTTGAAGACAAAGTCCTTGCCGGTGGCTTGCGCATACCAGGCAATACAGAAGGCGACCACCCCGACAACAAGTGTCGTGACGCGCGAAATTGAAACCAGTGAACGCTCGCTGGCGTCGGGGTTGATTGAGCCGTGATAGACATCTTCGGATACCGCCGAGGTGGCGACCAGCAACTGACTGTCGGCAGTGGACATCATCGCGGCAATTGCGCCGGAAATCAGTATCCCCGCCAGCCACCCCGGAAGCAGACGATTCGCCAGAAAGGGCATAATCTGTTCGGGGTCACTGAGCGTCTGCCCCACCAGATACGCGGCGCCGAAAAGCCCGATGAACATCGCACCCCAGAAAGCGACAACCGCCCAACTGATGCCAATCAACGCGCCCTTACGTAATTCGTCCGGGTCTTTGATGGCCATAAAACGGGTGATGAGATGTGGCTGGGCCATGTACCCCAACCCCCAGGCCAGACCGGATGTTACAGAGAGAACAGCGGCAATTCCGGTCTTGCCACCGGTGAGAGAGCCGAATGAAGGGTCGGCTGAGGCGACAAAAGAACTAACCTGCTCAAAGCCGCCAAGCTCTATCAGCAACGCTATCGGCAGAATAACGAGTGTCCCTATCATCAGGATTGCCTGCACGAAGTCTGTCCAGGCGACCGCCATGAAGCCGCCCATAACGGTATAGAAGAGAATAATCCCGGCGCCGAGAAGCATGCCGTTGAAGGGCTGAATACCGAATGTGACATTCAGAACTTTACCGGCGCCGATAAACTGCGCGGCGACATAGAAGGTGAAGAACACGACAATAATCACTGTCGCGAGATAGCGAATGACATGCGAGGTGTCATTGAAACGGTTTGAGAAAAACTGCGGCAAAGTTATTGCGCCATACGCTTCAGACTGCAGGCGCAACGGCTTGGCGACAACCATCCACGAGACAAGAATACCGGTTGTGCAACCAATGGAAACCCAAATGTCGATAAGCCCGTTGGCGTACAAGGCCGCAGGCAAACCCAGTAACAACCAGGCGGATTCACCTGAGGCGCGTTCGGAGAATGTCACCACCCAGATACCGAGACGACGTCCGGCAAGGACATAGTCACTGATAGTCTTGTTGTATTTGTAAGTCAGCAGACCGACGACGAATATCACTGCCAGATAGATAACAAAACCGGCGAGTGTGGCGCTCCATTGGAATAGCGCCAGCGGAAGTTGTCCGGCAAAAAACGCGCTCATTTTCGCTCCTTATCAGGAGCGGTTTTGAGAAAAAACACCAAGCCGACCAGAACGAGAATCACCGGCGGTGTGAACAGCCAGAATTGTTCCCAGAATCCCATCTATGCGCTCTCTGTTTCGGTCTGTTCTGATTGCCGGATATCGGTATGGTCCTCGACAGCGTCGGAATCGGTATTCAAGGGCGGGTTTATCCATTCCGGCTCAAGGAACTGCGGGTCCTCGGCGGTGATGTCATAATCATCGCGGAACTTGCGGATGATGACATAGGCCACACTTTGGGAAGTGGCGATGATTGACATGCCATAACCCCAAATATAGGCGAAAATCACGACAAGCGCGACAGCCATCAGAGTCGCAGCGACTCCGTCGGCGCCGCCTTTTCCCCAGCGTGTGATGTCAAAACCGAACTCGATTCCGGCGACTTTCAATCCAGGCCAGAGGGCGGTGGTGAAGTCCACCAACCAGCCACGCAGAGGCAACTGTCTGGCGCCTCCGGTGAATGTGGCGTTGACAACTGAGCCGCCTGTTAAACTTGAAAGCCGGACAAATGATTTGACAGCAAAGGCGCTGAGCGCCGCCAATAACCAGACACAGAGTTTCGTGGCGCCGAGTGAAAAGACAGTGTAACCAATCCAGCGAAAGGGCTGACGCAGAAACGTGGAAAATGTCTCGACGATTGATGTGAACGATTCGCCGACTCTGTCTGCTGCGGTGGCCGCAGGTAATATTAACAGTGAGAGAACAAAAATGAGCGCAATCACGACAGTAAACAAAGCCACGAGAAAACCGGGAATGACAAACAGGACACTATAGAGCGACGGTCCAATCCACGGAATACGCGCAATCAGGCCGAGTCCGCTGTTGAATGCGAAGAGAAAAAAGAGAAACAGTCCGATAGAGGCCAGCGCGAGGAATGTCTGTTTCCAGCGGGAAAGAGAAAACCGCAGGCCGTCGCGGGCGCTGCAGAGACGATTGCCACGTAATTCTTCGATAGTGATCAGGGATATAGCGAGGAAACCGTGCAGGATGACATACAGGCCCAGCAATACCCCGATTGCAAAGAGTGCTTTGGACGGCAGGGTGACAAACCGAATATCTGAAAACGGAAAGAACGCATGTGAACTGAAAAACGAGTTGACTGAGAGTCCGTCGACTACGACAGCGCAATAGACAAAGCAGTCATAGAGCGCCAGCGCCGCCAGCAATGACAGGCCGCCAATGAATATCTTTTTCAACTCCAGCGCTTTGGCCGGCGCCGAGACCATTTCACGGAAGCTGAACGCAAAATCCGGTTTGAGCGGGTTTATCTCAGACATACACTAACTTCGCCCCATTTCCACTACTTTGTCAACCATAACGTACTCGAACCCGGTCATTTGCCAAAGCGGTTCACTAATTCACCTATTGCGCCACAGACTGCTTTCACTTCGGAAGCGCTCAATTCCGGATAGAGCGGCAGACTGACCACGCGCTTGAAGGCCTGCTCTGTTTGATACAATTCATCGGGTTTACCGTTCAGGATGTCCCGATAACCGGAAAAGTGATACAGCGGGATATAATGGACTCCACAACCGATACCGAGCCGGGTCAACTCTTTGATGAATCTGTCACGACCAATTCGCCAGCGGTCGAGTTTGAGCTGGATGATGAACAGATGCCAGGCATGCTCGCAACCTGCCGGGACAAGAGGTAGCTCGAGAAAATCACGAAAGCCCGCTAGTCCGCTGGCATATTGCGCGGCAACCCTGGACCGTGACTCCAGCAATGAATCAAAGCGTTTCAAACGCGCCACACCGAGCGCCGCGTTCAAATCCGACAGATTGGCTTTGCAGCCGATTTCGCGGATGTCATAGCGCCAGTCGGCGGCTTTGTTGCGCTGTAGCGCGCTCTTGGTTATCCCATGCAGTGACAAGCGTCTGATACGGTCAGCGAGACGTTTCTTCTGTGTCAGAATCATCCCGCCCTCGCCGGTTGTGATGTTCTTTGTGGAATAAAAGCTGAAGACGGTGATGTCACCAAATGAGCCGACTGGTTTGCTACGATAACTTGCTCCGAGCGAATGCGCGGCGTCACAGATAAGTTTCAACTTGTGCTTGCGACAAAGCGCATTGATACTCCTGTAGTCACAGGGGATTCCGGCTATGTCGACGGTAATCAGCGCTTTTGTCTTTGGTGTGATTTTCTCGGAGATTGACTGTGGGGCAATGTTGAGTGTCTGGGGATCAATATCCGCCAGAACCGGTGTTGCGCCGCAATGCAGGATTGCCGCACAGGTGGCGGTGAAGGTGAACGCGGTGGTGATGACCTCATCGCCGGGGCCGATATCCAGCGCCGCCAGCGCCACCTGCAACCCTACCGAAGCCGACGAAACCGCCACCGCATGTTTGGCGCCGCAACGCGCTTTCACCAATTCCTCGAGTTCAGCCGCGCGCGCGCCGGTGGTCAGCCAGCCGTCTTTGAGAACAGATGTGACCGCTGAAATATCGGCCTTGTCAGCTTGCAGGCGAAAGAACGGGACTTTCATGGACTGTCCGGATGGCTTAACGAAGTTTCAACAGATGTTCAGCGATAATTTCTGACGGCGAGACGCCATTGACTTTCCAGCGCATGTGTCGCGGCTTGTGAGCATTGATATCCCGCAACGCGCTTTGCAGACGACTGACAGAGTTTCCCACCAAATGGTTACCATAGCGCAGTGTTTCCGGCCATTCTGAGACATTGCGCATGGTGCAACACGGAGCGCCAAGAAACACCGCCTCCTTCTGTAGGCCGCCGGAATCTGTCACCACGAGTTTGGAGTTGGCCGCAAGAGTTAGATTCTCTATGTTTGTCAGTGGCTCAACAACTTGCACATGTTTTAGTTTTGTCTGGGCGCTAATCTGGCGATTGCGCTTGAGTGACGCTACAGTGCGCGGTT
>CAZFAL010000178.1:0-5743 GCA_964516945.1 uncultured Ignavibacteriales bacterium
AAATAATCGACATACAGCGACAGCTCTTTGATAAACATGTGCGGTCTGTCCGGATTGCTCATCAGAGACAACCTGCCGTAGATATGATCAACCATTTCCTCAAGAGTCGCGATTTTTGAGAAATTGACGATATTCGGACCGCAGCAAACAGCCGCATGCGCCTCAGAATCGATATCATGCTTCGCCACTGCCCCACCGGTCAAATCAAGACAGAGACAAGATTTTCGCAGGACTTTCTCGCGCTGCTCTGCCGCCTGACAGCAAGTGGCGGCCGCGACATCGAGCTCACGCACTTTGCGACGCTGGTAATTCCTTGACGCCGGACAGATTGGCTCGGCGGTGAACTCTGTGTTCGAAACAAGAAACCCTTTCGGACATGGACTGCCGGGACGATTCTTCGCGATACGTTCGAGACGTTTCTCCTCACTTGAGGACGTTTCAAGACTCCAAAACGGGACACCCAGGGGCGAGTGGTCACTGAGTCGTACATCATCGACAGTCGCCGCCGCAAGTTTTTCCAAATGTGGCTCATCGACATTCGTGACCTCAGGGACAAGCAGGAAAGGAGTACCCCAGCCAACGCCGTCAACTGCGAAGCGCTCGAACAACAATTGCTGCTCCTCGTTGGTGCCAATCCCGCCCTGAACTGTAATTCGAATTTCATGCGGAGCTGCGACAGGAGAGCGGTCAAGCGCCACGAGCGCCTTGTTGTACGCGCAATACAGATCTGCGCTCATCGCACACCGCTTCTCCGCAAACTCTTCGAGAATCGGACCAAGCAGATAGCCGTCCGTTGCAAAGGCATGACCGCCACAATTCAAACCGGATTCAATCCGGTATTCAGACACCCAAAGCCCGCGTTTCGCAAGATACTTGCCCTGGATAATTGCCGAACGATAATCGCTGACTTTCAGGATAATCTTCTTGGTTAAACAGCCACGTTCATCGGGATAGAAGTCTTCAAAGGTTGTCAGATAGGCATATAGACGCCGATTCAGTCCCGCTGAAAACACGACTGATGATCGCAAGGAACTCTTCGCAAAGCCCCGCAACGCAGCCATGGCGTCTGCATATTCGGGAGCGAGCTTGTTGTGATGCTTATCATATCTGTCCGGATCCACCTTGGTCATGATATTGACGTCAATGCTACCGGCAACCACTTGCTCCCGCAATTTATTCTGCAAAGCGATTTTTTCTTCGACAACCGGGACTTTGAGCATCCGCTCGTATTGTGCTTTTAGCGTCGATTCGGGCAATAACTCAAAATAGCGAGTTATGTCACTACCGGGCTCAAAGGGAGCTTTGCGCAAATCAGAGACTTGCATAGCCACGATATCGTTCAACAGATTCAAATACGCAGTGATACGTCTCGCGCGTTTATCATCGGCGTCTTCGTCTATAGCAACGTACTCTAGATTATATCCGCGACTGTGAACTTCGCGCATCTGTTCGGCGAGTTCATCGTCTATTATCGAAACCACCGAGGAAATGCCATACTTGGCGACCTTCAGAGGTGTGTCCACACTGAATCCGGTTCCCATCACCGGTATGTGGAATGCATGGGGGAGCTTATGGAGTTCTGGCTTCATGGCGTCACATAATCGTCTAATTCACTGGCTGTGTCAATCAAAGAATTTGAGATGTGCGCATCTTTACCCGGAAAGAGGCGCTTTGTTTGAGACCGCAAAACGAGGTTTCAGGCTCATCTCATACGTCATATTATACTTTTGGCTTGACAATATGGATAAAAATTATATACTTTTTATGGCTGACACTCCAGCATGTCCATAAAACTGTGTCATTATCCGTGTCCATTATCAAGCTCATAGCCAACTTGTACAGCTAACCTGGCAGGCGACCGCTTTACGGGTTATCCGCAGCATCTGTGGGCATGCCCGTCACGTTGCCAAAACCGGCGCCGAGCGGAGCTTGCTATACCTTGAAGAACTAATCTCAGAAATATCGTCTTAAGAAATCGTATCAGAAAGTAATTCATAAAAGGCTTCAACTGTCATTCCAACATACTATTTGCAAAGGAAACAACGGGACCCATGCTTATCTACTCCTCACGAACCGCAAAACCACTATCTCAGACACTCATATCATATGAACTCATCCCTGTCTTCATCCTGACCATTCTCTTGGCATCATTCGGCTGTTCAAGTAACAACCCGACGGGTAGTGGCCCCGTTGGACCTGTTGCCGTCACGGTCTCTCCTGCTTCGGGGCCGCCATTGACGTCTGTTACGCTTTCGGGGGTGGATTCTTCCACTATTGATCCGGCCAATATGTATGCGCTGGTGTCCGGCGCTCCGGCTCCGTTGTTTGTCGCAGACAGCGGTGGCGCAGTAAAAGTCACAATCCCGGCGATTGTCGACAGCGCGACGCAGTGGATTGACACATCTATCAGCGCCATGTCGCTCGTGATTCTCAATTCACAAACCGGAGACACAGTCGCATTTGGTGAGAATATCTTCACACTTGAAACATTGCCGCCGTCGCCGGGCGCGGCAACCCAGATGCTCAGTGACTGGACGACTATTGCAACTTCATGGGAAACCATCGCCACAGCTCTCAGCGGCGGTCCGGGTGTGGAAGACCAGATTGTCTCCTCTGCCCTGTCAGGACTTGATTCACTAATCTTTGGTTCGGATTCATTGTCTTTGAAATCATTGACAACTAAACTGGGCTCCGGTAATCCACAGGATTTGGCGCTACTCGAATCTCTTCTCGGTTCCAGCGGTGTTGTTGAGCAGTAACAGAAGTATGCTGTGCTGTTTCAACAATTGGCAGACTCGGCTGTGGTGTTGTTCGGTGGAGCGACATTGCATCGTGAGGCGGCTGGAAGCACGCCAAGTCCGACAGTCCTCACCGATGAGCAATTGGCCTATAAGATGCAGATGTATGTCGTGATACGCGAGTTCGGCAGAACGGTTATCGCGCCAACTGCCAAAAACTATGCAATCGCCACGGGCGCTCTTGGGCTCATCGGCAATATCCCGATCGCCTCTGTCATTTCTGCGTCTCTG
The DNA here is from genome assembly GCA_964516945.1 of uncultured Ignavibacteriales bacterium. Lineage (GTDB taxonomy): Bacteria > Zixibacteria > MSB-5A5 > GN15 > JACZUZ01 > JAJRPJ01. The sequence goes on from CAZFAL010000178.1 coordinate 3,030, forward strand.
TCAGTCATTGATTTTGTTGTCAATAAATTCGTCATCTCCGCCCTGCCTGCCAAACTGGACTCACTCAGAATACGCGTTGCACAGGACACTATCTTTGTCGGTGAGCAAACAAATGCGACCGTGACTGTCTATGCCGCCAATGATCCACAGGCGGTTACCATTCAGGATATGGTGGCGCAGATACTGAATGCCATTGGATTGAAAGCGTCATTGCAGGGACCGCAGGCCATCAATGCGCTTGATGATCTCAAGGATGTCATGCTCAATGTCGCCAACTATATGCTGGGTTTGTATCAAACCGGGTTGAGCGACTATGCCGGCAAACACCCGGAGTTGAACCTTGATATCGCCGTCTTCACGATGCCGCAACTTCGCTGGCAAGCGCAAATCACCGATACGAAGTTTCTCGATGTCAAGACACACACGCCGACACTGATGCAACCGGTTCCGAATGTGGTCAACTGGCAGGCGGATCTGAACAACTCCGGTGAAGGTCGTATTTTTGCGCAAACTACCTCAGGCGGCGCAACTGTGATTCCACAACCGCCGGGCTTTGCCTATTCCGCCGGCGCTTTCGGTGAAGATGTCGCGGCGGCTCCGGCGATTTCCGTCTGGACAACAAAGAAGCTGGCGATGGTTGTCGACTTCTCCCCGCAAATCAGTCAGGGCGGAGCCAATGTGCTCGGTGTCACCGCCGGACACCTTGATACGGCCGGAACTCTTGTCCCGGACCAGGGAATCAAAATCGACCTGTTCACAATCGGCGGAGCCGCAGACCCGGTTTCCGGCTTCACTGATGCAAACGGACAGTTCAACAGCGTAATCTCGCTCAATCCGCTGACTGACACAGTAACGGTGCACATCACCGCCACTAACACCATCGACGGCGCAATAGCCAAAGACACAGTGACAGCGACAACACAAGTCGCGCTCAGCAGGATTGCATATGTCTCTTTTCGTGATGGAGCCGCCGGAATCTGGTCCGCCAACCCAAATGACACCAGTGATGTCATAAAGCTGTGTACGGTTCAAAACGCCGGTACACAATCATTCCCTGTGCGCAAACTCTTCTGGTCGAAAGACGCTCAATGGCTGGTTTATACAATCGGAGGGTTCTCCGGAGACGGTATCTATACAACCGGAGGAACCGTCCCGAATTTCCAGCGGACGGTCTTTGATCCGCAGAGCTATTTCGTCGGTCAACTGAATCGCCAGTCATGGTTTACAACCAATCCAGACCAGTTTCTGATAGGAGCCAGCCACAAGACTATCAGCGGGACTTCAGGCCAGTATATTTGCACAGGCGCCGGTTCAAAGAGCATGGTAGCAGGCAGTGAAAACCGTGGTGGATTCATTTCGCCCGACGACCAAAAACTTGCGGTTCTTGCCGCATGCGGTACCGGGCAGGTCTGTATCGTCACCATGGACGCCACAAATCTGGCGTTGACAACAAAAACAACGATCGCCGGTCCGTTCCCCACTGCGCCTGGTAGCCCAACCATCAAATGTCACGGCTGGACTGAAGACGGTAGCTCGGTGATTTACTCCAAGGAAACAATAGGAGCGCAACCCAGTTTCGAAATCTGGCTCGTCGATGCTAATGGCGCCAACAATAGATTGTTGACATCGGGCACAGATTTCCTCGGCCCACCGATTGTTCTGCCGACTCAAAACGCATTAGCGTTTGTCAGGACAGCCAATCCGGGAAACAACAACCTTGTCCACACGCTGTTCACGGTAACACTCAATGGCGTAGTCACTGAACTAACAGGCCTATCAACCACACTTATCGACATCACTGCCTCACCAGACGGTTCCGAGATCGCTTATGACGACCCTGCTCCTCCCCACGGAATCTACAAAGTCAATCTCGCAACCTCGACAGTCACACATCTTGTCAGTGACAGTCTGGCGCTGACCCCCGCATGGTCAGGCGCCATGAAGTAGTATGAATCCCCATCTAACTCAACTCGGAGAACTCATGTTCAGCTCATCTTTGCGCAAGTATCTTCCGGCAACAATCGCGTCTGCTTTGTTGACCGTCTCTCTACTCTTTTCCGCGTATGGCTGTTCCGGCAATAACGGAACAGCTCCTGTCAGTGGAGGCATAATTGACGTGACTGCGCAACCATCGGCAGGACCACCATTGACATCGATTGCTGTCACGGGTATTGACTCCTCGAACATCGATCTAACCGTGATGTACGCGCTGGTCAATGACGCTTTGGCGCCTCTTTCAATTTCCGATAGCGGCGCAGTAAAAGTCACAATCCCGGCGATTGTTGACAGCGCCACCAAGTGGATTGACACATCTATCAGCGCCATGTCGCTCGTGATTCTCAATTCACAAACCGGAGACACAGTCGCATTTGGTGAGAATATCTTCACACTTGAAACATTGCCGCCGTCGCCGGGCGCGGCAACCCAGATGCTCAGTGACTGGACGACTATTGCAACTTCATGGGAAACTATCGCCACAGCTCTCAGCGGTGGTCCCGGTGTGGAAGACCAAATCGTCTCCTCTGCCCTGTCAGGACTTGATTCACTTATTTTTGGCTCAGATTCATTGTCATTGAAATCCCTGACAACCAAACTGGGCTCAGGCAATCCGCAGGAGTTGGCTCTGCTTGAAGCGCTTCTCGGCTCCAGCGGTGTTGTCGAGCAGTCACAGAAGTATGCTGTGCTGTTTCAGCAATTGGCTGACTCGGCTGTGG
>CAZFAL010000179.1:0-5670 GCA_964516945.1 uncultured Ignavibacteriales bacterium
ACTGCCGGAATGTGATTCATTTTCTCGTTTCGAGAGAGAAAAAGCATTAGTCGAGCGCCGTAAATGAAGCCGAACCTGACGTGCGGACTGTTGTAAGCTTCAATTGTTCGGCGGTCAATCGCGAAGCAGAACGCGCTGAATTCTCTGCAGGCAGTCGAATCATGCCCCCGGCTGGTGTCTGATGGGGACTCGGGTCTGTCAGATCAAGCAGACGCATAGTGACTCGTTGGATACGACGAGCGCTATGTTCAATCGCTGAGAGTCGCACTTTCAGCGTGGAGTCAGCTTCAACCCCGGCGCTATCCAGTCGCAACATCTCGACCGTCGCCAGAATCTCGCTGAGCGGGTTGTTTATCTGATGGTTGATAGTCGCCACAGTTTCGCAGAATGTCGCCTGTCGGACTTTCTCGGCCAGAGATTCATATTCCTGCGCCGCATTCAGCCCGGTGTTTGCCTGGCTCTTCTGGATTTCACGCGCCAGACGAGCCACCGCGGCCACATGCCCCGCCGGAATATCCAGAAAGTAGTCAACCACACCGGCTTCAAATAGTTTGCTCACAAAACCCGGCTCAGCTGAATCAGTAAGGGCCAGCGCAGTCGCGCCCGATTCAGTGAACCACTGATGGCGCCGGTTGATTTCTGTTGCCATCCAATCCGTCTCACAGGCCGAAAACAAAACCAGTAACGGGCCATCGATTGTCGCAGGATTGATTTCACGAAAATACCGAAAGGTCTTCACGGCAACGTCCGGCAATCTATCGCCGATAAGTCCCCGCAGAGCCATAGTTGTGTCCTCATCAGACACACAGAGGCAGACAGTTATCTGCGTTCGCTCATGGTCTTGTTCATTCAACATATCTGTTCGTTCCTGCCTACACCCGGCTCAGGCGCAGCGCCAAGCCGACCTGCGTTCAAGAAGCCAACCACAGTCCACTTCCGGTACGGCTACTATATAATATTATATCGGCAGATTTGTCCGGCGAGCCAGCTACCGTATTTGGGCGATGGTTGCTGGCTATGCTTTCTGGCGATGCTTTTTGGCTATGGTTTCTGGAACAGCCCTTTGAGTATGCTCCCGCCACGCTCTTTGAGTGTCTTATTCAAGGCCTTGCTCAACGCGTTCTTGTCAATACTGAGAATCGGTTTCTCCATCGTGCCGGAAACTGCGAATGGCAGATTCACCGCCCCTTCGGGTGATGTCTTCAACAACGCCGCAACAGCTCCGGCCACGGTGTTCTTCTCAGTCAAAGCCGCAATCATTTCCTGTGTCGGTGTCAAATCACCTTTGACAGCCAATGAACCGTCAAGACCCACAGCGCCGTTCAGGCGCCAGCTTCCAACCTCGTCGCTAAAACCTCGCAACGTATCAATCTGCACATGGCCGTTCACAAATCGAATCCGGCTCTTCAATGAGCGCAGGTTGAGCGTTTTGTAGTTGCTTCTTAATGACGAAGCCCCGGAAACACGCTTGATTGTCGAAGTTAAGGCGTTCGAAATAGTTTCACTGGTCAAAAGCAAACTATCGGCGCTCGAAAACATGTCCATCGATAGTCCGGCGAGGAAATCCTTCTTCTCCCATCCGCTCGCAGAGTATGTGCCGTTGGCGGACATGGAGCCGGTCAGAAGGCCGGAACCGTTCCAGAGCGCGAAACGCTCGATGAAATCACTCGCTTGAATATCATGCGCCGCATACGAGCCGGAATAGTGCGGCCTTGCAAAATCCGTCAAATCAATCAGCGCTTTGCCGTCGATGGCGCCACCAAACGACCGGCCACGAACATTCTCACAGAAAATCCTCCGGCGTTCTATCCGCACATCCGCAGCGACATCGGTAAAATGCACGTCAGCATATATGAGTGTATCAATACTCACTGTCCCGGCGCCATTCACTTCCGGAAGGATAATCGGTATACCGACAGGGCCACCCTCAGGAACAGATTGCCGGCCGTCAGCCCCCGGGGCCGCCTCAGGAAAGAGCCGGTCAATATTCAGTTTCCGTGATGTTGCCGAAAACTGCAGGAATGGTCCTGTTGCGTTCTCACGGATTTTCTGAGACACAGGCAACAGATATGGAAATGGATTCGTGATAACACCTGTCAGCGCCAGATCTGATTCACTAAATTGTAACGCCAGCTTCCTGATTTCGATTCTATCCGGCTGAATCGACAGGTCTGCATCCAGCGCCTCGAGCCCTTCTGCGGCCGCCGGTGATGAGAACGAACCACCTACAATTCCCAGATGTCCACGCACTCGGAGCTGTTCCATATTTGTCAACGATCCAGCCAGACTCAAATTGACATCGAACTTGCCACCGAATTCTACATTACCCGCCTCCGGCAACATCCCATCCAACAGCGCCAATGGCGCCTCGCCGGTGATTGACAAACTATCGGCAACCACCTCCGGGCCGGCAAGAGCAATTCCTCCGGCCAGTGAAAAGTGACCGTCAGCGACTGCAGCTTCCACTTTTTCTAAAGCCAGAGATTGTGTGGCGGTATCAAAGTTGACTTGATAAGTGAACGATGTCGCAGGCAATGTCACGCTTGTCGAATCATTCTCCCCTGAAATAGCCACTGACTTGAATGAAATCGTTCCGGCGCTACGATAGGAATTAGCAGCGCCTGAATCATCCAACATCCCATCAAACTCGATTCCACTAATCGCCAGCTTCGAATCGGATTCTGTGGCAACCTTCACGAATGAGCCGTCATGAATCTCCAGCTTCCCGAAACTCAATCCACCAAGCGCCAGCTTCACACCGGTGTTATCCGCTTCTGAATCGCCACGTATGTCCCCGGCGAGCGAACCCGGCTTCTTTCCGCTGCGAATTTCTATTTGCGGGCGCTCGACAATCAAACGGTCCACCACATACTCGCCACGAAACAGCGGCCAGAATCGCACTTTGATGTCAATAGACTCAATACTTGCGTCAGTTCCCGCAGCGTCGGACTCACCCGACGCGCCTACCCTGATATCAGACACCCGCGCTCCGAGTCCGCCCCAAAGAGAAACCCGCAATGAACCGATAGTCACCGGCCGTTGCAGTTCAACACCCGCGCGTTTCTGCAACTCCATCCGTAGCGCATCGGCCGGGAAAAACACTATTAGCGCCAGCCAGCCAAGGGCGCAGACTGCGACAAGAGCGCTTACACTCCAGATAAGAACTTTCTTGATATTCAAAGTAGCTGTACTTTCAGTTACAGGTTACGACAACGTCAAATCTCGACCGACTCCATCGGCGCCAGAATCACCGGCTCCGCTTTCGTCTGCTCGCGAACCTTAGCGGCAAATTCCTCCGGGTCGGCTTCAATCGGCGGCCAGGTATTGTAATGCACCGGCACAACCTTTTTCGGCTGGATAAATCCGGTGGCCTTGACCGCATCATCGATATCCATCGTGAAATTGCTCCCAATCGGCAGGAACGCCAGATCAATTGCAAAGCGCTCGGCAATCAGTTTCATATCATAGGTCAACGCTGTGTCTCCGGCATGATGAACCAGCTTGCCGCCGAAATCAACAATCACACCTGCCGGGTTGCCGACATACCTGTCTCCAAGTTCTCCCAGGCCACCGCTATGATGAGCTACCGTATAACGCACTGAGCCGAACGGAAAATCATGCGCGCCCCCGATACCCATCGGATGAACATCGCACCCCTTACTTTGTAACCACAACGCGAGTTCATAGGTTGCAATACAGGTCGCGCCTGTCCGCTCGGCAATCGTCACTGTATCTCCCACATGGTCACCATGCCCATGAGTCAGGACAATGTAGTTCGCCTCTACTTCATCAGCGGAAATCTTTGCCTGTGGATTGCCTGTCAAAAACGGATCTATCAGAATAGTCGTCTCACCGTCAGTCAAACTCACCGCCGCATGCCCCAGAAATGTCGCCTTCATGCCATCTCCTTCATTCACTGAAATTGTATTCCCACGATTACTAATCTAATAATTCATCAGCGCAAACATCCCCACCGACGCTTGCCCTGCCCTCAGTATTGTACGCGACACGCGCGATATCGACAACTAAATCAATCTCGTTGGCCAGCGATGTCAGTTTTTTCTTGAATGACAATCCAGAGCGCAACTACTTTGCCCTGTTGGTCAGACCATAGCTAACCAAACAGAAAGTGAAAAAACATGAAAATACCGGCAAAACAAACAGTGAAGAACTCTCTCTTGAAAATCATGTTCATGCTCACCCTGGCGCTTTCTACAGCCGCAGGAACAGCCATAGCCCACCCCGGACACGGTGTTGATCATGACCACCCGTGGAGCGTATTACACTACCTCGGCTCGCCACGTCATGCGCTGGTTATTGTGGCAGGACTGGCCGTTGTCGGGTCTATTGCCTTCGGACTCTGGAAATCCCGTCGGAAGTCAGAAAGCGAACAGTAGGGGCTGAGTTATCAGAAACTCTTTTCAGAGACCTTGAATTGATCCGCGCTTCATCTCGTTGACAACAAAGCGAAGTTTACCGGTTTTGCTCCGCGGGATTGACTCGACATAGTTAATCTCGATTTCCAACCCGGCGCCGCAGTATGCATGGGTCTCAGCCAGTAATCGTTTTTCGTCTACTTCTGAGAACCCGGCTGATTTCACAACCCGAATTTCTATTGCACCGGGGAGACGTTGCACAATTTGCGCCTCGCGGATTGTGGTCAGGTCCTTGAAAATATGGTCCATCCGTCCAATTCTGGAGCCATCGGCCAGCAGAATATAATCCTCAACCCGACCGTCGATTGCCTTCACTATCCGTCCGCCAAAACCGCAGGGACAAACCGATGAACTCTCCAACTCTACAGTATCTCCTGTGTCATAGCGCAAGAGCGGAAACGCGGGGTTGGTCACATTGCTCCCTATCACCGAATAGTTATCACTTCCTTCTCGCCGGAGAAATTCAACAGCGCTGAAATCCTCATCAATATGCAACCGGCCGTACTCACATTCTGAGATATTTGCCACACCCTCAGCTAGACCATAGTGCTGACGAACTGTCACATCAAAAGCCCTGTTGATTACCTGCCTTTGATGTTCTAAGAGTGATTCGGCTCCGATTGTAACATACCTGACTTGTTCACGCAAATTGACTCCTTCACTGATGAGATAGTCAGCCAGCAGTGTCAAATGCGACGGATACCCATGTAGCCATTCGGCTCTCGACTCGCGCAGTTCGGCGACATAGGAAGCAAGATTTTCCTCTTTGAGATGGTAACCGCTAAAGAGAATTTGATTCGCGGCGCGGTTATAACGCCAAAAAGGAGGATTCTTCCACTCCACGGGCACAATTGGCCGTCCACCAAACATAGCACAACGAGTGTCGAAGGCAATTCCATGAGCCCGGCGATAACGCCACCAGACAGCCCATTGTTCCCGTTCTGCGCTGATAGTCTGCCGGAAGCGTAGTCCTGTGCCGGTTGTGCCGCTGGTATGCGCGACTATCGTCTCTTCATCTGAAATGTGCTCGGCACAAAGCGCTGAACCCAATTTCTGCGCCTCCTGGCGGCTGAGAATCGGTAAGGATCTCAAATCATTCAGTGTTTGTATTTCGTCCGGTTCGATCCCGGCTTCCGCAAACCACTGGCGGTAATACGGCACATACCGGACAGAGTCTGCGACAAACGTCCTCAATCTTTGATCGCGAAAGTCGCACAGTTTGTCTGCTGACCAG
>CAZFAL010000180.1:0-5650 GCA_964516945.1 uncultured Ignavibacteriales bacterium
CCTTTTGTTTGTCATGGTCGCGCACACCAAAGCGCAGAAGTATCTCATTGGGCTGACAGTCTTTGTCGCGCAGAGAATCCGGCCAGATAGAGCCGGAGCCAATCATTTCAACTCTCGTGTCTTCATACTTGTGCCCCAGACGTTTCCAGAACAGTTTGGCGAATGCGTCCGCCTTGGCTTTGACATTCGGACCACTCACCAGAATAGCGCCGGAGGCCTTCCAGCCGTCATCATGTGACATCGAGACTTTGAAAAACGGCGTATGCGGCTCACCCTTTATTCCGCTAATCCGCACCTTATTGGGTCCGGCCTCTTTGAGCTCAATCGTGTCAAAGCGCGCGATGCCATCCGGGGTGATATACAATGACGGATCGCCCATCTCATAGAGCAATTGCTCCTTGACTGTTTTCTCTGAGACCAGCCCACCGGTGCGTGGGTGTTTGGTGACTGTGAACTCGCCCGACGGCTCCATTTCGACTATCGGGTAGCCGATACGGTCGAAGGATTTGACATCCTGCCAATCGGTGATATTGCCCCCGGTGGATTGCGCGCCACATTCTATGATATGCCCGGCGACCACACCGGCGGCGATTTTATCCCAGTCAGCGCTACCCCAGCCGAATTCGTACATCATCGGCGCCAGCGTGATACCTGTGTCGGTGACTCTGCCGGTGATAATTATCTGACAGCCGGCCTCAAGCGCCAGCACCACCGGCTCGGCTCCGAGGTAGACATTCGCCGAGGTGATTTGCTCGCGCACATCGCCGAACTCCTCGCCGGTCTCAAGATTCTGGAACTTCTCTCCCCGCTCACTGAGTTCATCAATTGATTCGAGAATATCATCGCCGCAGACAACTCCGACTTTGATTTTCAGTTTATGCTTTTTGGCGACTTCGAGGACTTTTTCGGCGCAGGCAACCGGATTGACGCCCCCGGCGCTGGATATCACGGTCACGCCCTTTTCGACAATCAACGGCAGACATTCATCAATCTGGGTGATGAAATCATGCGCATAGCCCCGCGACGGGTCCCGCAGTTTCTGCTTCTGCAGAATCGACATCGTAATTTCAGCCAGAAAATCCTGCGTAATATAATCCAGAGGTCCGCCGCTCAACTGGCGTTTCATCACCGAGGAGTCGTCCCCCCAGTACCCTCCGGCATTGGCAATTCGTATTTTTTCTTTCACAATAGCTCTTTCACTATAACTCTGTGCAACTCAGCAAATTAGCCCGCCAGAGCGCTTTGGACTCACAGCGACGCAACGTCATTGATGATAGGGGTTTGGGGGCTGTTTAGCAAGTATTGCGCAGTTAGGGCAAAACTGAGTTGCTAACCAACCGTTGGGGCTATATACTCAAGTATAGGTGTAGGCGACTGTTAGTTTCTAAGCGCAAAAGCCGAATGCCTAAGATGGTAAGCTCCATTTGATTTCAAGAGAAACGGAGGGACAGATGTCCAACTGGAAAATCCCGGTAGTCGCGTTTTTCGCGCTCCTTTCTCTCTCCCCAACCGCTTTCGCGCGCACACATTTTGGAACCGTTGTCCTCACAGACGGACAACGAATCGAACAGGCGCATTACAAAGTCAAACCTTTGTTCGAACTTGTGGAAATCACACAGATAGATACCACACAGGTTCGACGACAATTCAAGTTTGACAAAATTGACGCGCTGTACGACAAAAACGGCAAAGATGTCACACGCAAATATCTCGGCAAATATGCCCGCGTGCGCATGGCGCGACTCAAAGACAGTGTCCGAACAGCCAACACAGAGCAGGCGAAAGCCATTGAAGACGCAGACTGGGACTCGCCTCGTCAGCGTCGCTCAGCGGCTCCCGCAAAACCACGCATCAAGCTTTGGGATATTGCCGGCGGGGTGGGAAGTACCTTCAGTGTACCCAATGACCGGTTTATCGGTAGAAATAACCTGGGGTTCGGCTTTGATGCGAAAGTAATTGCGCCGATCAATAGTTTCCTGGCCTTGCGCGGGACGGTCTCTCACTCTACGCTACATCGTTCACCAACAATAATCCTCTCGTCAGCATCAGTGGCGACGACTGTGGCAACCAACAACGATGACTCCCGGTCCATCACGCGCCTGCATCTCGCCGCGCAATACTATTTCTACAACCGCAGAGAATCCTACCCTCCGTCGTTTGTCGGGTTTATCTATACCGGCGCTGGTACTATCATTCAGCGTGACACATACGGATACTTTTCATTTGTCGATTCATCTGCCACACCTGTTTATGTAGTCAACACCAATACCACCACAAACTTCCTCAGCTCAACCGGCGTTGGCTTTGACGCATTCCTCACTCCGCGCTTTGGGCTGGAATTCGGGATAAATCTCGATGTCGCCTTCCTTGACAGGACGGGCGTGTTCGACCCAAAGTACGGCTACATCTTCGACTTCCGCCTCGGAGCGTTGATGTTTTTTTGAGGGTAACGCCTTCTGAGTATGTTGACCAACGTATACCTGTGATTGCGAGGAGCGAAGCGACGTGGCAATCCGCCGACTATGAATCAACGGGATTGCCGCGCTTCGCTCGCAATGACTTGAAACTTGACTTTGGCAGTAACAACCCTTCCGCCCTTAGTCAGATGACGTAACTTCAACCTCAACATCCTCAGGCGTTTCATCGCCGACAGACTTATCAGTCGCGTTGGACTCACCGGTCATCGCGCGGATGACAATCTCACCGCCCTCGGCGTCGACTTCAACCTTCATCCCCGCTTTCAACTCGCCTTTGAGAATCTCTCTGGCGATTTTCTGCGACAATTCCTTGTTGATAAGCCGCTTCAATGGCCGCGCGCCATACGCCGGATCATAGCCGTACTCGGCCAACTGACTCGCCGCGGCGTCAGTCAACGTCGCTGTGATTCCCTTCGCCGCCAGCAACTCAACCAGCCGGTTGAACTGCAGACGCACAATCTCAGTCACCGTGTTCTTGTCGAGTGCATTGAACGTGATAATCTCATCCACACGATTCAAAAACTCCGGCCGGAAATGTTTCCGAATCATCTCCATCGTCTCAGTGCGAATCCGCTCATTGACATGCGCGGCATTCGCCCCGGAAATCGCCGCCGACAATTCCAGAATCCGCTCGGCGCCGATATTTGAGGTCATTATCAGAATCACATGCTTGAATGAAACCGTATGCCCCTGATTATCAGTCAACTGACCGTCATCAAGCAATTGCAACAGCAAATTGAAGACCTCATGGTTGGCCTTCTCGATTTCATCAAGCAGGACCACCGCATACGGTCTGCGCCGCACCGCCTCGGTCAACTGGCCGCCTTCCTCGTAGCCCACATAGCCCGGAGGCGCGCCAATCAACCGCGAGACCGCGTGCTTCTCCATATACTCAGACATATCAATGCGAATCAGCGCATCCTTTGTGCCATAAATCTGCTCGGCCAGCGCCCGCGCGAGTTCAGTCTTACCCACACCGGTCGGGCCGAGGAAAATGAATGAACCCAACGGCCTGTCAGGGTCTGACAAACCGGCGCGCGCCTGACGGACAACATCAGCGACAGCCGTCACCGCCCGCTCCTGCCCGACAACCCGCTGATGTAATTCATCCTCGAGTTGCAACAGACGCTCGGACTCCGCGGTATTGAGACGTTGCACCGGAATACCTGTCCAGCGTGACACGACTGAGGCGATATCATCCTCTTCAACTTCTTCGCGTAGCAACTTGCGCGTACTTTGAATTGAAGTCAGCGAATGAGTCAGAAACTCAAGTTTCTTCTGCGCCTCAATCAAGGTCCCATACTTAATCCGTGCGGCTTCCTCATAGTCACTGACACGTTGCGCCTCGGCTTCGGCATGTTTGAGACGTTCGATTTCCTCTTTGACATCGCGAATCGCCGCAACTGTATCTTTTTCCTTCTGCCAATGTGTTTTCAATTCATCACGTTTGGCGTACAGCTCATGCAGTTCATCTTCAATTGGTTTCAAACGATCCTTGGCGTCTTTCTCCTTGCGCATCCCCTGCTTTTCGATATTCAACTGCGCAATCCGTTTCTCAAGCGTATCCAGCTCCGGCGGCATTGATTCAATTGAAATCCGCAATGAGGCCGCGGCCTCGTCGACCAAATCAATCGCTTTGTCCGGTAAAAACCGGTCGGCAATATACCTGTCCGAAAGTCTCGCCGCGGCTATCAGCGCCTGGTCGGAAATCTTGATTCCGTGATGCACCTCATAGCGCTCTTTGAGTCCACGCAGAATTGAAATTGTATCTTCCACTGTCGGCGGCTCAACCATCACCGGCGCAAAACGCCGCTCAAGCGCCGCATCTTTTTCAATATGCTTGCGGAACTCATCAAGTGTCGTGGCGCCGATACAACGCAACTCACCCCGCGCCAGCGCCGGCTTAAGCATATTCGAAGCGTCCATCGCCCCGCCGACCGCTCCGGCGCCGACAAGTGTGTGTATCTCGTCGATGAAGAGAATAATCTTACCTTCTGCGGCGGTCACTTCTTTCAGTAGCGCTTTGAAGCGCTCCTCAAACTCACCGCGAAACTTGGTCCCGGCCAGTAGCGCCGCCAAATCCAACGCCAACACCTTGCACTCGCGCAATGACTCCGGCGCCTCACCATTGGCGATTTGTTGCGCCAGTCCCTCGACCACCGCCGTCTTGCCCACACCCGGCTCACCAATCAGAACCGGATTGTTCTTGGTGCGTCGTGACAGTAGCTCAATACTACGACGAATCTCATCTTCGCGGCCAATCACCGGGTCGAGTTTTCCCTGTCGCGCCAGTGTTGTCAAATCACGTGTGTATTTTTCCAGCGCCTGATACTGTCCTTCGGGATTATCACTGTCAACCCGCGCTCCGCCACGAATATCAGCCAGCGCGCTCATAATCGCTTCTTTGTTGACTCCAAACTCTTCGAGAATCTTCGCCGCGCGCGCCTTCGCGGAAAACATAGCGAGCAGTAAGTGCTCCACGGAAATGTATGTGTCACCGAATTGCGCCAACTCACGCTCGGCCTGCGCGACTGTCTTCTGAAGCTCCTGCGTCGGGGCGACGGCGCCACCCTCCTGATGTGGCAGTTTACCCAGTTCGTCACTCAAACGGCTCTTCAGCGCATTGACATCCACACCTATCTTGGCCAACACCTGCGCCGTCAATCCCTGGTCCTGTTCAAGCAACGCTTGCAACAAGTGCAAGGTCGTCAGTTCAGGATGATTCTCCGTCAGCGCCAACCCCTGTGCGCTGTTGAGCGCCTCCGCGCTCTTTTGTGTCAATTTTTCTAAGTTCATATTTGTATCCCCCAATCAATCTATTTCTTGTCGCTGTATTCTTTGAATACCGCCCTGTCATTCCTGTCATCGGGCGCGGTATGAAACCTTTTATTGTCATTGCGTGGAGTCCGGCGAGAGCCGGACGACGTGGCGCTCTCCCAGCTATGATTCGACGAGATTGCCGCGCTATCGCTCGCAATGACTGCAATAAATGACTTTTTCAACAGACCTTATCCCTATCATCCTGAGCGTAGCGAAGGATCTACTCTCGATACATTCTGCCAACATCAAACAAGATTCTTCGCTACGCTCAGAATGACAGAGTGTGCCCATCACTGACAGAAAGTAGGTCGGGTTCCGCTGGCGCTTTAGCGCCGTAGAAACCCGACATGGCC
>CAZFAL010000181.1:0-5630 GCA_964516945.1 uncultured Ignavibacteriales bacterium
CTAAGCCCGGTTGCGAATTAAGCAGGACACTACGCTGACGTAGGGGCGGGGTTTCCCCGCCTTTTTTCGAATTATGTGTCCCTGCAGAAACAGTTACAAGAGCGCCGGAACGGCGGCCTTACGATAGGTGGGGTTCCTGCTTAATTCGTGAGAGGGCACAGCGCGCTGTGCCCCTACGGGTGTAGTGCGGCGCCCTGCAATATTGTTAGCATTTTCTTGAAAGAGTCCTTGACATGAAGGGGGGGGGCGTTATCCTGACAAAGTAGGAGAGTATTCGAAAAAACATTTCTGGAGGGGGAAATGAAAAAAATATCTCTAATTGTAGCGGGTGTCACGGCATTGTTCTTTCTCACTATGTGCGAGGGGAAAGATATTGTCCTCGACTCTGAATCGACCAAGTTTGAAGGCATTGTTCAGGATAGCGCTTCAGGAATTCCAATAGCGGGGGCGCTCGTGAACCCTACGGACACTGTTACTGGATTTATCACACTTACTACCGATAGTAGTGGTTTTTTTCAGTTTTTCAACATCACCGGCTCAGACAAACTGCCATTCGTCTTTCGCAAGACCGGTTATGTGCCGAAGGTGTATACTTTACTTGCCGGGCAACGGCCAACCATAGGAATCCAGAAACAATGAGTAAAATTAGATCATGAGGAAACCAATTGTATTATTGGGGACGCTGTTGATAGCGCTTACGCTTGGCTCTTGCGGGGGCAAGAAGAACGTGGATAGGCTGTTTTCTTATGTGGGTGTTGTATTCGATAGCGCTTCGGTGACTCCGCTTGACAGTGTGGAGGTGGTAATTGGAGACACATTGTTACCCGTGGTTCAGAGCTTCACGGATAGTCTTGGCGAATATAGATTGGAACTATTTGGCGGCGGCGCTCCTCGACTAACTTTTCGGCGCCAGGGTTACAGGACCCGAATAGTCAATACTAGTACGAGCGCAAGTGCACTTGTTGATTCGCAGGTTGTTCTACTGACAAAGTGAAAGGAGTAGAATCATGAAGAAACCAATCGTATTGTTCGGGACACTATTGGTAGTGTTGGCCCTTGGCTCCTGTCAGTCAGAGACTATTGCGGATAAGGCATTCAACTATCTTGGTGTTGTGTCAGATAGTGTTTCCGGTTCTTTGTTGGATAGTGTTGTTGTCTCGACAGATGACACTTTGTCAGGCCCAACGCTTGCCACAACGGACAGTCTCGGAGAGTTCGGGCTGGTGGCATTTGCTCCGGTAGCGAAACTCTCCTTTCGCCGTCAGGGCTATAAAACCAAAATCGTCAATACGAACACAGGAGTCACCGTTGATTCTATGACCATATTGTTATCAAGATGAAGGAATACTGGCCATGAAACTTAACCAGGTCGCCCACCGCTTGCGGTGGGTAAGTCACGAATTATTCTGCCATCTATAAAACCGGTCTACCACACAATCATCGAAGTTAACCCACAGCAAGCTGTGGGCGACCCGGTGGTAAGATGTTTCTGAGGCAGTGAAAATGCGAACTGTACATCTTTATCGCACCGCAAGCGGTGCGGCGCCCCTGCGATAGGTGGGGTTCCTGCTTAATTCGTGAGAGGGCACAGCGCGCTGTGCCCCTACGGGTTTAGTGCGGCGCCCTGCGCCCGGCTGGTTCAACTCCTGTTGTAGTTTAACTTGTCTATCAGCCGACGGTCTTCGTATCCTACAGCATGACACCGGAGCGCCCATTAGAGAAACTTTACCGCAAGTACCGACTTGCGCTGGAAAACGACCTCGGGATTTCGCCGCATACGAGGGCGGCGTATTTGCGGGATATTGCGCCCTGGGTGGTGTATTTGCAGGATAATTCGACCTCCGGAGCCAAAGCCGAGCCGGTGATTCTGCGGACATTCCTGGCGCAACGTCGGCGCGAAGGTATCAGCGCCCGCTCGCTGGCGCGGTTTCTGTCGGCTCTGCGTCATTTTCAGATGTTCCTCAAAAGCGCCGGGGCGCCTGGGCGTCATATTTTCTCCATCTCGCATCTCAAATTCAGTGAAAAACTCCCCGAAGGGCTATCCGAATCCGAAGCGCGCAAGCTTGTCACCGCGCCTGACACGTCGGATTTCCTGTCTTTGCGTAATCATCTGCTGGCGCTGATTCTGTATGTCACCGGATTGCGACGGCAGGAAGTCGCATCGCTCAAACTGCGCGACATCGAACGCGGCAGAGAAATCGCCGAGGTCAAGGGCAAAGGCGCCAAGTCACGCTTTGTGCCGCTGACCGAGGCGGTCAAGGGTGTTATAGGCGAATACATTGTCGCGCGGCGCGCCTTTCTTGACAGCCGGCAAACCGACAGCGCCGATGAGGGCTGGCTGTTGGTGAACAATCGCGGCGCAGGACTTTCGGTGCGTTCGATTGACAGAATCATTCTCAAACTTGGACGGGAGCGATTGGGGCGGCGTGTGACACCGCACATGCTCCGTCATTCATTCGCCACGCACCTGCTCGACGGCGGCGCCGACCTGATGGCCATCAAGGAGCTACTCGGTCACGCCTCGCTGGCCACCACCCAAAAATACACCAAAGTCTCCAGCGCCCGCCTGAAAGAGGCCTACAAAAAAGCCCACCCGCGGGCGTGATGTAGAGGATTATTGTGGCATGGGCATCCTGCTCATGATTCACGGGCGGGACGCCCGTGCCACGGGTCATTTGTGCGAAAGACCCATGTGCACAGTCAGGTCGCCCACAGCTTGCTGTGGGAAAGCTCCGACGTCGATTCTCCGCTACATTTCAACTGAAGTGATTCCTACTGTGATACACATGTATGAAAACAGAAACTATTTACGACAGGAACCCACAGCAAGCTGTGGGCGACCTGCCGGATATTACGGATACACGATCCTCCAACCAAGACTGTCTAACTGCGTTTTTGTAACAGTATACTTGGCTAATATACTATCCTGTGAGAGGTATTCATGAGGTTGTCCAGCGCCCTCACTCCATTGGGAACGCACATACGAATGGTCGAATACAAATATCGTGAGTCCTGGGAGCGCTTTAAGTTGGTAGAAGGCGCCAACGAACATTTCACTCCCTGATTCCACATATTTGTCGCCTATGACTTTTTCAAATGAACTATCAGGATAGTGAAGATTTAGGAAGAGTTCGACAGACTGGTTGGAATTGTTGGCAAAGCTCAAGTCTTCATAGAACACTTCCATTGTCGGAGGGCAACCTGAAAACAAGAAAGCCCCCACGACAAATAATGTGACTCTAACTATGTTGCGTATCATTTGGATACTCCTTCAAGAAACATTCACGGGGGCCGCCCAGCTTGCGGTGCGAGAAGTCAGACTCTTTTCCCCATGAATTCAAATACATCCATCCTCATCTTCATTCGAGATCTATCACTGCAAGAACATAGGCAGCGGAACCCGTTCAAGCAAGGAGAATTCAGAGGGCTGTGCCCGCGCGGGCTTGACTGGATTTCCGCCTGCGGGCGACCGGTTGACCGGTTCCCTGTAGGGGCACAGCGCGCTGTGCCTTCCCACGAGTTAAGCAGGAACCCCTCATATCGTAGGGGCGTCCGTTTCGGCGCCCTCGTTCTGATTCAGGCAGGAACACATAAATCGTGACAAAGGCAGGGAAACCCTGCCCCTACGTTGGCGTGATATCCCGCTTGAATCGAAACCGGGCTTAGCGCGCTAAGCCCCTACGTTTCAAATGGACTTTCTCTCACATGAACACAACTGTGGGCGACCGGTTCCGGACACCTGAAAACCTGCAAAACCTCATCCGCGCTCCTGTTTGCGTCCGGGGGCGCACAGGTGTATCATAGCCGCAGAGAGGGCCGGGACGCTCCCGGGATTCTCTTTGCCATTGAATTGGTCGAAAAGCTACAATTATTCCGGCGAGAACGGGAAACCTGAGCCCTTTTCGGCGTATATGCTTAGCATGAAACCTGCAGAGGAAACAAAATAGATGAAGACAACAACAGTGCGCTCAACGACAGTTATCTGTGTGCGGCACAACAACCATGTGGCGATGGCCGGCGACGGTCAGGTGACATTTGACGATACGGTGATGAAATCCAATGCGCGCAAGGTGCGGCGGATGTATGACAACCAGATTATCACCGGCTTTGCCGGTTCGGCGGCCGATGCGCTGACATTGTTTGAGCGCTTTGAAGGCAAAATTGAGGAATACTCCGGCAACCTCGCCCGATCAGCGGTGGAGCTGGCCAAAGACTGGCGCACGGACAAATACTTGCAAAAACTCGAGGCGCTACTAATTGTTGCCGACTCCGGCAATACGTTTTTACTGTCCGGCTCCGGTGATGTCTTTGAGCCGGATGACGGCATTCTGGCGATTGGCTCCGGTGGCTCCTATGCGCTCGCGGCGGCGCGGGCGCTGGTTTCCGAAGCCCCGAAAATGACCGCCGAGAAAATAGCGCGGCGCTCATTGGAGATTGCCTCAGATATATGTGTCTTTACTAATCAGAACATTCAAGTGGAAACATTATAACTCATCATGACAGTGCAAATGAAGAACAGCGCCACAAAAGCTCCGACAGACGGCAAGAAACCGTCTCCCCCGACAAAGAATGCGAAACCCGCCGCGAAAAAGTCAGCAAAAGCAAATCCGAAGAAGAGTACGGCTAAAAGCCAGACCGGAGGTTCGGGGGCTGACTCTTCGAAGAATTCAGTGACGCATCCCGGAGTGTTGGTCAATGACGAAAGTTACCTGACGCCGCGCGAGATAGTCTCGGCGCTCGACCGGTATATTATCGGTCAGGCCGCCGCCAAGAAATCAGTGGCCATCGCGCTCAGAAACCGCTGGCGCCGCAGACGCGCTCCGGAAGAAATCCGCAATGACATCCTGCCGAATAATATCATCATGATAGGCCCCACCGGTGTCGGCAAGACCGAAATCGCGCGGCGACTGGCTGACCTTGTCGGCGCGCCGTTTGTCAAAGTCGAGGCCTCCAAGTTCACCGAGGTGGGCTATGTTGGTCGTGATGTCGAATCGATGGTGCGTGATCTGGTGGACCTTGCGGTCAATATGATTAAGCGCGAAAAAGGCGAGCAGGTGCGCAAAAAGGCAGAAGAAAACACGACCGAGAAACTACTGGACTTGCTTCTGCCAAGAGCCAAAAAGAAAAAGAAGCCGTCGGCGCCGAGTTTCCCCGCCGAGCTGGCGCGACTGTTGCCCGGCGCGCCCGGAGGATTCGGTTTCGGTGATGAGCCGGAACAGCCGGATAATTCAGCCGGGCAGAGCGCCGCTGAAGAGCCGTCTGATGATGTAACATCAAAAACTCGCGAGAAATTCCGTGTGATGCTCGAAAAAGGCAAGCTCGACCACCGCATGGTCGAGATTGATGTCACACAGAATAACTTCCCGGTGGTGGAAATCTTCACTCCGCAGGGGATGGAGGAGTTGGGCTCGAACTTTCAGGAGATGTTCTCCGGGATGATGCCCAAGAAAACCAAGCGCCGCAAGACAACTGTTTCTGAAGCGCGCAAGATACTCGTGGCGGAGGAAATGGGGCGACTGGTGAACATGGATGAAGTAATCGGCGAGGCGCTGACTCGCGCGCAGGAGTCCGGCATCATCTTCCTTGATGAGATTGACAAAATCTGTGGCGAGAAATCCAAGTCCGGCCCC
>CAZFAL010000182.1:0-5586 GCA_964516945.1 uncultured Ignavibacteriales bacterium
CGCTCTCCGCGCAATCGCGCCGGCTTCGTCTTTGTCGAGTAGTCCGGCGTCAAACAATTTGACTATCCCGTCAATTTCGCCACTACGGATCTGCGAGCGCTCCAGCGCCTGATGACTGATGCGATTATCAAAGACAAACTCACAGGAGAAATCAAACCCGGCCAGCGCCAGTTCAAGATTGCCAAGCCATTCCATCAGACGTGCGGCCTCCTGCTGAATACCCTCCACCTGTCTGCGCACCAGATCATACTTGAATGAACTCCAGGTTTCGGTGGCGCCGAATGAATAGCCAAGCAAAAACGGCGCAAGGTTGGCGCCCGCGCAGATTTCCTCAATCATCGCCCGATGTTTGACAAACCAGGCCTCCGCATTCGAGCCGCCTCTGCCCTGTGTCGGGCCGATGTATTCGATTTTGATGTCATCCCATGTGACCGGATTGTCGTCCACACCGGTCTGGCGAATCATACGCGCGGTGTTGTCGAAGTATTCATTGGCGCGGTCGCTGTAATCGGCGTCTGTTTCACCGGGCTGGCGCTCCGGAGGCCGGACGGTGATATGCAGGCGATGAAAGCCGCTGTTGTGACTGGCGCGACGCATGTCATCAACCAGTTGACGCTCTACATAAGAGACGAATGGAATTGAGCTGAGAATAGAGCGTCCGAGTCCGGAGAGCGGATCGGTATTCAGCGCAAAATAGTGAAAGTCCGGCCGGTCGAGGTCAACTGCGCCATGTTCGGTTTCAAGGACCAGTCCGGTCTGACCATTGGCTTTTGTGAGCGCCCGAATTGACGAAACATCGACCGCTGAAAAACGCGCGATTTGTGACTTGTCAGATGCAAGCTCGACAAATCCGGCAAAGGCGCCGTCAGTGAACAGCCCGTCGAACATCATCGGCATGAAGGCCGCTAAGCCCCCGGTGCGCCGGAAACGAAACGGCAATAAGCGCCGGGTGAGACCGTCGAGAACCAGTTGCGCGGATTTGCGTGTCGAATCGCTGATAGTATCCGGTAGGCGATACTCCGACGGGGCGGACACCAGACGGCTCCAGGTCCAGATACAACTGCTGACCACCGGGATTGACTCTTTCAGAAACCGGTACAGCCGAATTGGAAACTCCTGTGTGGAGATTTCCCCGGCGCGCCAGATGAGCGAACCGCCGGAGCGGGAACCGCCGAAAGCGACATTGGCTGTGGCGCCACGCAGGTGTGACTGTTTGAGTGATTCGAGCCGTGGCTCTACTGTTTTTGCCGGCGCTGCCGGGCCTGTCTTTGTGGTCATCGCAAACAACTCCTCGTGTTTCTTACGTGGTTCATTTGGCTCTGCTATATCTCTTATCTCTTTTGTTTTGTCTCAGTTATCTCTTGTCTCAGTTATCTCTGCGCATTAGGCCCAAAGAGTGATAACAGGCTGCAAAGACCCGCGATGGCCGAATCTGCGTCAAATCACCATCAAAAATGATCTGCGGCAGAGGAGCGCCCTTATCACATTCAATATTGACATGGCGACCTCACCCTGATACTGTAGCGGCGGCAATCATGCTCAGCCCGGACCGGTAGAAGACAGCGGAAATATGAAACAAAATTCAGATGACCACATGCTCACAAAAGCGCTCATCGTAGTCCTTGCATTGTCTTTGACGGTGAGCGCCTGTGAAGACACGCGACCTCTGCAATTGCGTTACAATGCCGAGAAAGCGCTATTTGAGGCCAATAAAGAGCGCGAAAAACTTCAGATAAAGCCGGAGTTTGCTACTGAGGAGCAAATTGTGGCGCTACGTGAGCGCTATCAAACAGTGATGCTGGACGCATTGAACTCAGCGGATAGTCTGGACTCACGGCAGGACAGTACCGCATGGCGGCAATTGCAGTTGATCGCCTTCGCGGCCGCCCAGCGCGCCGAAGAAATTGCCATCGCAAGAAAAGATTATCAGTCTGCTCAGAATACCATCAGCGCCTTGTTGGCCAGGGCTACGCTACCACCGCAGAACCTCCTGACAGCGAGACTGCAACTCGGCAAGGCGCTACAATTCTCCGGGCAATGGGACAGCGCGAGAGTGATTTACGACGGACTGGTATCCGCCTTTTATCCGCCGCTGGATTCCAAAGGCAATGTTATTCGCGCCGTATTGGAATTGCCATACAATGAGTATCAGGTGGAAAGCGACTTAACTAAAGGCGCCGCTCGTGATTCGCTGGTCACGGGTGTCGAGAATTATTATGTGCAATTGCTTTCGAGCTATCCAAACGGGAATCTGGCGGTGTCAATTCACGCGCTGTTGAGTGTCTTTTATCAACAAGAGGAGCGCTTTGAGCAAGCGTTGAAGGAATTGGATCTGGTCATTGATTCAACCGGCCACAAAGCCCTCCAGGCGAAAATACGCTCATGGGACATAAACACATTCTCGCTCAATCGTCCGCAGGTTTCGCTCGACGACATTGAAGCGCAACGACTGACCGGCGATGACACATTGTATATTCCACTGTTGTACTTCAAAAAAGCCGAGGCCTATTTGCAGAAGAAAAGCTACGACTCCTGCCGGAGCGCGATTTACACAATCAAGAATGATTTTCCACAGTATTTCGGACGCAACGCCGTCGCGCAGAACCTGATAGCCAAATCCTTCGCCGAAGAAGGCAAATGGGACCGGGCGGAGAATGAGTATCGCTGGATGATTGAAACGTTCCCCAACGCGCAGGTCTCATTCAGAGCGTATATTGATATTCTCAAGCATTTCAAGAAAGTTCGTGATGATCGTAGCTATAGCGAATGGCAAAAACGCGCAGTTGATTTCTACAAAAAGGCGGCGCGCCGTGGCGCAGGTAGCGCATTGGAAGCGACGGCCTACAGCTTTATCGCCGAAGTCTACCGTCTCTCAGAAAACTGGTCAGACGCGGCGAAAACGCTCGAAAAAATCGCCCGTAAATTTCAAACCAGCGAAATCGGCCGCCGCAGCGCCCTCAGTGGCGCCCTGCTTTACCGCGATAAACTGGCAGACACCGCCGCCGCAGATTCGCTTTTTGAGGTCTTCAAATCCTCATGGCCGGAGTCAGGGCAATAGCCCAACTGGCCTCAACTGCCAGGCGAGTCCCAATTCGTTGCTAAAGGTGAGCGCTTTCCGGCCATTTTCACTATATTCATTTGTCTCAGAAGACGACAATCCGGTCTGATTCCTGAGATATCGCGCAAGAAAGAATCAGCAGAGAGATAGATACATATTCCCGCAGGCGAAAAAGTAACTCTGAACCGGAATACGCCGATATTTGTATCAGGCGATGTTGTATCGGACTATGTTATATGCGGTTAGATAACACCAGCCAATCAAAGAAAGTATCGAAAAGAACACAGTACGAATTCAGTATAAAGAGGAGTGTCAACTCAAATGTCTAAGTTCAGCATCCACAACACATTACCCCGCATCGGCGCTTTGAGCGGCCTGCTTGCGATTCTTCTGCTCGCACACTCGGCCACAGCCTTTGCACAGGATTCTACCGCCTCACGCTCCGGCTCAGACACCGAAAGCAAAGCGCCCGACCCACTTGGAGAAAGAGACACATTGTTTGTCAATGTCGAATCCACCGGTAAAAGCGCCTGGACTGTCGATGTCTCGACATTCAATGATGAGGAATTGTTCGGGCTGTCGATTCCGTTGAAATTCACCTCCGGGTTACGTCGGGTCTATGTTGACTCCACGATTTTCACCGGCGGCCGGGTTGACCATTTCCAAATCAAACTGGCGCGCGCCGACAGCGCGATTCAACGCCTGACAATTGGCCTGATAGCGGCGCTCAGTCCGCACGCCAAGACTTTGGCGTCGGGTAATGGCACTTTGGCTACAGTCTATTTGCACGCCGACGGTGACAGCAAAAAGGGCCTGAAAGTCGACACCACCACCACCGCGCCGCAGAACTCATTGCTGTTCATTTACAGCGATATGAAAGACGGCAATCTGCAATTGAAGGTTCATCCGGAAGTGGTTATCAACGGCGAACTGGCCGTCAAGCCCAAAGACAAGGCCGGTAAGAAGTCGAAGAAGTAGTCAGAGAACTCTCAAGAGGCAATCATAGAGGCGGGGCCTGCCCCGCCTCTATTTTGTACCCCACCCCTTGGGGTGGGATTTTGTCACACAGCAAATCGACTGGAATTAATGTCGTCCCGCCTAAATATGCCCCGGCGCTTGACCAAATCCACTCAACAGATCTCTGAGCCAAGCCGCGCTTGACCGGATTCTCATGGCAGTACTTGACACATCTCCAAACGCTCTCAATAGTACGACAGTTGTGATCGTAGCATCGTCTCTGCCAGAAAGCAAGTTTCTCTTTACCGTCACGAATAACTGTCAGAGAACCCGGCGCTGCAACACCTGTCCCTCTTAGTGCCGCAAGCGCGACACGTGCGGAGCGGGACTTGACTTCGCCTATCATTTTGCCCAAGGCAATTTCTGCCTCAGGCAGGAGAACCAAATGAACATGCTCTGGCATGATAACATAGGCCAGTAGTTTGAAACGATACTCCGACCTTGCAGAAGCTATTTCCGTCAGAACCGGCACAACAGTTTGTGGGGACGTGAGGAGAGGAAGCCGTCTATGACAGCAAAAAGTGACGAATCGTACATGACCAAGGTTGTCGTAATGTTTCAGCTTCATACTTGAATTCGCAAAGCCCACCCCAAGGGGTGGGGTACAATTTCTTTGCCTTGTTGACTATATTGTCTTGCTGGCGCTCACGGTAACAATGCGCCGCCAGCATTTTGACGATAGCCCCCTACTCCTCATCACTCCCCGCCTTTTTGTAGCTCGTGCGCAGGATCAGCGAGGGCCTGCTGACGACAAACGGCGCCAGTTTTTCGCGGAGCGGCTCCGGTAACTGCTCTTTGTCGTAGGCCTTGAATAACTCCTTGAGATTCACATCAGCGTATAGTTCGAACAAATCAAAATCCGTTTCCTTGACCGCCGAGGCGATAGCGACTACTGCATCGGAGTTTTGTGTCTTAGTCGGGAATTGCGGGACTTCCTTGTCTGTGATATTGATCTTGCCCTGTTTGCCCACGACAGTTTTCACTTCAAGATTGCGCGCCAGTTTGGCGATTTGCTCTTTGAGGTCTTCTTTTTCGGTTTTCGCCTGTCGCTCGACTTTCACCAGCTCCAAATAGCGCTCGGCGAATTCCTGCGCGCGGAGGGCTTCCTCATCAGCGGTCAGCTCATCTTCAACCATCAACTCATGCCGCTTCGCCGGGCAGATTTCCTCATACTGACACCATTGACACAGCGCCCCGACTTTGGGCGGGAAGTCATTGTCACGCTGAGCTCGCTTGATTTCCAGAATCCTCTGCAATGTCTGCTCGCGTAACTCATCGAGAACATCCGGCGAGAGCTTTGTGGAAAACTCCTCACCCTGCCGCAAGTAAATCATCCGAATCCGCACATCATCGAACCCCAGCCAGTTTTCCTCCGCGGCAAGCTGATAGAGCGCAGTCTGATACAATCCCAATTGCGGATTGCGCTCAAGGTCCTGCTTACGCGGGATACCCCGTGTGTATTTGTAATCAATAATCTCCACCGAGCCGTCGTCACGTCGCGCCAGACGGTC
>CAZFAL010000183.1:0-5578 GCA_964516945.1 uncultured Ignavibacteriales bacterium
AGCTCTATCACTCAGGAGTCGTATGTGATAGATGATGCGCTCACGTCTGAACTAACCAAGAGTTACAAGAGTGTCGCGACGTACAATATACTATCAGTCGCCAGCTACCCCTTTACGACACGGACTGGTCGCAAAGGCGCCCTTTACCTTGCCCATCATTCTCTCAAGTCGTACTTCCGCCATGTTGACTCCAAGTTTCTTGCAGCCCTGGCCCGTTTTGTTGGTGTCGTACTAAGTGTCAGACGTGAAACGAGTCCTACAGTGAGTGTCCCCTTGGTTGGTGACAATGCAACATCACGATTTGGACTAGTCTATGGAGACCCTTTGATGCGTACCCTTGTAGATCAGTTGCAGGTATATTCGCAATCGGAGATCCCTATGTTGTTATTGGGCGAGAGAGGTGTTGGAAAAGAATTGATTGCGCGCATGATTCATGAGAGTAGTTCACGAGGTGGAACACATCCGCTGAATTTCACACCGCAAGCGATGGTTTCGACAAGCGCCGGCCTGTTCATCGGTGGTCGTGACCAGCTCAATCTTGACAAAGAGACCATAGTTCGCCATGAGGGAGCGGTGTTTGAGAATCTTGGCAGTGGCGTTTCGAAAGTCAGGACCCCTGCAGTTTTTGGCCTGGCAGTGGATGGAGATCGTCTCTGGGTCGTGGGCGACTTTGAAACAGCCGGCGGAAAACCGGCCGGCAATGTTTCACAATGGACAATTACCAGTCCCCCCGATACCACAACTGGGGAAAAACATCTCGTAGTGCGGGCGTACAACGGCCTGGTGCTCTTTTTACAGTTTTTCGACCTCTCTATTGTTTCTAACAACAGACCCGTGTTCGACGAAACGTTTGTTGATTTTGTCAGAACAGACGCTGTTGGCCAAATAGATCTCACACCACTCCTGGCGAGCGGCGCGCTGGCAATCGGTGACACGGTGCGTTTATCCAGAGTAGTGCACAGGGAAGCCAGCAAAAGGCATCCATCAAATCAGTACTCGATAACACTCGACAATATGAAGTTTGACACTTTAGGGGATGCAAGCTATCAACTGGTACTTGACAGCTCGGCTGTACAGATTGCTACGCTGGATCATACGACGCTGGCGTTTAATCTTGTTGTTTCCATCGAATGGGACGCAACAGTGGACTTTTTGCAAAACGCTGAAGCCAGTTTCCGGGGATTTGCAAACTATTTCTATGATGTCAGCGATGGACAGATGCGACTTGATACTGTGCGCATCTATGACAACGGAAGAAACTGGGCCTCCGCTGACATACAGATTCATGCTAGTAACATGGTCTGGCCACACGCTAATTTTGGGGCTATTGCGAGCAAAGCGAGCATAGAACAGGGTCACATTTTTCTGCCAAGAAAGTTTTACGGTACCACGAAGGCGGATCGCAACAGGTCATACGCTGAACAACCGCTGGATATAAGTGATGAGACTTCATTTCGCATGATGACTCATGAGTTTGGGCACTATGGATTGTCTTTTAGGGACGAATATACAGCCGCCGATGGTCAAGAGAAGTTTGTTCACTGTGATGCCGTTCCAAACTATGGTTACATGGACAATAATTACCCCAATGGTGGAAAATATTCGTCAGAAATGTCCATTGCTAATCGTTATGTTGACACGGCCTGCCAAAAAAACTTGCAGTGGCAGAAATACAAAGCTTCATGCTGGGAGGTGGTGGATTCGGTATATGAAGGTGTCTACGGTGGGATCCCGACACCTATCTTTCAGCCAGCTGAGCGCGCTTTACCCAATGGTCTTGACTATCTGCCCGGGCCTTTTGACAGCACAGACAATATCTCCTTCGATGTTGGCGCCCGTGTAGTTTTTCCTATTTCTCCGACACTTCCGACAGGTAGAGACCTTAATATCGAATTCACATTACAAGGTGGAGCGCCACCTCCTGGTTTTCCGGCAATCGCTGTAACTTCCCTTGATTTGGCCACCCGACGAGAGGTTTATCAGGGATTGACTTCTGACAGTGGCAAAATCTGGGCTCTTGGCGTACCGGCAACGGGCAAAATCCTGGCGTCGGGCTTCTACGACAATATGAATGTAACCTTATCTCGCGGTTATGCCGCCGTACCTCCCCGTACGTGGCTCTATGGCGAAGCCACAATAGGGAGCTCCGGGGTGAGCCGTCGGGGAAACGCCTTCACGAGTTACGCCGCAGGTGACAGTCTTGTCATCGCATTGCAGGAAGTGCAAGGCGCTCACAATCTCGTGAGCAAAGTCGAGCCAACATCGGCTGGTTTCAACTACACATTGTTCTCCTCCTCGCAATTCTCCAGCCCTCCGAGCTTTGCACATATCGAAGATGGTAGCGCGGTAAGTTCCGGGGTTTTCAGTCCAGCGACTAACGGCTACACACTGACCATGAGTGACAGTTTGCGTAGCGGCGGCAGATTCCAGATAGAGGCGCAAGATGACTCAGGAGCCACATTCTTCTTCCCGGTGTACTATCTCACTGACACACCGGATAGTGTCGGGAGATTCGAAATGATGGGACCGCAAGGCGCCAGTATCTTACTGCTCGACAGCGGCCTGGCGCTATCGCAGGTTGTCATGGCCTCCACTGCATATCCGGTTCTGCGCAATGGATTGGACCCACAGTCGCTTCAGGCCGGAGACGCTCTTTCTATCGGTTATCAGCCCTCAGGAACGCTGGCAGGTGACAACGATCTGACACTGCGCTATTCAGATGATGATTTGCAATCGACTGCAAGCCAGTTCAATGAAGAGTCGCAACTCCGCGTGTTTCACTGGCAGGAAGCAACGTCAGAATGGGAATTGGTTGGCGGCGCTGTGGACACGTTCTTCAATGAAGTGACTGTCCCGATTAGCGAAGCAGGAACCTATGCGCTCTTCACCACCGACATCCTAACCGGTATCGGCGACGACAACGGTGATGGGGCCGGCGACAATGGGACAGCCCTGCCGAAAACTTTCGCAGTTAATCAAAACTACCCGAATCCGTTCAATCCGACAACAGTCATTTCATATTCATTACCCGTCAAAGCTGATGTGACAGTCAGCATCTACAATGTCCTCGGCCAGACAGTGAAGACCTTCGCGCAGGGCGAGCAGTCCGCCGGGACATATTCTGTCACCTGGGACGCAACCGATTCGCACGGCAAAGAAGTCGCCAGCGGGATGTACTTCTACAAAGTCACCGCCGGGGAGTTTACGGCCTCGAAGAAGATGGTTCTGCTGAAGTAAACATGATGGCTCTCAACGACTTCAGCCGAGCTTATGCTCTTTGGAAACTCGTCGTGTAAGGCCCGCCATTCTATTGTTTCAGTGCAATCGATATTTGCTCTTCTGTAGGCTACTATTGCCGGTTCGATTTCTATCGGCAGGCCTGTTAGAAGTAGTGCAGTATTTGCACGCCAAAACGATTCGAATTGAATGCGCCTACATCACTGACACCCGGCTGAACGTTGCTACTGCTGTTGCGTAGTGTGTAGAACACTCTGGGCTGCCACTGTCTGGCGGCGCGCCATGTCAGGCGATTGCTCCAACGCACCTCATTATCTGATCGGTTGTAGTGGAATATGTCCGCGATATCCGAAGTGTTGTAGGATTGATGTGCGTATGAGAAGGATTCATTCCATCTGAATCTGCCGCGCTTGTCGAGTTTGAGTTCGAATCCGCCTCTAAATCCGGTTTCAGTGTTCCCAATATCAGCTATACCGGCCACATTGTAATCAGAGGCGCTGGAATTCACTGAGCCGGCAAAACCGCCGAGATAGCCCTCAAAACGCCTTGTGAAGACTTTGCGCAACTGTGCGGCGACAGAGAAGCCGTTGTTGTCCCGTTCATCGAATGGCGCGCCATAATTCTTGATAACATAGCCGAGTGTAATGCGACCATACAGTCGACGCGCGAGACGGCGCTCATGTTCAAAATAGAGCCCGACTTTCGACAGATTAGCCGCTACATAGGTGGGGTCGGAAGCTGTGCGCAATACTGATCCTTTTGTGGGGCTCCAGAACAAATGTCTGAGATAGTAGTTTGGTGTCCACAGTACAGAGAGTTCTGTATAGGAATGTCTCTTCTTCCGCCGAAGCTCAACGCCGAATTGATTGTTGTTGCGGAACGTATTACTCTGATACAGAGAGGCGTCATAGCGAAAGCGCAACCGCCAGTTCGAGCGTCGTTTTCTGCTCCAAACGATATCGCCGCGCGCCGCCACCGAAGTGACAACATCATCTATCTGGTCGATTGGGAATCTCTCCGGTTTGGTTTGGCTTGAGAAGACTGTTCTGTCAGAGTCGGAGTATCCGAACACATTGTTATCGTAGTAGCTACCGAGAGTAACATAGCCGTCGAATTTGGTCGGACGCTTGACTCGCTTGTGATGTCTCCGTCTTTTGTGACGTTTCTTCAGTGTTACACCGGATTTGGCGGACGGCGCCAGTGTCTGGGCCGGTGACGGTTGTGCGCCGATGAGTAGCGCCGCGCATAAGAGCGCCACGAAAATGGCGATGGATGTACCGCTGTGCGTTTTGCCCCCCGGCGCCGTTTTGACAAGCGCATTACGTGTTACTGTTGTGTGTTCCACCTCTTGAACCTCGCAGACTAATAGCATTGTAATTGAATTATTGTAGTTGCCTCACTGTTCCCGACGACACAACTGCTTTGAATTCAGTGTCGTTTCATATCAATTTCTTGTGTTATACGAGGTATCGGCATTGAAGACAGGCAGTCGAATATTTGAGTCCATGTTGTTCAATTTCTGACAATTCAGACAGCGCCCGTGCGGTGATTTGCATGGAATAGTTATCTTGTAGGTTTGCAAAATGAAACAGGCCGCATGGCTGTGCAGAGCGCTGCAATAGCCATACAGAAGACGCAAGTCTCCGGTGTCCCATCTCGCGCAGACTTGTTCAGAGGTTCTAATGAGCTGTATATTATGGGCAGGCATGCCCACGCCACAATACGAGAGCAACTTCTGCTTATTGCAGGGCGCGAGAACAAGTAGCTGTTAGAAGTAACGAAGAATTTGAAGGCCCAAACGATACGAGGTGAATGCGCCGACATCACTTGCATTTGTGGACGCATTGGTTGTACTGCGCTGATATGTGTAAGACAAGCGCGGCTGCCAACCTCGCCGGATACGCCATGTCAGTTTGTTGTTCACAAGTATCTCTTTGTCTACGCGATTGTAGTGGAAAATGTCTTGCCTGTCAAAGGAGTTATAAGACTGATAGAAATATGAAAATGTTTCATTCCAGGTTAACCTGCCCCGCCTGCCAATATTGACTTCAATTCCGCCTTTGAATCCGGTTTCAGTGTTGTTGATATTGGCAATACCGGCGACGTTGTAGTTTCCCGAACCGCCACGGACAGAGACAATAGAGCCCGCGACAAATGTTTCGAAATGTCGACTGATGGTTCTCCTTAGTCTCGCAGACGCGGACCATGAGGGATTGTCGCGGTCGTCAAACGGAGACGCATAATGTTTGAATGTACGTCCTCCGGAGAGGCTTCCATACGAGCGACGCGCGTGGCGTCGTTGGTGATCGGTATGGATTGATGCCTTCGGCAAATTCGATGG
>CAZFAL010000184.1:0-5543 GCA_964516945.1 uncultured Ignavibacteriales bacterium
ACATTTCATGGCGCTGTCATTGTTGCCGGAGAACGCCAGGGCTTGCGCCAATCCATCATACACGTTGACAGCCAGCGCCGTATCAGTGGCCCCTGCCGCTGTGTAATTTATGAACGTCTTTTGATACCATGTGATAGCGCTATCAAATCTCTCTGTTTTGAGAAATACCTCAGCTTTCCGGTCGGAGAGCTCCATAGCGAAATATGTCGTATCCAGCCCTCTTTCATGTGCGTAACTCACAGCAACAGAAACCGCAGAATCCGCCTCGGTGAATTCGCGCAATTCAATAAACAACCCGACCTGATAGCTTTCCGCCTGCAAATAGAGCGCGTCCCGCGCGAACTCGTCCTGCAACGCTTCTTCGCGCATTCTGTCGATTAGCCGTTGTGATTCCGTGTAGTTGTTCTGTGTGCGAACCGGATAAACCAATTCGGCATACAGTCGCGCCAGATAACCGTGAACACCGGCCATATCCTGCGGCGCTATCGAAAGCGCCCGCTGAGCCACATGTTGCATTTCTCCGTAGCGGTTGGACTTGAAGTAGAGATGTGTCAAGTTGCACAGCGTCAGGAACACCTGACTGGTATGCTTCCCGTACCGACGCTCCTGCGCAGTGAGTAAGGCCAACAGCAATGGCTCGGCCTCATCATATCTATGCTGTAACATAAGCGTTGACGCAGTTTCCATGTCGGAAATGATTTTCAACGAATCATAGCGAAGTGAGTCACCCGTTCGCGACGGCGCAAGATAGACACCGGCGTTTGTTTCGGCTTGCGTTAGATGCCCGGCGGCGCGTTGCATCTGCACAAGATTCTCCAACGCTTCGTGTTCTGCCGCTTCGACTGCCACAGGCGCATCAGAGCCGTTGATTCGTTTAGCCAGATTCCATGCGCTGTCTGCGATTATTTCCGCAGAATCTGTCTGAGCATTGAGAGAATACATTTTAGAAAGCCCTACCAGAGACAAGACACGCTCTGTGTCATCGGCGGAGCGCACAGATTGTGCGACCGCTACCCGCTCCTGGGCGATTGCCAACGCGCCGGTAGTGTCACCGGAAGTAAGCGCCCCAACTTTTTGCAGTTCCAGCGCAATGACATATTCATTAGACGCCTTGCCTTCCTCAACCCCGGTCTGCCGAACATAGTCTGCATACATCAATCGCGAAGAATCTTCAATACCTAAGTTTTGATAATAGGTAGCCATCGAATAGAATGCCAGGGCGTATTTGAAAGGCGGAGCAAAAGGCCACGAACGTTGCACGTCAACGGCTTCCTGCTGTATCTCCAGCGCCTCACGCCAGCGCCCCTGGTCTTCATATACCGCCGAGAGCCAGTTCAGCGCCACCGGATAGCCGCCAGACGGGGACTGCGGATTCTTCCGAAAGATCTCCACAGCCCGCCGGGCGTGCTTTTCTGTGCGCTTTGGAAAGCCCGCCATGTAGTCCGCCGAGGCAAGTGACACCAGGGCCTCGGCGTTTTTGGGACTGTCCTTGCCGTAGATTTCGCGAGCGGCTTGCGCGGCGCGTTCAAAATGCGTGTATGAATCCTGATAGTTTTCAAGGTCCAAATATGCATTCGCCAGGGCGCTCTCCAACACATCAAGTCGCGGATGCGCTCCATTCAGCTTCTTGTCAATAATCTCTGCGGCATGTTGGAGATATTGCAACGCCAGTTGCGAGTCATCAGGCCCCGATAGCGCCCCACCGAGGTCTATCAGCATATCCACAAGTTTGGGACTGTCTTGACCATAGACCGCGGAAGCCAGCTTGACCGCGATATCCAGTAACTTGCTCTGTTGTGCAGAAAGCCCGACCTGGTAATACAGTGACGCAAATGATGTCAGTGCGTCGATATAGGCCGCGCTTTCCTCACCTGTATCGTTTCTTATCTCAGACAGGCGCTTGTCGATAATCGAGTCGGCTACAAGAGTATCACCAACCTGTAGCGCCGCCTCGACGGCATACAGTGAGCTGTCAACCGGAGCCAGCGCATCCAATTGGGAATCGCCGTTGGTGGCTCTGAGCTCTGCAATGACATCGTTCAGCTTTTCCTGCTGGCCGCTACGCTCATACATATCCAGCAAACCATAACGCACAGCGGTTCGTCCCAGTGAATCCGAGTCTCTCTTTGAGAGCGCCTGCAAAGCGTCAGAGTATGCGCGCTCAGACTTGTCCCACCTACCGAGGTTCATATACAGCCGACCAAGTTCACTATTGATAAACCCCTGCATGCGGGACGCTATCGCAGAACCGGCGCTCACTGACAGCGCCTTTTTCAAGTAGCGCTCGGCTTTGTCATACTCACCTCTGGTAATCAGCAGAGAGCCATAGTAGCTGAACGTCTCCGTGCGCCAGAAGTCATACTCTTTGGCGTGTTTCTTTGCGAAAATATCCGCCGCTACACTGAAGACATTCAGCGCGGAATCGACTTCGTTTTGCCGGTAGAATGTTTCGCCTATTGATGTTATCGCAGAAGCATAGGCGGCCGAGTTTGTCCCATGTAACGCAGAATCAATTGTGGCGCTGGCTCTCAGATATGGCAGGGCCTTGTCATATTGCCCAACCATCGTATAGGTGTAACCAATGTTGCCAAGAGACAATGACAGCAACGAATCATGCAAATGCGCCTCTCTGGCAAGCCGTTCGCATTCTTGCCACATCGCAATCGCCGACATCGCATCGCCTTGCGTGCGAAGTGTCAGCGCCGAATCATTGAACACCTGCCAGCGCTCTACCGGCTCCTGCGCAAAGAGCGGCGCCGACACGCAAAGCGACAATCCAAGGGACAATATCACGACAACAATATTAGGTAAACGTCTACTTGCGTGCATTACTTTCTCGCTTTTCAGCTATCACTATGCCTGTCAGGGCTATCCGTCCGACCGGGATTCGGGGGGTGGGGAGCCGGGAATGACGGAGGTTGCATCGACTGGTGTATTGGCCCGGAATTATCCGGCGTCTGCGGAGCGCCCGGACCGGTCTTTGTGTAGGCGTCAGTGACATAGTACACATAACTGCCGGCGATTTTGTCATGCCACATCTGATTGCGACTGTCCCAGAACGCATTCAAGTACCCGATATAACACACAAGCCCCGATAAAAACCGGCCAATTGTCTCACGCATCACAGCGCTACCGACCCCAATCGGTAACCCGCGATTATCCAGCACAGCGATATTGAGAAACTTTCGCCCCAGTGACTGGCCGGTTTTGCCCATCCGCACCATCGTATTCCAGACCACAAAGATCAATGTCGCCACCCAACTGACAGCAAGTAGCGTCAGCGCCAGTGTGCTGGTGTTTGTATCGAAAGCGCCGTTGCTGTCAATATCAAGCAGCGCGAACCCGATAAGCGCCGGCACAGCGAACGGCGCCGCGAGTAATCCGTCAATCACCAGCGCTGCAAAACGAATCCACACACTTGCATATTCCATACATTCTCTCCGTTTATCTTCTCTCTCAATATAATTCCATATTTTCAACAACTATCCGAAATAGGGAGCGCCGCCCAACAACGACACACACAAGCGCATCAGCCAGACCGCCAGAAATAGCGCCACAACTGTCGGAACAGTCCATCGATATTTGGCGCCCTGCTGCGTCAATTGTATGGGATGTCCCGGCAAGCGGAACATGATAAGCGCCAGAGCCGCAAGTAGAGCCGGTATTCCCAGCGGGTGATATTGCAGACTCTTGATAAACTCAAAATGCAAGGCCGACGAAACACTGCGGGTCAGGCCGCAACCGGGGCACGGAATACCGAAGAGCATATGAAGCGGACAGGCGCTGGGGCCGAGCCCGTCGGAGGGCATCAGCGCCAGAACAAGTAGCGCCCCAAACAAAACCAGCCGGTAGTTTAGCTCCCGGTTTCTACTATGCTGGTATCTTTGTCCGGCTCGTGCGGACTGCTTGCTGAATACAGCGGCTCTCAGTGATTCTTTCACAATAAACAAGATAGTCTGCGGGGACGTGAATTGTCAATTGTTTCCGGCGCTGCGCCCCTTCGCTGTAATAGATTGTCGGCCATAATGTTGCAGGAGCTGCGGTCGGTGAAACAATGTCGGGGCGCCGGGATGATTCGCCAATGATTCACCAGTGTCGCAGGGTCTTGGGTTTCAGCCGGAAAGTCGCTACATTGTGACTCTGAAGGGCTCGCAGGCGGGCAGACGGGCAAACGGATTGCGACCTTCACGAAGGAGAACAAGCAAAGATGAAAACTATCCTGATTACCGGAGCCACCGGACAAATTGGCACAGAATTAACAGTCGCCCTGCGGGCGCGTTATGGAGACGACAATGTTATCGCTTCGGGGCTAAAAACTGTCCCCGATGAAATCCTGCGCAGTGTCGGACATTTTCATTTTATCGATTGCACAGAGAAAGAGCAGATAGAGAACGTAGTCAAGCGTCACAAGGTTGATACGATTTTTCATCTCGCCGCGCTGTTGTCGGCAGTCGCTGAAGACAAACCGCAGGCGGCCTGGGAAGTGAATGTCGGCGGCCTGTATAATGTCCTTGAGGTTGCGCGGGAGAATCAATGCGCAGTATTCACCCCCAGTTCAATCGGCGCCTTTGGCCCGTCAACACCGCCTGATAACACACCGCAGGAAACAATCCAGCGTCCGACATCAATGTACGGAGTCACAAAAGTCACAGGCGAATTGCTTTGTGACTATTATTTTACCCGTTTTGGAGTGGACACACGCGGTTTGCGTTTTCCGGGTATCATCTCCTACAAGGCGCCGCCCGGAGGCGGCACGACTGACTATGCGATCGCTATTTACGCCGCGGCGGTGAAAGACAAGAAATACACCTGTTATCTGCGCGCGAATACTGCGCTGGACATGATGTACATGCCCGATGCCCTCAAGGCCGCAGTGGATGTCATGGAAGCTGACCCGGCGAGACTGAAACATCGCAATGCATTCAATGTGACAGCGATGAGCGTCACACCGGAACTTCTCGCTGAAGCCATCCGCCAGCATATTCCCGAGTTCGAAATAACATATGACATTGATCCGGTGCGACAGAAAATCGCCGATTCCTGGCCAAACAAGCTTGATGACACCTGCGCGCGCGAGGAATGGGGCTGGAGTCCCGAATACAATCTGGAAGCCATGACCGAAGACATGTTGACACACATGTCCGAGAAACTATCCGCTTCAACGAAAACAACAAACACCTGTCTTTCATAGAGAGGAAGCAACTCATGTCAGTCACAACTACACAATCATCCGCCATAGATAAATTCAACAGCGCTCTGCGCGCGGAACTTGACGAACTGCAACGCGCCGGAACACTCAAAGGCGCCGAGATGGTCATCACCAAAGTCATCCCCGCTGATGACAAACGCGGGCCGCGATTTCTTATTGATGGCTACGGCGCCAAAGAATTTCTGAAAATGAACTCCAATTCGTATCTTGGGATGTCACTGCGCAAAGACATCATTGCCGCCGAGGAAAAAGCCGCCGCTGAGTTCGGCGCAGGACCGGGTGCGGTCAGGTTTATCAGTGGCAGTTATCAACCGCATATTGATCTGGAGAAGAA
>CAZFAL010000185.1:0-5496 GCA_964516945.1 uncultured Ignavibacteriales bacterium
AGCGCAGGTATAACTCACAGCCAAAAACACTAAGTAATCATGATCCCACGACTGAGGCGCCTCGGTCTACTAGCCAGACGCTGGTTGTGCTAGTCACGCAGGAGTTACATCCAGACGGGCGCTCTCGGAAACCGGCTTTTTCTGAGCGGGCATATCGCGAAGTTTGTTCTGCACAAACGCCAGGTCAATCTTGGATGTATCCGTTATGGCTTTTTGCGTTGCTGTCACGCTGGTGATTTCCGCGTCATAGCCAACGAGGTTCTCGCTCTTAGCCACCGTCTGGATTTCTGAGCTTTCTGATGCGCCACGGACTTCGGATTCATGTACATCGATTTGATCCAGTCCCAACGCCTTATCCAAAGCTCCTTCGACTTCGTTTGAACCGAATATTGCGGCGCCGTCCTTAGTCTCCGGTTGCCTCTTCGCGCTGTCCGAGCCGGTGAACACACTTACTTTAGTCAGCAAGTCATTCGGCGCAAACGGACAGCGAACAATCGCCTCTTCCGGCAAATCCGGCGCTGATTCATTCTCCCCACAGAGTAAGAGGAAAGGCGCTCCGGTATGGGCGCTGTCCTCAGCCCAATCCTGGTAGAATGGCGCGTTGTTTTTCCCCTGCACACTGGCGCCGACAACGGCCAGATCAAAGCGGGAAACAGTCAGAATCCCTTCGGCGCGTGAAGCGGAATCAACAGAAACGACTTCATGCCCTGCCTGACGCATAACTTTTTCGGCTTCGGCTCGTAGCGCCGCATCAGGCTCAACAAGCAGTATTTGTTTACGAGAATTTTGTTCGCGGGGGCTCATACGTACATTATCGACAGAATTGAGAGATTATTAGCGTCAGCGCTATTTGTGGCGTTTGTCTTCGGAGAGCCGTTCACTGGCGGCTTCGAGAAATTTCCGCTCTTCGTCGCTGATATTTTCCAATCCGACATCATTGATTCTGTCCAGAATAGCGTCAACTCGTTGCATGACATCTTCGGCCTGTTTACGATTCGCTTCGAAACGCTCATTGAGCTTCTCATTCTTGCGACGTTTGAGCCAGTTTTTGAGTCCCCCACCGGAATCAGAAAATGCGCCTCCCCTGCGCCGGGACATGAAGTACCCCGCCACAGCCCCGCCAAAATGAGCAAAATGCGCAACATTACTCCCGGGTGAAATCCACGACCAGATCATCGGAATCAGTAGAATTCCCGGAATAGCATACCGAATTTTTATTGGTATCACAAAATAGAGATAAATCTTACGCTCCGGAAAATAGCGCCAGTAGGCGGCCATGACCCCGAAAACTGCGCCGGAGGCGCCGATTATCGGGACATAGGAATTAAAATCAAACAACAGCGAGAACAACGCTCCGCTGAGTCCCGAGAGCAGGTAGAATCGTAGAAATCGCCTCCCGCCCCACATCCGCTCAATCTCGACACCGAACATCCAGAGGACCAGCATATTAAAAAGAATATGCATCAACCCGCCATGCAAGAACATGTAGGTAAATGGCTTATAGAAGCCATTGGGGAAATCGTCGCTGAAGTACGCTCCCGGGGTAAAACCGAATATCGCAGTCAAAGGCACAGCTTGCTGGATGAAGAAGACAATCACATTGGCAATAACCAGCCACTTGATGACCGGGCTTATCCCACCGGGTCCAAAGCGCATTCGCGGGCGAGCGCCATAGCCACCTCCGAAACCGGAACCGAATCCGCCGAAACCGGAGGGGCCATTGGGACCATCGGGACCGGAGCCATAATGTGAGTTGTCAGTCATAGTCTTCTATACATCGGAAACGCATGAATGTTTGTTAATCAATGAGATAATGTGAGGTCGCCGAGGGGCAAGCATAGCGCCCGCCACATCAGAAACCTACAACATATTAAACAAGAAAGAGTTACGCCAAGTTCCATCAACAATGATAACCGCGGTCAGCAGGATTATTTCAAGCGACTGTGTTCCTTGAGCATACAGCGATCCATCACAATCGTCATCCCTGATTCTTTCGCCAGCGCGTATGCTTCCGGTGAAACCACTCCCTCCTGTAGCCAGACGGCTGAGGCGCCTATTCTCAGCGCCTGACGTACAATCTCCGGTGCGTATTCTGAGCGCCGGAATACATCAACAATGTCAATTCTGCCCGGAATGGAAGCCAGATCAGGATACGCCTTCAAACCCAATGGCTCGACTTCATTGGGATTGACCGGGATGATTTCATAGCCCTGCGAAAGTAAGTATGCGCCGACCCCGTTGCTGGCCCGCGACGGGTCCGAAGACAGGCCGACAATCGCAATTCTCTTCGCGTTTTCGAGCAACTCTTCTATTTCGTCCGGCTCAGGGTTTGACCAGCGAACCTGTTTGGCGCTACCGGGGTCATCCGTATCGCTTCGTAATTCTTCGTTCATGTCCCAAAAATCAGCGTTGAATGCTAATTCAAAGAGGCGCCACCAAGAAGGTAGCGCCTGCAATGAAGTGATTACTACATCGTGTTACAATTCGAAAAAGCGCCCTGAGAAAACCCGTCCAGAGCATCCTTCTTAACGGTGAAGGCCTATGCAAAAACCTTGTCGATTTTCTCAACAAGTTGCGCCTTCGGCACTGCGCCAACCATCTGCTCAACCATCTCGCCATTCTTGAAAAACAGCAATGACGGAATCGACATAATGCCGTACTTCTGGGCGGTTGCCTGATTGCTGTCGACATCGACCTTGGCAATCCGGATTTTGCCGTCATACTCCTTGGCAACCTCTTCGAGCATTGGCGCAATCATGCGACATGGCCCGCACCAGCTCGCCCAAAAATCAACCACTACCGGCGTGTCAGACTTAATAACCTGATCTTCAAATGTGCTATCGGTAACTTGTTCAGGTGCGCTCATATTCAATCTCCAATCTGGTTCCGGAAACCACATTCACGTGTTCCCTGTTGTTATTGTTTCAAATTCTTTAGTAAGCGAAACTTGCGCTGTCTCCAGCGATACCGTTTGGTAATATCGGTTGTCACTCTTCAGTGATTAACCGCAGGTCTACTACCACAAATCAACGGCAATAGTTCCCAGTGGCTCCGGCAACTCTGGCGCCGCCGCCACTATGCTAATATACGGATTTTCCGGCCCATGAAAAGACTGAAATGCACGAAACATTGAGACGCGGTCACTGTTTGGAACAATCAATGCGTGAATCGCAATTGTAATATCTGTCCGGAGTCTGTATTATTACTCTATGAAAGCGGTCATACAGCGAGTCAAACAGGCGTCAGTGGAAATCGCAGGCGCGATTGTTGGTGAGATTCAGCGCGGCCTGATGATTCTGCTAGGGGCCGGGGCCGGTGACAATGAACAGGATGTCGAATATCTCGCCGAAAAAATCAGCAATCTGCGCATTTTTGAGGATGACGCCGGCAAAATGAACCTCTCTTTGCTGGATCTGCCCGCAGAGTCCCGTTCGGCGCTGGTCGTTTCTCAATTCACCTTGTATGGTGATATTCGCAAGGGACGGCGTCCGAGTTTTAATCACGCCCTTGAGCCGGTGGCGGCTGAAAAACTCTATCAGGCCTTTGTCTCCAAACTCAAATCACGTGGAATTACCGTCGCCACAGGCGAATTCGGCGCAAAGATGCTGGTGCATATCGAAAACGACGGTCCGGTGACTATTATCGCTGAGAGTCTGCCGAAGGACAAGCCCGATTCGGATTGATTATCCATGCCACTTCCAGCGCTTCAAATCCACAACATACCAAACCTGCGGCGTTTAAGCGACGAGATTGACATCATTCTCGGCTCCGGGTCACCGCGTCGCAAAGACCTCCTGCAACAAGCCGGAATCCCGTTCCGTATTGTAACTGTCGACGTTGCCGAGATTGTCCTGGACAACGAGCCCTCCGCAGAGGCGGCCAAACGGCTGGCATCTCTGAAAGCTGACGCTGTCGCAGAGCTTAGCGACAATAAAGATGAGAAAAAACCGCTGCTAATCATTGCCGCAGACACTATTGTCTGGAGCGAAGGCGCATGTCTCGGCAAGCCGCAGGACGCCGATGAGGCGTTGCGGATGTTGCAAAGTTTGCGAGGCCGGACTCATCAGGTATTTACCGGGGTCGCTATGACACTTCGCCATTCTCAGAATCCCTCTGTATCGATTTCTGATGTGGCGGTGACGAAAGTGACGTTCAAGAATGTCTCCGACGAGGAACTCAGGCGCTATATCGCCACCGGTGACCCGCTCGATAAGGCCGGCGCCTATGGCGCGCAGGAACTTGGCGGTTTTTTAGTTGACCATATTGACGGCGAGTTGGATACTGTCATCGGCTTCCCGCTGGCGCTTGTCGATGAATTGGCCGGAGCGATTCTGGAAAACATCAAGGCAAGCTGACTGTCGGGGGCCGGACAATCAGAGTTTTGCTGTAAGTTTACAGTAATATTGTGCAGCAAGATTGTATCGTGAATTATGAAGCTGATTGTCGATAATACAGTATATGGAAATGAGCCCCAGGGTCGCGTAGCTTTCGGGACAGTGCGTTCAGAAGTGTCTTCAGGGAGTGGAGACATTGAAAAGCGCCCGGAAACGGAACGCG
Source organism: uncultured Ignavibacteriales bacterium (assembly GCA_964516945.1). GTDB lineage: Bacteria > Zixibacteria > MSB-5A5 > GN15 > JACZUZ01 > JAJRPJ01. Next base: position 4,558 of record CAZFAL010000185.1, read on the forward strand.
CGTCAGGACAACACAGGGATATGTTCAAAGACAAACACACAGAATCAAAACTGAGCGACAATCAACAAATCGGCGCAATCCTGCGTGAAGAGCGAATCGCGCGTGGCCTTTCCTGCGCGGATATTGCGCAGGACTGCAAACTGCAGGAAGTTTTTGTGACCGCTATTGAAGAGGGACACACGGACTATCTGCCGTCGCACATTTATTTCCGCATGTTCGCGCGCATGTACGCCGACACGGTCGGCATCGACCCTGATCAGCTTCTCGGCAAACTCTACCCCGAATTGCCGTCGCCGGAAAAACCCGGCTATGCCGGCGCCGGACTTCGTATTCAGCCGGTGGACAATGTCGGCGACACAACCGACGGCGCTACGGCTCAAGTGAATCAAACAAATCAATCGGGCTATATCAGAGTTCAGCCCGGTTCGGCCCCGACTTATGCGCCACAAGCAACACGATCACAATCACCGGACAACTCTGCGCTACGCAAGAAATACATCTTGCGCGCCGGGATGGCTGTGGCCGGAGCGTTGGCGTTGATTTTCATCGCCAAACACACAGTCCTGAATAACGGGTTCGCCAGCGAGGAAACCAACGCCGTTGAAACGACTGCTGTCACAGACGTAGCGACAAACGCCAATACAACTACAGATGAAGCGTCTACAGCCGGGACCAATACAGAAACCGCCTTCCCCGCCTATCAGCCGCGTGAGAAACTTGAACTGACTATCAAAGCCAAACCCTCGGCCAAAGGCGCCGGTGTGGTGGTGATTGCCGACGGCGACACACTCTTCAACCGCAAGATGCGCGGCGGTGAGGTGTACACCTGGAACTCGAACTACCGCTTCAAGCTCGATATCGCCGACAAAGATCAGGTAGAAGTGTTTATCGGCGGACAGCGTCTGCAGACCTCCGATGTTAAGGGTAAACGGTTGCACG
>CAZFAL010000186.1:0-5458 GCA_964516945.1 uncultured Ignavibacteriales bacterium
CGGCGTCAAGAATTGTGAGGCCGTCCTCAGAAACGATAGCTCCCAACCCGCGTACATTTGCATCAACAGGTTCACTGCCGGTGGACATCGAAACCGTCGCCTTAACAATGACCGTATATTTTTGCGCTTTTTCCCGCAGACGCTGGAAATCAAACCGTTGGGCAAAAGCCGGTGCGAATGAGCCAACAACTACTGTACAAACTACCGCAGAGCATAGCGCCAGAGCCATAACTCCATTGGCGCTCTTCCTCATGGGACGATTTGTGCTATCTATTTTTTTCTTCATCATTACTGTTGCAAGAGGGTGAGTAGTCTTGTCCCCGAATTGCGTTTCCTCACTACGGAGACTTGTTTGTCGAATCCACAACATCACTGGAATCACTTTCCTTTTCCGGCTTCTCCGGTTTGACAATTGCAAAACGGAGCGCGCCGCCGCGTCGGATACTGAGCATTGTCAACTCCTGCTTCGAATCGACCAGTTGGTCATATAGCGTTTTGAATCCGGCGAGGTCTCTCACTGCGGTATCATCCACCTTTGTTATCACATCGCCTCTGCGGAGTCCTCCGCTGAATGCGACGCCCGAACGTTTGACGCCGGTGACATACACACCACTGTCCGACGTCAATTGATAGTCCAACACCATCTGACGTGTAATTTCTTTGACTGCGAATCCCCAAGCCGGACATTCAAGGTCTTCACCCTGCAACACGCCCAGTTCACGTGTTCGCACAAGAGTAGTAAATGTTTCGCCATCACGTTGCACAACCAGCTCTAATTCCGAGCCGATAGGATATTCGGCAATCGTCCTGTACACATTTGGCAATTCCTCGTTAAAGCGCGCAGAAACTGCAACACCATTAATAGACTCGATAATATCACCGGCGCTTAAATGAGCAAGTTGCGCCGGGGCGCCGGCGTCCACTGAGGCAATCAGAACACCGGAGCGATCTTTTGAGCCAAACCAATTCTCCAGGTTCTGCAGGGGCTGAAAATGCACACCTATCCAGCTACGACTGACTTTTCCATGCGCGATGAGCTCGGCGGAAACAGCGCGAACAATATCCGAGGGAATCGAAAAGCCGATATTATTGGCGAACGTGCTGGCGCGGCTGTTAATGCCGACAACCCTCCCGCTCAAATCAACAAGCGGTCCACCGGAGTTTCCCGGATTGATTGCCGCGTCGGTCTGGAGCCAGAGATTGTATTGCCCGGTGCGCTCACCGGATGGTAAACGGGTGTCATCGGTGAAGTACCTGTCAAGAGTGGATATTACACCAAACGTAATTGAGCGAGCCAGCGCCAGCGGTGAACCCATGGCTATCACCTGTTGTCCGACCTGTAACGAATCTGAAGGGCCGAATTTCGCCACATGCAATTTGCCGGGATACTCGCTCAGGTCCAGCTTAATAACCGCTAAATCTGTTGAAGGGTCACCGCCAATCAGAGTCGCCTCAACCTGTTCTTTGTCATAGAGCGTACAAAGAATATGCTGCGCCTTGCCGGCGACATGGTAGTTGGTCACTACATATCCGTCTTTGTGAATGATAACACCGGAACCGACGATGGATTGCTTCTGCAACTTGCCTGTGCGGTAGTCGGATATGACCGGCTGGATATGAACCAGCGCGGGCAAAACGGCATCGCGAGCCTTGTAAAGTCGCTGTTGCAGGTCGTCTGCATGAGCGGCCCCACCACCTGTCAGCGCCAGAACGGCAACAATTGCCAAGGCGCCGGCGACAGAACCGGAGCGCCTGATTACACGCAGCGCCATACATGCCACGCTACTTTGGTTATACCTGCTGAATTTTCTGTTCACAATTCCGACTTCCATGCTCATTTACCTGACGTACGGTACTATTCGACGGCGCTTCTGCATTCTTCAACTACCTGCGCACATGTAGCTATTATACAACAACCTTACTCATTGGCGCTATACAAATTGACAGTATAATTACCGCCCTTAACTCAAGCTCCCTGTGGAGAGGAAGGCGGACCCGGCGGCGCAGACGGTGGCTGCGTCGGGGACGATGGCGGCGCTGGAGGCGCCGGGGGCAGTGGATATGAAGGTGGCTCATGTGGAGGAATTGGAGGCGGTTGAGGTGTTGGCGGTGGACTCGGCGGCGGCGGGTAGCCGGATCTGGTTCTCTTGGGACGCGGACTGTACTCCCGCCGCCCAAAGCGGGTCAGGACAACTCCGCCGATTCCGGCAAATACTCCAACAGCCGAAAAACCGATGGCAACTATCAGCAGGACAACACCTATATCCGCCAAAAACTCAGCGCGGCTGCTTTGGAAAGCAAATGAGACAGTCCAGAGACCGATTAGAATGACAATACCAATAACAATCTGACGCAGACGAGTCGAGTTTTCGACTCCGTAGGCCGCAAGCGCTGTCTGTCCACTGAATTGTGAGTAGGCGACAATCCCGACAAGCAGCGCAATCGGCGTAGCGACAATACCGATGAGCGCGATGGGTATTCCGACAACGGTAGCAGACAGGAACGCTATCGCAAAGGGCAAAACAAACAGCGTTATCAATCCCGCCCAGATTGCCGTGGTTGTGTGTTGCCTGATTGCGTGGCTGGCGCGTGTGACCGCATCCGGCGCCACAGACAAAGACACAAATGCAACGAGTATCAAGAGCGCCGCCATACCGACAAAAATCGGGATTGCTCCAAAATCGATTATCTTTCGGTACTCATCTCCAAATTCCCTTCCTATCTCAATACCGCCGGAAACTTCTGTTTCATCACCGGTTATCAATCCTCCGGATTTCACTCGAATAATCGGCGCGCTGACATCACCGTCAATGACGCCGCTTCGACCTACAACAACTTCTTTCAGCGAAATCACATTGCCTTCCACAAGACCATCGACTGTCACTTTCTTCGCGCAGGTGATATCACGCGGCACATACTCTTCAGCCCGGACATGCACACTACGTGAATTTGCTTTGCGCACTCGTTTCACTATCTGCGCCCAATCCGGGTCACGGTCCCGACTGACGATGACAGTATCGTCATCGTTGAAGAATACCATTTCTTCGCGTCCTGTCCCGGCGGAGCGGACTTGCTCCCAGCGCAGACGGAAAGCGCCGAGGCGCTTGTCATACTCCCATTCGCGACCGAGAGAATCCTCCGCTGTCAGCGAGCCGTTTCTGTAAAGGGAATGTTCAAAAACAGTGTCCGGCGGTGAAGTCGAAAGCGAAACCGGATTCTCAGGAATCAATATGTCACCACTGTCTGTAGCTTCGCCTTCCAGACCGCGGGAAATGCTGATTCCGGCGGAATCACCGGTGAGTGTGATATTGATGGATACCGGCCCGTCGCCCTTCGGCGAGCCCTTCGGTGATGGTGGCGGCGGTGGCGGCGATGGCGGCGAGACTTCCGCAGATGATGTTTTCGGAGGCGCTGAAGTTGCAGAAGACACAAAAGCGGGAAAACAGAAAACAGTAAGCGCCAGTGTCGAGATGCGGAAAAAGCGGGTTCGGAAACAACTCTCAATCATAGGCGCCTCTCGACAGTCATTCTTAGAACCACCCCAAACGAATGTCTCCCGAATCGCTTTTCAACGAGACCTGCGCCCCACCGGCCCCGACTGAGCCACTAATTTCCCGGCGGGTAAATGAGCCGACTTCCATCGGCAGACCTTTTGTATCAATGTCACCGGAAAGCGTGGACAGAAGGACTTTCGCGCCTGCATTGTCCGGAAATGCAAACGATATCGAACCGGAAAGCGTTTCGACGCTGTAGTCCCGCTCCGAAAAAAGCTCGGTGTTTACTTGCACTTTTCCTGTATGTGTGAAAATATCCAGCGCGCCGCTGTCCTGCTGAATTGACAAATCACCCGATGTGGCTTTTAGGCGCGCGTCACCATTCAGTGAGCTGAGTGTGATGTCTCCCGATGTCTGGATGATAGTCACAGAGCCCTTGATATTATCACCGACAGTTTTTCCTGCGCCGCCATGAACTGTGACGTCACCGGTGATGGCGGTCATGGTCAAGTCCGCAGTTGTGGAGGTCAGTTCAACATCGGCCTCAAGGTCTTTCAATTCAATCGTTCCACTTGAGACATCCAAAGAGACAGAGCCGACAATTTGATTAATCTGAACAGCGCCGCTCTCGAGAGAAATATCAAGTCTGCCACGGACACCACGGATTTCAATATCACCGGTGGAGTTGTTGAGTGAGACGCTTGTATTTGCAGGAACAGAAATTGTATAGTCAACAGCGCCGAACCAGTCGTCATCAGCCCCGACTAATCTCTCCCAAAAACTTCTGTGACGCTCGGAGACTTCCTGAAGTAATGTCTCAAGAACCGCATCATTGTCACGGGTTGAAAATCGTAATTCAATATGGTCCGCTACTTCGCGTGCGGCTGTTTCGTCGACAGCATGCACAGTCTTGACTGCATCAATGATGATGTGGTCGAGCAGCTTGTCACCAACCACGGTCACATTGCCGCCTTGATTGTGAATTTTCAAAGACGCTCCGCCACCAACGGGGAGTTCCTTGTGATAATCGAAACGGAAAGTTTTCGCCACAACGGCCGATGGAGCCAGAAGCGTGGCTGAAATTATTCCTGCGATGAGCGTTAGTAGCAGGTTGTTCAGGTTCGACAGTTTCGTTTGCTGATTAGATTTGTGATGTATTCTCTTGAGTCGCATGTTTTTTTCTACGCGATATTTTCCAATGAAATTTTCCAATGAAATCGTCCAGTGAAATCGTCCAGTGAAATCGTCAGCGTATTCCTTTGAGAGCCTTTTTTAGTAATTCCCGCGCCCTGAATATCCGGGCTTTGACTGTGCCGACAGGCACATTCAATAGTTCGGCTATTTCCTCATAGGATTTATCATCCCGATGACGATAGAGAATGACCTGCCGGTACCGTTCGGAAAGCCCCTGGATGGCCTCATCTATCGAAAGCCGTTGCTGCTTGGCTACCAGTTCCCGCTCAGGGTGAAACGAATAGTCTGCAACCTCAAACTCGACTTTGCCATCACCGGTGTCTATTTCCCTGTCCAACGAAAGCGCGTGAATCCGCTTCTTGCGCAAATGGTCAATCGACGTGTTCGCAGCTATTTTGCACAACCAGGTCGAAAAGCGGAACTCCGAACGATATGAGGCCAGCGCCGTGAAGGCCTTCATAAACGTCTCCTGAGCGATATCCTCGGCGGTTTCCTCATTGCGCACTATCTTGTAGGCGACATGGTAAACCGTTTTCTGATAGCGGTTTACCAGACGCCAATAAGCGCGTTGATCTCCCCCGCGGGCCTGTGCTATTAATTGATCATCAAGTTCCGCTGTCACACAACTCTCCACATAATTCTATACGCATCAGTCGCTTCTCTGTTGCCGAACATCTTCAGTTCCGGCTACACCGGCTACACTTACCTACGCCGACAACACCTTGTACCGGCTCAGAATCGAAATAGACAGGTATTCTGCCCTCTCCGGC
>CAZFAL010000187.1:0-5443 GCA_964516945.1 uncultured Ignavibacteriales bacterium
CAACAGCGAATCAACATACTTCCCGTCGTCAACCATGATGTATTGAATGCCCCAATCGAGCGTTTGCTTGAGATTGACGCTATCAACATGGAAGGTGATATAGCGCTCCATCCAGCCGCTCTTGCGCAAGAATGACACTAACGTATCATTGAGCGCCACCTGATAGCCGGAGATCATATCCGGTTTGAAGTTTTTCGGCACGTAAGCAAGTAAGTCAGCCATCTGCTTATCAAACGCTTCAAGGACAGTGTTGATTTCCGGATGACGGTATTCGAGATAGGCGATGAAGGCCACGCGATGGGTGGCGACAAAGACATTGTCTGTGAGCCCGCGCTCATTGATAAACTTCGCGATATTGTCAGCGAGCGAGAAGATACTGGAACTGCCATAGGTTTTCATATCAAAGTAATAGAACATTGTCGTGTCAAAGCGCCTGACAACGCTGTCGAGTGTCGGGATAGTGTAATCAGTGAGAACACCATCACTAACTATCTTGTGTGTCTGTAATTGCGCGAGTGTCAGTTTGGAAACAACAGCAACATCAGGAAGCTCAGCGCCGCCCTTGGGATCATGGTAAACGACGAATGCGCCGTCGGCGCTGTTCTGGATATCGAACTCAAGCCAGCGATAGCCGCGCTCCTGCGCATGAGAAAATGCAGCCAGTGTGTTGTCCGGTCGAAGTGGATTGGCGCTTGTAGCTCCGCGATGCCCGATCAAAACCGGTCGGTTGGCATATCGTAGCGCCGTCGGCAGTGGCGGTTTGTCGCCGAAACCGCCGCCGAGAATTATGAAGGCGCCGATGAAAAGCGCCAATGCGAGCGCGAGTGTACTGATAAGTTTCTTGAGCATGAGTAATCTATCGTTTTTCCTGCAGGAGAGTATGGCAGTGCAAGAGCTCCTGAATGTGCGCGGCTGTTGTCAGGCCATGTGATTCGGCGAAATGTTCAGTGACTGTACGTGGCTTGTCACGTAGGGCCCTGATACCGTCAGCGATGTTCTGCGCGGTTATTTCTTCAAGGATAACACCGTCATTACTTGCAATTAGTGTCCCGGCGCCGACTGCATTCGAGAGTAACACCGGCGCGCCGCATTGCAGTGACTCAACAGCCACCAGTCCAAATGGCTCATAGAGCGCCGGCAGGACTGTCATATCGACGGCGTTGTATAACTCTGCCATATTGGAGACATAGCCAAGCTGACGGGCATTAGTCGGCGCATCAGGATGTGACAGCTCTTCAACTTCGCGTCCGGCGATGAGTAATTCGAATTCATCCGCAGGCAGGAGTTTCAGCGCCTCAAGCAGAGGGAGCAGACCCTTGCGCTGATGCCCGGTCGAACAAAAGAGGATAGTAGTGACACTGTCCCTGACACCGAAACGCTTTCTGTATTCTTTACGTTGTGTTTCATCCGCGCGAGAGAATGTCTGTGTGTCAATCGGCGGGAGGATGGTTTTGATGCGCTCTTCAGGGATATTGTACAAGCGGCGCAACTCATCTTTGAGCATTGCTGAATGCGCGACAACTGTCTGCGCTGTTTGATATGCTTTGGTTTCGAGTTTAATATGCGCCTTGTCGAAGCGCGTGGGGGCAATGTTCAGATGCGACAAATAGGCCCTGTGTGTTCCGCCGCAAATTGCGAGGTCTGCGTTTTGGATTTCCGGTAAAGCGATTGTCAGGTCAAACAATTCTTCGCGGAGAGTCTTGCGCACAGCGCGGTCAAAAGCATAGCGCCGTAGTGGTTTGGGAACCAGCGTGAAGTCATGCAGAATTGTCCGGCATTTGTCCGCCAGCGGCGGCGGATTATCGGCCTTGAAACAAATGACCGTTACTGAATGGCCGGCATCAGAAAAGCCATTGACCAAATCAAACAAGTAACGCTCCATCCCCCCGGCGCGGATGAATTGATTATGGATAAGAGCGACTTGCATGGTGGGGAAGATGGCAGGAGTGATGTTTTGAATCAATTCGGATTCACGATACAGCCATAGTGGCGTCCCTTGGGGCGCCTTGCAACGATTCAAGGCAATTGTTTGCTTTGAAGCAACAGTAAGCGTACAGGGTTGTCACAAATGTATTTGCGAATTTCACCAAGCTCTTTGCTGTTCCGGATGACTCTATCATAATACCCTCTTTGCCAAAGAGCGCCGCTGCGATTCAACGACCGGTTGACAGCAAGTGTTGACAATGATTTGAATGCGCCAATCACTTTTCCCAGACTTGTAGATTTGCCGCTTTCACTATTCAAAAACAGCACCCCATGAACGTGGTCAGGCATGACGATGAATTCGTCAAGTGTAACAGCAGGAAACCGCTCTCGTAGAGAATGCCAAACTTTCAATATAAGACTTCCTGCGTGGGTCAGATGAATATCAGGTGTGTCCGGAGTTCCAGATATGGCACACAATGGTGTCTGCTGAGATTTAACACATACAGTGACAAAATATGCCCCTTCAGTGGAATAATCGTAGTTTTCCAGTCTGATGTGTTTTCGTTTCGTTAGTTTCATGGAGCAGTGTTATATGTCTGACATTATTCTATTAGCAAAGAAGGCGGGGCAAGCCCCGCCACTACGACTGATTTAGCGACATCATGCTAATGCGGGGAAATAGCCAACTAAATGGACGCCTCCCAACCCTGATGATGCCCTTCACTTCCCCCGTTACTCCTCTTCCTTCACCACGCGCGCTACGTCTATTACTTTGTCGTCGTCTTTTAGTTTCATGAATCTGACGCCCTGGGTGTTGCGGCCGATGGTTTTGATGTCGGAGATGGGGATGCGATTGGCGATGCCGCTTTTGGTCATCAGGATTAAATCATCGCCGTCGACGACTTCCTTGACCGTCACTACTTCGCCGTTACGCTCGGTGGTTTTGACATTGATGATACCTTTGCCGCCGCGATTGGTGATGCGATAATCATCAATCGGCGAGCGTTTGCCATAGCCGTTTTCGGTGACCACGAGCAATGTGCTGTGGCGTTTGACCACGACCATGCCGACGAGGTAGTCACCGTCAGCGAGCGCTATGCCGCGCACACCATAGGCCGTGCGTCCCATCGCGCGGACTTTTTCTTCGGGGAAGCGAATCGCCTGTCCCTTGCGCGAGGCCAGCACGATTTCATAACTGCCGTCAGAGATGGTGACTTCGATAAGCGTATCACCTTTGGGCAGGTTGATGGCGTTGACTCCGGCTTTGCGCGGATGTGAGAATGCATCCAGCGAGACACGTTTGACTGCGCCCTGTGAAGTGGCCATGACGAGGAACTTGTCTTCGTCGAATGATTTGACACGTGTGAACGCCGTTACGTTTTCGCCTTTTTCAATGCCAATCAACTGAATGACCGGCTTGCCTTTGGCGAGTTTGCCGCCGGAGGGGATTTCATGCACTTTCAGCCAGTAACAGCGACCTTTGTCGGTAAAGAAGAGGATGTACTCATGCGTCGAGGCGATGAAGAGATGTTCGGTGAAGTCCTCATCACGGGTTGTCGAGCCGATGACCCCTTTGCCGCCGCGACGTTGTTTGCGGTACTGTGTCGTTGAGAGGCGCTTAATGTATCCGGCATGGGAGATAGTGATAACCATATCCTCGTCGGCTATCAAATCCTCAACTGTCAATTCGTCGGTGTTCTCAGCGATGACAGTCCGGCGCTCATCGCCATACTTCTCTTTGAGCTCGGTCATCTCATCACGAATGATTTTCATGCGCTTGGCTTTTGAGGCCAATATCCCGCGCAGTTTTTCGATGGTCTTCAACAGCCCCAGATACTCATCTTCAATTTTCTGGCGCTCCAGACCGGTCAGACGCGCGAGGCGCATCTCAAGAATTGCATTGGCCTGGATCTCGGAGAGCTTGAATTTCTTGATTAAGCCCTCGCGCGCAGTCGGCGTGTCTTTGGACTTTTTGATAAGTTCAATGACTGCGTCGATATTGTCGAGAGCAATTTTGTAGCCCTCGAGAATATGCGCGCGCTCTTCAGCTTTGCGCAGGTCATATTCGGTGCGTTTGACAATTATCTCATGACGATGGTCAATGAATTCCTGAATCATTTCAGTCAGCTGGAGTGTGCGCGGGATACCCGAGACAAGCGAGAGAAACTGAATTGAGAAGGTTGTCTGCAGATTAGTCTTCTTGAAAAGCTGATTCAGGACAATCTCCGCCTGTGAGTCACGTTTGATTTCAATCACAATACGCATACCGTCGCGGTCTGACTCGTCGCGCAAATCGGAGATACCTTCGATTTGCTTGTCTCTGACAAGATTCGCAATACGCTCCAGCAGGTTGGACTTATTGACCTGATAGGGGATTTCATCGACAATAATTGCTTCACGATTGCGTTTGTCGATTTCGATTCTGGCGCGGGCGCGCACTCTGACACGTCCCCGGCCGGTGGTGTAGGCGCTGACGATGCCTTCGCGTCCCATAATCAAGCCGCCGGTGGGAAAATCCGGTCCGGTCATATGCTCCATCAAAGCCAGATTGTCGGCTTTCGGATCGTCAATCTTGGCCACCAGCGCATTGACTACTTCGGTGAGATTATGCGGGGGCATGGAGGTGGCCATGCCGACCGCGATGCCGGTGGCGCCGTTGCAAATCAAGTTCGGGAAACGCCCGGGCAGGACACGCGGCTCGGTCATATTGCCGTCGTAATTGTCCATCATCGCCACAGTCTCTTTTTCCATATCCGCGAGCATTTCCATGGCAATCGGAGTCAGTCGCGCCTCGGTGTAACGCATAGCCGCCGCAGAGTCACCGTCGACCGAGCCGAAGTTCCCCTGACCGTCGATGAGCGGATAGCGCATATTGAAGTCCTGCGCCATGCGGACAAGAGTCGGATAAATAACCTGCTCGCCATGCGGATGATAGTTACCGGAAGTATCACCGGCGATTTTGGCGCATTTTCTGAACCCCTTGCCGGGAACAAGATGCAAGTCATTCATCGCCACGAGGATGCGGCGGTTTGAGGGCTTGAGACCGTCGCGCACATCCGGCAGGGCGCGGTTGGTTATCACCGACATTGAGTAGTCGAGATATGAGTTTTTCATTTCCTCCTCAAGGAGGACGGGGACGATGTTTTGTCTTTCGATGGCCATTTGGCTATTCCTTGTAAACGCTCTAATTGCGGGTTATATTTGCGTATTGCGCCAATATAGTAGTAAGGGCCCAATACGCTTTAATAAAGATAGCTCTCAAAGCTCTAAAACTCAACGCTAACGACGTAAAGACACCGACGTATTTCGGTAAGGAATCACCTGCTAAAATCGCATCGCAATCGCATAAACCACCGGCGCGTACTCAGGACTCACGGTGAGTAACATGCCAATAACCAACCGACCAACTACAGGAAATCTTATGCGCTTCATTCGAGCTTTTGCACTTGTTACGATATCACTTGTTACAATCTCGGCGTTTCTGACCGCCTGTGGCGATAATCTTGGGGCTTGTTGA
>CAZFAL010000188.1:0-5435 GCA_964516945.1 uncultured Ignavibacteriales bacterium
TGTTCAGACGTGTGCTCTTCCGCTCTCTCCGTCGTTTTGGCGGAAATCGACTATCAGAACAAAAAAGACGATTTTGACGTCTTCAATGCCATGTATCAAGACTCTCTCAGAAGCGGCTCTTCGGTTAATCTGCCGGCTTTGCGTTCACAGCTTGATAATGTCCAAACTGATGCGCATGACGCAGAATCTCTGCGTCGGGCGGCGGTTGGCGGGGCGATAGCGATCTGGGGGATAAGTTTTCTTGATGCGCTGTTCTTTTCTCCGAGCGGCGAAGGCCGGATTTCAGTGAATAACGTTGCGCTTACACCGGAAAGTGACATACTCAAAGGCTATGCGGGGTTCAAGCTAAGCGCGAGTTTTTAGGTCTGCTTTTGAGAGAGCCCCTGAATCAAAACCAAGTGGAGTGTTGAATTGAATCATCAGAATATATTTGAGTATAAATCAGGCAGGACGGCCTCCGGGGCGCGCTCTGTGTTCACGTTCGTTGTGCTGGTGACACTGACATTCGTGGCATGCTCACGCACATTCGACAGCAAGACACCAACTGATCCGATTCCTGCGGCTCCGCCGGTTCCTACATCGGTCCGCCTTTCGCTAATCGACAATGGATTGGTTGTGACCTGGGCGGTCAGCGACAGCGCTGCGGTTACCTCGTTTCGCATCTATGTTTCTGACAGCGGCCCGTCGGGCGACTTTCTCCTGACAAATTCCACCTCGGGCTTTGTTGATACGTTGACGGGGCTTATCAATGGCAAAGCATATTCAGTACGGGTAGCGTCGGTGAGTGTCAGTGGATTTGAAGGCGAGCGCTCCGCAGTAGCGACTGCTGTTGTGGGATTGTTTTCAATGTCGATTCAGAATGACGAGGAGTTTACCAATCGAGTCTCGGTGACAGTCACGTTTTTCACTCCGGCCGGGGCGACTGCTGTGAGGATGTCTGAAGATTCAACGTTTGCGAATGTGGCGTGGCAGGGTTTTGCCGGCTTGAAAAACTTCGAGCTCAGCTCCGGAGATGGCGTCAAAGTCGTCTATGCTGAATTGCAGCTCGCAGACGGGTCGTCCTTGGGGCGTTCTTTGCGCGACAGTATTACTTTGGACACCAAGGCGGCAATTACCTCATTGAGTCACTCACCGAACGGCGCAACATTGCAGGCAGGTGACACAGTAGACTTTGTGCTGGACGGAAATGAGGCGAAGGGAACCGCCAGTGTCACTTTCGGCTCTCAGACGTTGGCGTTATTTGATGACGGCATTGCTCCGGACGCTGTGGCGGGGGACGGTGTGTACACTCGTCGCTTTGTGATACCCGGCAGTGTTGAGGTTAATAATCAGCAGATTTTTGGCAATTTTGTCGATGGCGCCGGTAACAATGCGCTTTCGTTTCTTGATACGGCGCTGATATCAATCGCGAATCCTCCTCCGCCGGTTACAATTTCTGCGTTGACACTTTCACAGGCGTCAATTCGAATCGAATGGACACCTTCCAGCGCGAGTGATTTCTCAAGCTATCGCTTGTTCCGTAGCGCCGGCCCGACAGTCACCGAAAATGATGAGTTGGTGACGACGGTAACTACAGCCGGATCGACCGTGTTTACTGATGCCGGCCTATCGGACAACCAGACGTACTATTATCGGATTTATGTTTATGACGTGACTAATTTGTCGGCTCCGTCAAATACTGTTTCAGCAAAGACACTGGTCAATCAACCTCCGGCTGCGGTCTCTCTTAGTGGTGTCGTGGATTCTACGGGAGTTGTCAGTCTGACATGGACTTTGAATGACGAAGATGATTTCGCGTCGTATCAGGTGTACAATGGCGTATCGGCTTCATTCAGTCTGGCGAGAAGGATTGCGGCGCTTAACTCTCAGAGTGTGACAAGCTACCGGGCTCCGGCTATAACATCGACTGAGTACTATTGGGTGGTCGTTGTGGATGCGCAGGGACTCACGGCGCCATCGGACAGCGTCCGAATCACTCCCTAAACTGTTTGCGAGAGTTTTTGGATTCGGACTCGGAGCCTGAATCTGAGGAAGAAAACACGAGACAACATGCCATTTCTACGCTCACTGAATCTCTTTGTAGAACTTTATCGCGCAACTTTCAGGCAATTGTTTTCTTTGTCTGTCTGGTGGCCGTTGTTGCTTTTTGCGGCCGGGAGCGTTCTGGCTCTGCTGGGATTGACATACTATTTGCATCCTGCGCTGTATGCGATTTATAATCCTTTCTTGCAGATGATGGGCAGTGTTTCTGCGGCGCTGGGTATTGGCGCTGACGTTTCCGCTCAATTTTCTCATTACCCGGCGCATTTCCGCTTATTACCCGGGCAGTTTGAATGGGCAAAACTACCTGTGGCATTGCTCTTTGAAGGAATTGCAATAGCGCTGGCCTCGCGAGGATTTGCAAAGCGCTATATTGCGAGAGAAATAGGCGGCGGAACTTCACCAGGTGACAGAAAGCGTCTCCCGGATTTGAATCTGTCCTCGTGGCTGCGGATAGCGGGCATTTGGTTATTCATATATCTGCTGATTAGCGTTGTCGCCTACACACTGCCGCATGTATTTGACACATGGCTCCATGGCTCTCCACGACGCGGGCAGATTTTTGATCTGGGATTATTTACACTTACAAGCGCGTTAATAGCGCCGTTTGTGTATGCGTTCCCGTTGTTTGGAACAGGTGTCAGTCCCGGCGCCGACGCCCCGGGTTTTATCGAGGCGTTGAAGCTGTCGCTCAGATTATTCGGCAGAAGACCGTTAATGTCATTGTTGCTGGTCTTGGCGCCTTCATTTCTCTTTACCTATCCGCTTACCTGGGCGGTGTCTCCCAGCGCAGGATTTGCAACGAAACTTCAGCCGGAATTGATGGTCTATCTGCTGGTAGCGCTGATTGTCGGCAATATGCTTGTGAATTTCCTCTATTCAGGCGCGGCTACTCGATTGATTTTCGAAGAAACGCGTTAGTCCCGGCAGACAATCACACTTACACCACACCTACGCCCACACTTTTGTTCTACCCGGACAACTGCTTCAAATCTGAATAAGCGGCTTTTGTTTGTGAAGGAAGCCCTCTTGTGTCTTATTTTGATTCAGATAGAAACAGAACAAGCGAGAATATCGGCGGCGTAGTATTCGCCCGTCTTTCGCGAGCGCAAGTATCTATCAAGTATCTCTCCGGAGATGCGTTATCAGAGACAAATTCGCTAAGAATCGAGCCATTGGTAGCCGATAGAAAGGAGTAGTGAGATGAGGTAAACAATTTTAGAAATGTGAGAAACGCTACCGGATAGCGCCGATACTACTCTGATGAAAAACATTCTTCTTGTTGATGATGATCGCGAAGTGTCCCGTTCAATAATGGGCCTCTTTGATAGTGGTAAGTTTGCGTTTACGCATGTCGCAGACGGGACAAGTGTGGAGAGTATGATTGATGTTCGCAAGAATGTCGACGTCTTGATGCTTGATGTGAACCTGCCTTCGATGTCCGGCCTTGAGTTGCTGAAGCGGATTCACAAATCAAATGACAAGCTCCCGATAATCATTATTTCCGGTGATGTTTCCACGGAGAACGCGATTGAAGCGATGCGCGAGGGGGCCTTTGAGTATCTGACCAAGCCCTTTGAAGTTGACCGTCTTATCGGGGCGGTGAATCGGGCTTGTGGCATAGCGCGCGAGAACTCTTCTGTTGTGGACGGGAACGGCAAGAGCGCTGTGACAGTGAAATCAAGCCCGTCCAAAGCGCCGACACGTGATTCCAGAGGTGAGAGCGCTGAGTATGATGAAATAGTGGGCAAGTCTCCTGAGATTGTGGAGATTGCCAAGCTGGTGGGACATATTGCGCGCACTGATGCGCCGACGCTGATTTTCGGGGAGCCGGGGACAGGGAAAGAGTTAATTGCCCGCGCCATTCACCGGAACTCCTCAAGACGAGTCGGGCCGTTTTTGACAGCGAATTGTTCATCACTGGCGGACACCCTGCTTGAATCAGAAATCTTCGGACACGAAAAAGGCGCGTTCACCGGCGCATATTACAAACGTCTCGGGAAGCTTGAACAAGCCGACAGAGGGACATTGTTCTTTGATGAAGTTGCGGACCTGTCTCTGATGATCCAGGCCAAGTTGTTGCGCTCAATTGAAGAGTCCAGTTTTGAGCGTGTCGGTGGGGCGGAGAAGCTCACGTCGGACGCCAGAGTCATTGCCGCTACGAGCAAATCACTGGTGCAGGCAATGAAAGAGGGCGCCTTCCGTGTTGATTTGTTCTATCGTTTGAAGGTTGTTTCGATTTTCATGCCGCCACTGCGTGACAGGAAGGGCGATGTCAAGCTGTTGGCGGAACACTTCCTCGGTAAGTTTTCCCGTGAGATGAATTGCCCGATTCCGACGATTGATAGCGAGGCGTTGCAGATGATGGAGCGTTACAATTGGCCGGGCAATGTGCGCGAATTGGAAAACAATATCCATACTGCGATGGTGATGGCCAAAGGTGAGAAAATACAAGCTGAGGATCTGCCAATCAGTTCAGAAAGCGCTATTGCGCTTGAGAACGATCCGGAAGTCCTTGAGGCCGACCAAATTGAGATTTTCCGCAATGTAATTGACCCGCTGCTGCCAAAACTTGCCGCGAGCGGTGAAGGCAATATCTACAATTCGGTTCACTCTGCGATGGAGCGCGCCTTGATTTCTTCGGCGCTGAAACTCTATGGAGCGAATCAGGTCAAGACTTCTGAAGCGCTCGGGATATCCCGTAATACACTCCGGGATAGAATCGCGCGATACAATCTGTATTAGTTGTATTAGTCCTGTTCTAATTCTCTTTATCATCTGTTCTACAGTATACTGCAGATCATCAACTGAAATCCTTGCCGAGTATCACGGCGATAATTACTGCGGCGATTGCCATCGGCGCCACGTAGCGAATGAAAATCCGCCAGAGTTTGTAATGGATGGTTGGGGCGCCGGACTCGTCTGTCATGTTCAGCTCGGCGAGTGACACCTTCTTGTCTAATATCCAGCCGACAAACAGCGCCACTCCGAAGCCGCCGATCGGGAGCATCCAGTTTGAGGCTAGATAGTCGAGATGGTCGAGCACGCCGTGTTTGCCCTCGACCAGTGAGAATGCCGACAGGAAGCCCACTGCGCCGAGTGAGAGCGCCGAAAAGACGGTGTTGATATATGTGCCTGCGGCGCATACGAGAGAGGCCTTAGCGCGGCTCCAACCTCGGCTGTCGATGAAATACGAAACCATCACTTCGAGCAGGGAGATAGTTGAGGTCAACGCTGCGAATCCGACCAGCAGGTAAAAGAGCGGCCCGAGGATTGTTCCGCCCGGAAGAGCGCCGCTGTAAAACAGGGTTGGAAGTGTGACGAAAAGCATACCGACAGTTGATTTACCGACCTGTTCGGATAATCCGGATGTGGAGTAGATGATGGTGAACATG
>CAZFAL010000189.1:0-5384 GCA_964516945.1 uncultured Ignavibacteriales bacterium
TACCGGGTTCGCTGATTGTGATTGTGCAAAGTCACATTCTCCCGGATGAGTCTGCGGTCTCTCCCGCTGAAGTTATCAATTCGGCCACCCCGCTCCACTGGCTGGCCGGACATAAATCTCTTGCGAGAATGATGTATTCACAACCTGTGCCAGACACTGGCGGATTGCCTGCAAAAAACCTGCGAATTCTCTATCATCCGTCCTGCGGTGTTACCGAGTTTACCCATGCCTCACTTTTTGTCCGCACAGGCGAAACAGTGTTGACTGCCCCGGACACCCACCTTTTTCCGGGAATTTGTCGCGCCGAGATTATTGAGCGCTGGGATACTGCGGCGCCTGAGTTTGAGCTTGAAATCCGCAGATTTGAAGTTGTCGACTTGCTCTCCGCCGATGAAGTAATTGGCGTTAACTCACTCAGAGGCGCCTTTGCGCTTCAGCGCTTGACTGACAACACCACTGATATACCAAAGTCGGCGCTATATGACGCCCCGGTTTTGAGTCCCAGATTGCGACAGTTCCTCTTGATGCGCTGAGATAATTCGCTCTTCACTTACTCGTTGCTCATTCGCATTTCAGCGGCGGCGCTGTTTTTTTCTTGCACCCGGACTGTCGACTGTGTCTCTTGTAGCTGGTTTGGTGTCTGCGGTATTTGCAGAATTGACGTTTGACCCCTGCCTGCAAAACGATGAGGAAGCGCATGCTAACAAGAAAAGCCCTTTGGGCGTTAAGCGGAGTAATCGGGTTTTCGGCCCTGATGGCTCCCGTTGTGGTCGGGCAGACTGTCGATTATGAGGAAGCAACCCCCTATGCCGCAGAAGTCGGCAACCGGGAGTTGATAGACGCGCCCACCGCGCATTCTCTGCCGCGTGGTTCATTCGATCTGAATTTTCAGGTCAATGCCGGAGGCGCTCTGACGGCGGCCACTAATATTGGCTTATCAGAGTTTCTGATGGTCGGGTTTTCTTATGGGGCCAACGGGGTGTTTTCGCAGGATGACCCTTCGTACAACCCGAATGTCGAGTTTAGTGTTAAGTGGCGACTGACTGAAGAAAGCCAGACGATGCCGGGGTTGGCGCTGGGGTTCACGTCACAGGGGTCGGGGCCGTATCTGGATGCATATAATCGCTCGACCTATAAGCCGAAGGGCTTTTACGGTGTCTTCAGCAAGGAAATCGGTATTACCGGTTATGTCTGGGAGCTACATGGCGGGACAAATTATTCGATTGAAACCGCCGATAATGTGACGGCAACCGATAAGAGTGTGAACCTCTTTGGAGGACTCTCGACTGAATTGCGTCACAATCTCAAGTTCGCTATCGAATATGACTTCGGATTGGACGACAATAAATCCGGCGCCCCGTTCGGCCGTGGTCGCGGGTATTTGAATGCGGCGCTAAAATGGGTCTACTTTGACAATCTCCAAATTGAGTTCACCGCGCGAGATCTGTTGAATAACCGTCGCGAGGCCGAGTCTTTTGAGCGTGGCTTGCGAATTGTTTATCTGGAGTATTTTTAACGTAAGAGATAAGCGAAACGTTTTTGTGGTTCTTTGACCTCCTTTCCATCCGTTAGCTTTCACAGCCGGAGGCGCCGTCAGGCGCCTCCGGCTTTTTATCTCTGGATTGTCTCTCAGGGCCAAGTTCATTGCATGCCAATTAGCGCGACCATGTGACTCTGAGACGGTCGAGGTCTCTGTCATATTTGAACGTGACCTGACCTTGAAATGCGTATGACAAGGCGCTGGCGATGCGACGGGGTAAGTTTGTCCCGGTTGTTGTGATAATCACATTGCGACCGGTGTCCTGAAGAGAAAGAATCTTGTCGTGTGGATGAACCCCGCGTTCACGTCTCTCTACTTCTCGTACCAGAGACAGGATTTCGTCACGGTGTTGGCAGTAAAAGACGCCTGTCAGCAGGATTCTCCCGGGCGCCTCACCGTCCTCAACCCGCCTGACAGAATTGCGTTCTGCGTCGCTATCTTTATGCGCCCCCACCCGCTCGTGAGGTAGTTCGCCGTCAAACATACGCGCCACCGCCTTGCGCCCATCCGGCGAAGCATACGTCGTTACTTCCCTGAATCTGATACATGAGCATTAGCCCCCCAGCGCTCATTTGTAATCAGCCCCCGACAATAGCCGATTTACCAGTCAATAATATAACGGGTTCGCTCTCTCAGTCAAGCGGGGAAAGCCCAAAAAACACAAATCGAGAGTGTCACACGCGAACCCCTCCCTGCATAATCAGATTCCAAATCATTTTTCCGGCGATACCGAGCAAGACAAAACCGATAATGAGCTTGACATGCTTGCGGTTGAGTCTGTCTGTCATCAACCAGGAGCCGAGTAACGCTCCGCCGGCGGAGCCGACTGCGGTGAATGCCAGCAATGAGATGTCAATACTGCCGACTGAGGCGTGACCGAGGAAACCGGAGAATGATGAGAAGATGACAATGAACGACGTTGTCGCCGATGCGTATTTAGGATTAAACCCCAGCCAGACCAGAACCGGGACAATAAAGTTGCCACCGCCGACTCCGAGTAGCCCGCCCAAAAAGCCGGCGAATGCGCCGACAGTCAATCCGAGTGTAATCTGGCGCCAGCGTGAGCTTTCGGTGTCACGTTGGTGAGATTGATAAAAGAGCATCATCCCGGCAGCGAACAGCAGGAACCCCACGAACAACCAGAGAAGAACTTCCCTGTTGAGTCCCTGACTGACATAGGCCCCAACCGGGGAGAGGGCGGTGGCAATGAGCAAAATGGGCGCTGCGACTTTCCACAGAATCAACTTCTTTTTGATGAATCTGTAGGAGGCAAAGGCCATCGCTATGCTGTTAAGCAATAACGCTGTTGACATCGACGTATGGATTTCAATGCCCATGGCGATGAACACCGGAATCAGGATAAACGCCGCGCCGACACCGGCGATCGTCAATGACGTAGTAAACACAAACGTGATTACTCCGGCGAGAATCTCAACGCCCATATCTTGCTCCTTCAGTTATGGTGAGCTTTGAATGCGCAGAAATGTCAATTCTCTTTCTGCGCCTTCTCGTAGCATGGCTGGCAGACTTTCTGACCATCCAATGGACGGCCATAGCCCTCGACAACCATCTCGCCGCAGATATCGCAGACAAATGAGGAGAACGTCTCGACTTTCGGTGGCGTTTCGTAGTCAAAGACCTCCCCGCTGACCAGCAGTTTGTCTTCCGGTGCGTTCATGACTTTCTCAATCAATGGGTCAATGATCTCTGCGGGGACCTTTGACGCCGGGATATGTTTCATTCGGTATTCGGTGAAAAACTCAGTCTTTTTGTTGCCCTGCATTGCTTCGGCGGTCGGGGCCACACGGACGGCCCGGTTGGTGGTTGTATCGACGAGCGTCAACCCCCACTTACCGAGATTGAGCCGTTTGATATTTCCCTTGCCGAATGTGCATCCGGTAATCATCTGCACACCGTCGGCAAAGCACGTAGCGCAATGTCCTTCACCGATTTCCACCAGCGCCAGCAACTGGCCATCCTGCGAGCGCTCAACACCCAGTTTGTTCAGGGCCGCAGCTCCTACTCGCAGTCCCATCGGCATAGCCGGACACTTGTGACCGTGAAACATCTGCCCCGCTTCAAGAAATTCTTTTGGTTGTACCATGACATGCTCTCCTTTCAAGACACATTCGTTGCGTTTCCGATAACGACGCTCCTGTACAGTAGACAGGAAACGTTCGCTTTCTATATCAGCCAATGGAGCTGGCAACTCATTGACGACGGTCAAGAAGGGGGGAGTTTATTGCAGGAGAGCGCCGGAGCGTTGCGGCGCCTGAGTCAATAGACAACAGTTGCGGCGATTTTCCGCAGGGCGTCAAGGTCCAACACCTGAAACCTGTTACGGGTCAGACGTTTGATGATTTCCTTGTCAGCAAGATGTGTGATGGAACGCGAGAATGACTCTGGTGTCAGGCCAAGAGACTGGGCGAAATCCGCCGCTGAGATTGGTAGTTCAATGATAATTAATTCCTGACGCAGATGAACGCTTTCATCGGCCAGCGCCGCCAGGGCCGAGGCGACTTTCGGGTCTGTGCCTTTGCTTTGCAGGCGTTCAATAGTGTCGAAAGCGGTGCGCAAACGTTTCGCGAGATGTTTCATCAGTAGCAGGGCCAAATCCGGCTCAGCGCGCACCGCGCTCTTGAGCTCTGAGCGGGAAATTACATCCGCCTGACAATCCTCCAGCGCCTGCGCATAGGCCGGATAGGGGGCATCGTCGAGTAAAGGCATGAAGCCGAATACTGTTCCGGGTCCGAAGACATAGAGCGTGATTGCCTTTCCGTTTGGCAATAACCGGTAGATTTTCACCTGCCCGGATTTCAAGAATACCAGAAACCCCTCAGTGTCTCCCTCACTCCAGAGTAGTCGACCTTTGCGAAAGGTATGCGCATGAGAAAATGGTTTCAACGCTTCCTTGGCCTCGTCGGAAAGCAGCCCGTTGTCTGTGTGCTGATTCGCCATAGCGCACAATACGGCGGATTTCGGTGCAAATGCAAATTGAACTGCCTGAATTTGCTTTGAAGGATTTGTTTTGCTTTGCGCCCTCAGCATTGTGTATTCTGTGCCGGGTAATTCATTAAGCGTATTGTTGGTGTTCAGCGAGAAGTGACAATGGAAAAAACAAAAATGAGCAACGGAGAAATAATGGAAAAAGACAAAAAAGATACAGTGGTGAAAGTTGCAGTGGCGCAAACATCCTCAGTATTCCTTGATAAGACCGCATCGACTGAAAAGGCCTGTGGACTTATCGCCGAAGCTGGAAAGCAGGGCGCCAGCTTGGTCGTCTTTCCTGAGGCCTTTGTCCCCGGATATCCTGACTGGGTGTGGGTGACTCCGCCGGGGTTGAAAAAGCCGCTTATCAATGACCTGTACTCACAACTGCTGGCCAATGCCGTTTCAATTCCGGATGAGACAACACAGGCGCTGTGCTCCGCGGCGAAGGAGGCTGGCATCACTGTCGCTATCGGTATCAATGAACGCAATGCCGAGAGCAGTGGCGCAAGTTTGTACAATTGCCTGCTCTATATTGGTTCCGACGGCAACATTCTCGGCAAACATCGCAAGCTGATACCCACCGGCCCGGAGCGGTTGATGTGGTCGCAGGGTGACGGTTCGACTTTGGTGTCATTTGACACTGATTTTGGCAAACTCGGCGGGTTGTTGTGCTGGGAGAATATGATGCCGCTGGCGCGCAATGCGATGTACACTGCAGGTGTGCAAATCTATGTGGCGCCGACCTGGGATTCATCGGAAAGCTGGCTGACTGCGATGCGTCACTTTGCCTGGGAGGGTGGGATGTTTGTTATCAATGTCTGTCAGGCGCTGCATATTGATGAAATCCCTGACA
>CAZFAL010000190.1:0-5369 GCA_964516945.1 uncultured Ignavibacteriales bacterium
AGATTCGTTTCGCTCTGTTCGCTGGAAATCATTGCAGGGGACACTCTGCTGGCGGTTACTTTGTTCATGGCAGTCGATAGATTTTGATTTGGTCTGACGGTGGTGAAGCTATGGAAGTTTTGCCGGGAATAGTACCGTAAAGATATTTTCGGAATTGTTGTCGAAATTGTTATCGTGCGGAAATGGCTGGGGCGCCAGGATTCGAACCTGGGAATGCGAGGTCCAAAACCTCGTGTCTTGCCACTTGACGACGCCCCAGTAGACAATCCTCAAATCATATATACTTATAGTTTCACGTAATGCGGATTCTGTCTTTTCTGTTGCGTTCCGAATCGCGTTCTGAGCGGCTTTGTGCGAATTCAGTGGCTACTTATGCCCTTTTGTCTTTTCTTATGTGCGCTTTTGCTCACGATGAATCGCGCTCATGATGCCCTGAATTGGATTCACTCTGGAGCGTCTCCTCATAGGCCAGCAACACTCGCTCTTCAACTAATTTCCGCGCCTCGCTGTTCACCGGATGAGCAATATCCTGATGAGAGCCGTCGGGGCGTTTCCGTGAGGGCATCGACACAAAAAAGCCGTTCGTCCCGGCAATAATCTTCAATCCGCGAATGACGAATTGATTGTCGAGCGTGATGTTCGCGAACCCCTTGAGCTTGTCCTCATTGCGAAGCGTGACCCGGATGTCCGTTATTTCCATCGAGACCTCCCGCAGAATCATTCGACCGAAGTCGAGATGTCAGGAAGGGACACCGGGTGGCAAACTTCGACACGCCATCCCCTCCTTGCAATAGAGTCAAACCGTTCCGAATCAATATCCGACGCATTATCAGCGCAAAAGACACCGAAGACAGTCGAGCCGCTGCCACTCATGCGAATGAAATCAGCGCCCAACCGTCGGAGACGGTCTTGGATTTGTCGCAGAACATCAGCGAAGCTATTGATAGCCATCGCGTTACAACGGTTCGAGAGATACACACTCTCAAAATCATTGCCCTCTTCTTCCAGCGTGCGCCACCAGTCTGCATAACTACTTCTCAGACCGGAGGTTTCTCCACCGGAACTACAAAAGTTATGCCCTATTTCCGGGGATGTCAAGGGCGTATTTTCTGCGTCGGCAGGTATTTCGGCGCTGGATTCTGACCGAAGCCGGTCCAGTTCTGAGAATGCCTCGACCGTGGAAATGTGGATACCGGGGTTGATGAGGACGATTCTGTAGTCCAATGGCATATTTAGACTCCTAAACCGCTCTCCCCGGCCACCC
Organism: uncultured Ignavibacteriales bacterium; assembly: GCA_964516945.1. Classification (GTDB taxonomy): domain Bacteria; phylum Zixibacteria; class MSB-5A5; order GN15; family JACZUZ01; genus JAJRPJ01. The sequence continues at coordinate 1,265 of CAZFAL010000190.1, forward strand.
ACCAGAGCCGAACCGGAGGAAAAAAAGAACGGCACATCCGAACCCAATCCCACTCCGACTTCAATCAATTCTCCGGCTGAAAGATTGAGCTGAAACAGCTCATTTGCTCCTTGCAGTACCGCCGCACAATCGCTGGAGCCGCCACCAAGGCCCGCTCCGATTGGAATTTCTTTCTGTAGCTCGACCAGACAATAAGGTAATTCAGGCCGCTGCCCTCTCAATGCCCCAAGCGCCCTCAGCGCCAGATTGTCTGTCGCCGGGCCCGTTAACTTCGAGGATTCAGCGCCGGAAGTATGCAGTTCGTCTGAGCCGGAGTCACTGCGTGAAAGTTTCACTGTATCGGACAACGATATCGCCTGCATAATTGACGCAATATCATGAAACCCGTCATCCCGCCGGGCGCCGATACGCAGTGTCAAATTGATTTTCGCGGGGGCGTTTATGATGACTGACTCAGGCATGCAAGTAGTATACGACAAACCTGTTTGTAGAGGAAACCGGACAGTTTGAATGAGTTTGCGTTGCGATGCAACTCGGACCCAAAGGAAAACGTTCTTGACTGCAGGCTCCATGAGAGGCATATTTAGCAAACCGTCTGGTTCGATTCTCTCTCGAACAAGAACAATAACTTTGGGGGGAGCCTATGAAAACCCTGAAACTCATTATCATTACTCTCTGCGCGATCACCCTTGCAGGTTGTTCAGACGGGCCGACTGACACAGCTCCACAGAGAACTGTGCCGGAGCCAACACTCGTAACGTCAGCGGATATCCCATCGGGCGCCTCAGCGACACTCTACCGAGGGATCGGCTCCGCTTTGGGGGAGAGTCCGGTTCCGGTAACTGTCTTGCAAAATATCTTGGATGCCGGTTACGATTTACGCCGCGCTTGGCATCCACAGGTTTCAATTTGTGGCGCTATTACATTGGACGAGTTAATACTGCAACTTGGATCCCCGGATGTGCGAATTATTAATCTTGGTTTCTTTCCGGACACACTTTCGTCTCATGAGGGGTGCACGACTGGTTGGGATGAATATGATTTTTCAGACGCTACCCGCTCAGAAGGCGCAAAGTAGAAGCTGGCTTAGAAGCGTTACCTGATACATAGGGTGCGGCGTTCGTTTTCTGGTCTCACTCCAGTGCAAATACGCTCGCGCCGAGTGTGAAGATAAAGACCACTATCAGCGTAATCCCGATGAAGTTCATGATGATTCCGGCCTTTATCATATCTGACATTTTGAGTTCACCTGTGCCAAAGACAATTGCGTTCGGCGGCGTGGCCACCGGGAGCATGAAGGCGCAGGAAGCCGAGAGTGTCGCGGGAATCATCAGTAATAACGGCGCAAGATGATTCGCTTCGGCAAAGACTCCGAGAACCGGTAGAATCATCTGTGTCGAAGCAGTATTTGAAGTCAGCTCGGTCAGAACCATCATCAGGAAACTCGCGGCGCCGACAAAGACACCCTGCGGAGCGCCTGCAAAGCCGGTCAGACGAGTCCCCATCCATTCCGACAGACCGGAATTAACAAATCCAGCCGCGAGCGCGAATCCGCCGCCAAAGAGCAGGACAATTCCCCAGTTGATATTGGTCGCCGTGCGCCAGTCCATGATTCGCTCACCCTTTGTTGTCCTTGCCGGTATCAGAAACAGCGCCAGGGCAACACTAATTGCCACTACACCGTCATCAACAAAGTCCGGTTCCGGCAGAAGCGCTGACCAGCCGGGTATTGTCCAGATGCCGAAATCAAGCGGCTTGCGGAAAATCCAGAGAGCCGCCATCACAACGAATGAAATGAACACCACCCATTCCTGATAGCGCATCGCTCCCAGCTCCTTGAAATCCTTGCGAAACATTTGCAGATCCACCGCCAGAGCGGATTTGCCGCCAAGGAACATCTTTGTCAACAGCCACCAGCAAATAAACAGCAGGATAATCGCCAGCGGAAGCGCGAAGAGCATCCACTGGCCGAAACCAATTTCGGGAGTATCCGGAAACATGATTTTCATCTGGCGCATCAGAACCAGATTCGGCGGAGTGCCGATAAGTGTCGCGAGGCCTCCGATTGAGGCCGAATAGGCAATGCCGAGTAACAGCGCCACCGAAAATCTGTTGACGTTTCCACGATTATCCGGGGCAGTTACCTGTCGCAATTGCAGAATAATCGCCAACGCCATCGGGGTCATCATCATGGTCGTAGCAGTATTCGAGACCCACATCGACATCACAAATGTCGCGAGCATAAAGCCGAAAATGATCCGCCTGGCTCCTGAGCCAATCAGCAGAATAGTGATCAGAGCGATTCGCTCATGCAACTTCCATTTTTCCATCGCCAGCGCGACAATAAACCCGCCGATAAACAGAAAGATGATGTGATTGAAATACTGCCCGGCGACTGCTGAGCCCTTCATGATTCCAAACAGCGGAAACAGCGCCACCGGAATCAACGCAGTCGCCGGAATCGGCAACGCTTCGGTTATCCACCAGATAGCCATCAAGGACGCCACCGACGCACAGCGGGTCACCAATGGATGCCCCGGATCCAAATCGCTGAAGAGCAATATCCCGACCGCTACTACTGGTCCGAGTATCATTCCGATTTTCTGTTTCATTATTGTCCGCGCATTGTATTGAGTAATGCTATCAGGAGAAATCGCCTCCCCACTCAACAGTAAGCCATGGAATCAACGACAATTCAAGGAATAACTGCATGGCGCTCGATTCGTAGGGGCGTCCGTTTGGGAGCATTATCGGGTCGGGTGGATCAAAGAACAGGAAAAAACCGCCAACCCGAACACCGCGGTGTCAATATCTGTCATTCTGAGCGTGGTGAAGAATCTGTCTCGCAGGAGATGCTGCCGGGAATAATTATGTCGTATCCGCCGGTGAATATTCTCTCATATCCCTGTATACTGCCATCATCATAGTCGATTCTTCGCTGTGCCCAGAATGACAGTAGTGAAAGAAGGCAGGGAAGGCGGGGAAGGCGGGGAAACCCCGCCCTTGCGATGACAAAGTATGTCAGCAAATGAAAACGGCGCGGTGCAATGTGCAACCTCGCGCCGACTGTGTGTCATCGGTCTGCATACAAAACAAAAACCCCCGCCGGTATCGTGCTGATACCAGCGGGGGTTGTTTATGAAATCGCACCCACGAATCGGAATCTGACGAATCAAAAACTTCTCCCGTGACTACGCGGCTTGCAGATTTGTGCAAGCGTAAACAAGGGTGAACGGCTTAGTACATGCCGCCCATGCCACCCATATCACCCATGCCACCGCCCGGCATCGCCGGAGCGTCTTTTTTCTCCGGTGTGTCGGTGATAACCGCTTCAGTGGTCAGCAACAGTGACGCAATCGATGCGGCATTCTCCAGCGCGGTGCGAGTGACCTTGGTCGGGTCAATCACACCGGCCTTGACGAGGTCTTCATAGGTGTCCGTGCGGGCGTTGTAACCAAACGCGCCCTTTTCGGTCTGCACTTTGTTGACCACAATTGAGCCCTCGAGTCCTGCGTTGTGGGTAATCTGACGAATCGGCTCTTCAAGGGCTTTGATAACGATATTGGCGCCAATCGCCTCGTCGCCGTCAAGCTTGATGCCCTTGGCGATTTCAGAGGCGCGCAACAATGCAACACCACCACCGGGGACAATACCTTCTTCGACAGCCGCGCGTGTGGCGTGCAGAGCGTCCTCAACACGGGCTTTCTTCTCTTTCATCTCAACTTCAGTGGCCGCGCCGACTTCAATCACCGCAACACCGCCGGCGAGTTTCGCCAGACGCTCCTGCAGTTTCTCACGATCATAGTCTGATGTTGTGTCGTCGATTTGCTTGCGAATCTGGCCGATACGACCCTGAATCGCTTCTTTGTCACCGGAACCCTCGACGATTGTTGTATTGTCCTTGTCGATAACAATCTTCTTGGCCTTACCGAGGTCTTCGACAACGGTGTTCTCAAGTTTGAAGCCCAGCTCTTCGGAAATAACTTTACCGCCGGTGAGTGTGGCGATGTCCTCAAGCATGGCCTTGCGACGATCACCAAAGCCCGGAGCCTTGACTGCGGCGACTTTCAATGTGCCGCGCAGTTTGTTGACCACCAGTGTCGCC
>CAZFAL010000191.1:0-5348 GCA_964516945.1 uncultured Ignavibacteriales bacterium
GGAGCGTATCATGCGCCACCTTCATTACTTTCGTCCAGACCGGAAGCGCATTTGTTGAGCCGTATTGTCGTCTGCCGAGTGAGGTTTTATCATCAAATCCGATCCAGACTCCGGCGGTTACCTGTGGTGTATAGCCGACAAACCAGTTGTCTGTGTAATTGTTCGTTGTTCCGGTCTTGCCGCCGGCGGGGCGTTTGAACCCCAGTCGTCTGGCGCCTTTACCGGTGCCGTGATCAACAACTGTTTTCATCATATCAACCATGATATAGGCCGTTTCCGCCGAAAGCACTTCCTCCTTGACGGGATTCTTGTTTTCCTCAAGCACATTCCCATACCGGTCCACAATCTTCGTAATCATCTGCGGATGTATCCGAATCCCGCCGTTAGGGAAGACCGTATAGGCCGCGACAATGTCCATCAAATGCACCTCATTGGCGCCGATTGCAATTGACGGCACATTCGGTATCGGTGTTGAAATCCCGAAACGTTTGGCATAGAAAATGACCTGCTGAGAAGTCACTTTTTGGAGGAGTCCAACGGCCACCAGGTTACGTGAGAGACGTAATCCATCACGAATTGTCAGCGCTCCGAGGAATTTCTTGTCAAAATTCGAAGGACGCCACTGTTTCGAACCGGGAATATCAAGCACAATCGGATTATCATAGACTATATCCATCGGCCGATAGCCATTGTCGATGGCGGCGGTGTAGACAAAGGGCTTGAATGCCGAACCCGGCTGACGAAGCGCCTGTGTGGCGCGGTTGAATTTTGACTCGGCGAAATCACGGCCGCCGACCATGCTGATAATATCTCCTGTCGCATTGTCAATCGCCACCAATGCGCCCTGCACTTTCTTATACTCGAACACCGGACGTCCCATCGCATCAGTTGAGTCAGGAATCTGAATAGTGTATTTTTCGTCGGTTATCCTCTTGGTTCTGGCGATTCTGGCGCGCAGTGAGTCAATCCGCTCATCGAGAGCGGCTTCGGCCGCCTGTTGCAGTTTCCAGTCCAGTGTCGTGAACACCTTCAGGCCGCCGGTGTAGAGCGCATCGTCGCCATATTTTTTCTGAATATATTGCCGAACAGTCTCAGTGAAGTAGGGAGCGTGGCCAATTCGCTCCTGCGGCGGCGTAATGTCCAAATCAGTTTGCAGGAGACTATCGAGTGTCGGTTTGTCTATTTTGCCGAAGGCATAGTATGAGCGTAACGCGCGGTCCCTGACCTGCCTACCCAGTTTCGGATGTGACCCATAACGACTGGGGGCTTTCAAGATGCCAATCAGGAACGCGCAATCTTTGATTGTCAGTTCAGAGACACGCTTATCAAAATAGGTGCGGGCCGCAGCGCTGATGCCATAGGCGCCCTTGCCGAAATAATACTGATTGAGATACATTTGTAGTATCTCTTCTTTGGAATAGGTGCGCTCAAGCTTGATAGCGGTCAGCGCCTCACGGATTTTTCTGCCAATTGACCTGTGCCGTCCCACAAATAACAGACGCGACAACTGTTGGGTGACAGTAGACACTGCGCCAATTTTTCCCGGATTAACCACACCCATCGCAACAACACGAATCGTACGCGGCAGGTTTATTCCCCAATGGTCAAAGAAATCCCTGTCCTCAACAGCCAATAGCATATTGACCAGGTCCGGCGGGATGTCCTTGTAGGCGGTCAGAGCGCGGTTTTCGTTGAAGTATTCCTGCAACAATTCTCCGCCGCGCGCATAGACTTTGGTCTTCAGACTTGGCTCAATATTGTGCAGTTGCGCAAACGACGGCAGTTCGCGCTCATAGATTTCATAGGTGCGGACAGAGGCGAACCCCAACGCTATCAAGGCCACCACGCCAATACCCAGTAATATTCTCTTTTTCCTTGTCACTTGCTCTCGACTGTTATTCTGTTGTTTCTGTTCACATCGGCGGGAAGAGACTCGAACACGCTCCCGTATTCTCGACGCATGCATTATACATCAATGTTGCAATCGTATCGCCTAAAATCATGCCTTCGAATCCAACTTGCACCCGATTTGGTTGCTGTGTGTGGCGAAATCTCATCGGCAAAGAGAAAGAGATTGCGTTAGTAGAGCTTGTGTTGAGCGTGTGTATTGTTTATTCTCACTGCGTGTGATGTATCCCTTTGTCCGCCAGTCGGTTCAAAGGCGAAATGACGCCATGTCGCAAATAATGAGAAGCGAAAGAAGAGAAAGAGCGTGACTGAATTCGACAGGCAGTATGCGATTCTGACCCGCGGTGTGACCGAAATTACTCCCGAGGAGGAGTTCAAGGAACGCCTCAAAGAATCAATCAAAGATAAACGCCCACTTCGTGTTAAGCAGGGCTTTGACCCGACAGCCCCGGACATCCATTTGGGGCATAGTGTCGGAATCCGCAAGCTCAAACAATTTCAGGACCTTGGCCATCAGGTGGTCCTGATTGTCGGCGATTACACGGCGCTCGTCGGTGATCCGTCGGGTCGTTCAACAGTCCGCCCAAGATTGACCCATGAGGAAATCATGGTCAACGCCAAAACCTATCAGGAGCAATTCTTCCATATCCTCGACGTTGAAAAGACGGAGGTGCATTATAATGGCTCATGGTTTGAAAAAATGGGCGTCAAGGACCTCATCGAGCTTTCCTCAAAATACACAGTCGCCAGAATGCTGGAGCGTGATGATTTCGAAAAACGATACAAGGGTGGTGTCCCGATTTCGGTGCATGAATTCCTCTATCCGCTGATGCAGGGGTATGATTCTGTGGCAATTAAGGCGGATATTGAAATCGGCGCCACGGAACAGAAGTTCAACTTGCTCGTTGGACGTGATATACAGCCCGACTACGGGGTTCGTCAGCAAATGATCCTGACTATGCCCATTCTGGTCGGACTGGACGGCAAAATGAAAATGTCCAAATCCACCGGCAATTATGTTGCGCTTGATGACCCGGCTGGCGAGATGTTCGGCAAATTGATGTCGATTCCGGATGATTTAATTGTTTCATATGCAGAGCTGGCCTCAGACATCGCAGAAGAGCGGATTGCTGAGTTTCGGGAACAGTTGCAGGACGGAAGTGTAAACCCCATGGAGCTCAAGAAGGAGCTTGCCGGTGTTATCACCGATATGTACCACGGTCCCGGCGCCGGAGAGAGCGCGCGCGCAGAGTTCGAAAACGTATTCTCCCGTGGAGGTTTGCCGGACGACATAGAAGAATTTCAGTGTGGGGGAGAGCCGCTTTGGATAGTCCAATTGCTGACCGATAGCGGCATGACCAAATCCAATGGTGAGGCGCGGCGTATGATTTCCGGTGGCGCTGTCTCACTCGATGGGGCGAAGGTTACTGATATTGATATGCGTGTTGAAGTCCAGAAACCGATGGTCCTCAAAGTCGGGAAACGTCGCTACCGTCGGCTGATTGGAAGCTGATTGGCAAGGGCAACTGAACGCTTGCAAAGAAAGTTACACGTTCTTACTGTTATGAAACACATTGCTTAGGAAATGCCCAATGAACCGTAAATCCGGAGTCATAATTAGTACCTTATTCCTGTTGCTTGTCGTATCGCTTGTCGTGGCGACAACAAGTTTTGCTATCGACCGTCATGCTGACCGGAGACGTGGCAAGCCCGGACGCCAACCGGCTCCGCGCGGACAATATGACACGCCGAAAGAAGCTCGTGAGAAAGCCGCGCTGGATTACTATCTGCGGGGTATTGACCTCGAGAATTCACAGGATATCCTCGGGGCCTATGCGCAATATGACACTGCGTTGGTATTCGAGCCAACTTCACAAACGATTCGCATGGCATTTGTCAAGGCCGCCGCAGCGCTGGGGAAGTTTCAGCAGGCGCGGGACGCCGCCGGCAAGCTCGACCATGATGACAGCGAATCCTTGAAAGTTATCTCAGAATTGTATCGACAGGCGCGCATGCCGGATTCGGTCCTGTATTATCTGGACCTGCTGGTCAAGACTGACTCATCCGATATTGACTCACGCAAGACCCTTGCATCGTACTACGAACAAAACGGAGACTTGCTTTCGGCTATTCCGTATCGTAAAGAGATAGCGCGCCTGACCGGGAAATACCAGTCATATAATGAACTGGGAGCGTTGCAATATCTCAGCGGACTGTATGAAGACGCGGTCTTCTCATTTCAGCAGGCGCTGAAAATTGAGCCGGGCGCCAAGAACATACCGAGCTATTCCGGTTTGGCCGATGCGCTGGGTGAATTGCGCGACACTGTCCGCCAACGGGAGGTCCTCGGCGAAGTCCTTGCGCTGGATTCAACACATGTCCCGACATATCGACGGTTTATCGACTACTTTTCGCGCAGACGCCAATTCGACAGCGCACTCATTTTTTCGAAACGAGAGGTCGAACTGACCCCGCAAGATCAGGACGCCATCCGTCGTCTGGGCATTATCGCCTATAGCGCAGACAGTCTTGACCTGGCCGAAGAGCAATTCAATGAATTGATTTCGATTAGTAACCTTGATTTCACAAACTATTTCTTTCTCGGGCGCATCTTCCTCGAAAAAGGAAACTACCGCTATGCGGCCATAAATTTTGAAACCGCCACCCGCGCAAACGACTCTATTCCGGAGGGCTGGCTTGGCTTGGGACAGACATATCTCGCGCAGGATTCTCTGAAACAGGCCGAAAGTGTCTATCAGGAGGCCTTGACCAAAGTCACATCAACTGACGGCCGCCTGCGGATTCTGTTTTCTCTCGGCGCCACCCGTGAGCAACTTGGTGAAGTTGAGCTCGCAGAAAAGGACTTCGAGCGTGTGCTGGAAATTGATTCAACGAATGCGCCGGCGCTGAATTATCTCGGATATATGCTGGTCGACCGCAATGAACGTCTCCCATACGCCAAAGACCTGATTCGTCGCGCGCTCGTCGAAAGCCCGCAAAGCGGGGCCTATGTTGATTCATACGCCTGGGCGTTATATCGCGAGGGTGATTATCAGCAGGCCAAAGACTCTCTGTACCGGGCGCTGGAGCTGATAGACAGCGATCCGACTGTCTTTGAACATCTCGGTGACACATACGACAAACTTGGTTTGGTCGATTCGGCGAAAGTCTATTGGCAAAAGGCGCTTGCAAAGGACAGTACGAACACAACTATTAAAGAAAAGCTCAACCGGTAGTTGTAGCGCCGCAGCTATGTTGCGTCACAGTTCTGTTGCGTGAAATCGGCAAAACCGCATATGAGTCCTCACAACTTCTTTAGCCGCTCAAAGCGCGAATCCGTATCCCACATACCTTGCGTGGTATTAGTCACGACAGTAGCTTTGCTCGCCACAACCTGCGCCAAAGTCCTTGCTCCTCCGGGTGGCCCCGAAGACAAGACT
>CAZFAL010000192.1:0-5338 GCA_964516945.1 uncultured Ignavibacteriales bacterium
AAATTCGCCGCCGGAGTTGGAGCGCTGGTAAAGACCGGAGTATTTGCGGCGCTAATCTCCGGAGCGCTCGGCTGGTTTCTGCAACGCTCAAGACAGGTTAAGGTCAAACCCTTTGGCTGGGTGTTTGTGGGGTTGATTGCAATCGGCATGGTTGTTCATCAGTCGACCTGCCTCTATCGCGGATTATTCAAGCCGGGCCACTTGTTGCAAACATACAATACTTATCTCACAGAGATAGTCGCGGACAATGCAGTGATCACCGGCCCCTATGCCCCGGCGCTGACAATTGACAACACCCTCAAGTCAATCATCTATATGTTCGGCTTATCCAATGTTGACAAGACGCTGTTTGCGGATTATCCGATTACACATGTCGCAGTCGAACCGAGCAACTGGCAGGTGGCGCTGAAAGATTTTCCGCAATTGAAACAGGCGACACTGGTGACTGAGATGGTGGTGCGCGATCAGGCGATTCGTTTGTACCGTGTCGCCGACAGTACATTTCCGGTCACAGACTTTGAACGCGCCACTTCCCTGCTTTCGCGCAATCAGCCGGATTCGGCAAAGGTGTACTTACAAACTTTTCTGCAAGAGCATCCGCAAAACCTGTTTGGCAGAATGAGCATGATAACCGCGACACTGGGAAGCGCCGACACCGTGTCAGCCCCTGGAATGCTGACGCAATTTGTGAAAGATTACTCTGATAATTATTTTGCCTTGGCGTATGCGCTGGGGATGTACCAACGTCTCGCCGGATTGACACGTTCACAGAAATACCTGCTTTCCGCCGAAGCGCTCAGGACACGAGTGACAGAACTGAATCCATATATGCCGACAGGCAAAGTCACCAGAGTTGGCAGGTAGGCGCCATCTGTAACAAAACATCCGGGGCTCAGTGATTGAGCCCCGGATGGCAATCGGAAAGCAAGCGGCCCGGACTGGAGTATCCTTCCCGGAGTGTTTACTTCTTCGCCAGATCGCCCTGCAGATCGATTGTCTTTTGAATCAATTCCGCCAGTTCTTTGACGTCTTTGTCACCGGTTTCTTCATAGAGCGCCTGCGCTGTTTGTAATTCATCAGTCAGTGAATACTCTTTCGCCCAGTAGGAATCCCGCAGAATCTCCGCAAAATTCGCCGCACAGACTGCAAGACGGTAATCACTCGAGCAGGACGCGATGTCACTATGTATACGATTCAATTCAATTGAGCGTTTGATTTCTGTCACTGCGCCGTCTTTGCCTTCCGGCGCTTCGTAGCGGATATACAACTCACCAAGCTGACCGGCCGGGAACGCGGCGCCCTCAAAGGCCGAATCACCGGCCTTGAGCTTGACTTCATATAATACAGTCACCTGATGTCCGGAGCCGATTTCGCCGCCGTCAACTGTGTCCACGCGGAAATCCTCATCGGCGACATCACGGTTTTCATAGCCAAGCAGTCGATAACTGCGCACAAAAGTCGGATTGAAGACCATCTGCGCTTTGACATCACGGGCAATCACCTGCAATGTCCCGGTAAGACTCTCAACAAAGATTTTGCGCGCGGCGCTGATGTCGTCAACGTAGGCATAGTGACCGTCACCTTTGTCACCAAGTTTTTCCATCAATTCGTCATTGTAGTTGCCCATCCCGAACCCGACGGTCGAGAGTGTGATACCCTGTTTTGCATACTCACGAACCTGCTTGAGAATCTCATCCGGTCCCGTAGCGCCGACATTGGCGACACCGTCAGAGCAGATAATCACACGATTGATTTTGTTCTTCTCAAACATCCCTTGCGCCATTTTGTAGCCGAGACGAATTCCCTCTTCGGCATTGGTGGCCCCTTCGGTATGCAGTGAGGCAATCATCGCCAGAATCACATCACGATATGCAATTGTTGTCGGCTCAAGAACTACACGGCCACGCGAGCCGTAGACAACAATACCAACTTTGTCATCCGGCTGAAGTTCGTTAACCAACAGTTTCAATGCGCGTTTGACCAGTCCGAGGCGATTCCCCATGTCCATGGACCCGGAGACATCAACCACAAATGTCAAATTCGCGGCCTTACGGTTTTCATCGGCAACATTGCGACCCTGCACACCGATTTGCAGGAACACACTGTTGCGTTTGTTTTGTGACGGCGCTCCTTCGACAGTGACAGAGAACGCCTCATGGGTCGGGCTGTCATAGTTGTAATCAAAGTGGTTGACAAACTCCTCGGTGCGCACTGCATCGTTGTTTGGAAGCGCATTTGAGTTGAGGTAGTTGCGCGCCAGTATATAGGATGCGTCGTCAACATCAAAAGCAAAGGTCGAAAGACTGTCATCCTCAACATCGACAAACGGATTGACACCATAGTTCTTGAAGAACATCGCATCGAACGGCTTACCATTGACGATGGCGCTTCCGCCGTGCGATGGTGGCGATTCGCCGCGAATACCGACGCCATCTACGATATATGCAATTTCTCCGGCGCAACCGCCTCTGATATGGGTTTCCCCCTGACCGGACTTGACAACGCCGGAAACATGGTCCAATAACTTAGTGACAGACTTAACCGGCCGCCGCTGAATTGCCTGACTGGCTATCTTTGCCATTGACGAGACTTCGTACTTGTCAATAACTTTCTCCCCATACAGTCTAATACTTTCCAATGCCTGAGAGTCAGTTGACAGAGCCACATTACATTCGGCGCTCAACCCCTGATGAACACGTATCCCTTTGATAGCGCGCTTTGTATACCCGACTGATGTGACCTCCAAATCATACACACCCGGCTCAACGTGACGAATAACGTACCTGCCGCTGTCATCAGTGATTGCGCCTAAATCTGTCCCTATCACCTGTACCGTTGCGCCGACTATTGGCTGATGCGTTTCCTTGTCCGTGATGACACCTTTGATTTGACCGTAATCAACCGCAACGGCGATTCCGAGAAGCGCCACACTACAAATAAACAGCAGTGGCGCTATCAGTTTCTTCAGCTTCCTTGAATGCATAAAACTCCTCCTTTGTGAGGGAGGTGTATGATATGTCTTCAGCGGAGAATATGACCTGCGCGAACAGGTGGCGACAGGAGATTATGTTGCAAAGTTGGCGCCATGTAGCCAGCCCGGCTGGGGCAAATCAGGCAAACACCATAGCCGCGTTGGGTTTAAGACAGGTGTACGGCTCTGATTCCTCGCCTGACAAAGTCCGGTTTTAATGGATTTCTCGTACAACAAAGAAAATATCTCGCAAGAATCTACGAATCCAACAGCATGTAGTTTTTAGCTTGCGAAGTCTTCAGACAAATTCTACGATACATGAGTTATCGGTAGATAAATACAATGAGTTACTAACAGCTATGCCGGAGAAAACTAAAAGAATCGAAAGCCTTGAACGGCGGATGATCGCGCTTGAGAGTGATATTGCGGCGTTGCGCCGCGCTCTTGAGTCACTGGCGCCTGCGCGACCTGCGCGGCCTGCGCCTTCTGCATCTCCTGAACCCGAACCAGCAGTTCATGCGCCTGCGCCACCTCCCTATCCGGCGGAACCCGAGCCACAAGCGAGCCCCAATATTCCAGGGCCCGCTGGCCGCGACTCTGCAGAGTCATTCACCAGTCAATTCGCTTCCAGTGAGTTCTGGATAAACAAGGTCGGTATTGGACTCTTGTTGCTTGGTGTGATATTTCTGTTCAAGTATTCGATTGATCAGGGCTGGATAACTCCGGCGATACGGGTGATGACCGGTTTGGCCCTGGGGCTCGCTTTGACGATAACCGGATTGCGGATTTACAGCAAGAAACGTCATCACGCGCTGGTGGCGCTCGGCGGCGCTGTGGCGACATTTTACATTTGCAGTTTCGCGATGTATCAGATGTATAACCTGGCGCCCTATGCGGTGGCATTCCTGCTGATGATATCGGTTTCGGCGCTGGCGATTTTGTATTCAATCAGGCAGGATGAGCCGGTCTTGTCATTTGTTGCCGCGCTGGGGGCATATGCGGTTCCGTTCCTGTTGTATTCCGGTGAAGGCAGTGTGCCGCGACTCATGTTATATACATCGCTAATAACAGTGATGACTTGCGCAGTGTATTTTGCGCGCGGCTGGGTGTCATTGATAACGCTGTCGACGATTTGCGGCTGGTTAATCCTCTACGTTTCAGCCGATGAATCCCTTCACACACAAACAGAGAGCTTGGCGCTTCAAGCCGGTATAGCGCTCTCATGGCTCTTGTTCTGGGGCGCGCCGGTGTTGCGTTTGGCGCTTCTGAACAAAGCAACTATCCCGCAGTGGTTGAAAACAAGCCCCGACGGCAGAGATGTCCTTGCGCCCGGAGCAAACAACTCTCTTCCGGGGCATGCGCATACCTTATCAATCACAACCCCGGTTATTGCCTTCAGCTTATCGACGTTGACATGGAAGATAGCAGACAATCAGTGGAGTTTGATTGCCGTAGGGATTGCGTTGATATATTTCGCAGTCTGGTGGACATTGCGCAAACGCGAAACTATCGCAGAGCTGGCTTTGACACAGATGGTTGCCGGGTTTCTGATGTTGAGTGTGTCGGCGATGTATCTTCTCGAAGACACAACTACTCCGGCTTTCATTGCCGCACAGGCGCTGGCGTTGCGCGTTATTTCCCGCCGGGTGGCATGCGCTTCAGTAAGAAAGTGGTCACTAGTGTATCTCATCGGAGCTTTGGGCTGGATAGTTATGGAGACAATGTTCGGCTCACTTTTTACAAGCTCCGCAGTCACTGCTTTGTCCGCAGAGACACTGGTGACACTCTGGGTGGCGCTGGTGACATTTGCGTTTGTCTATCTGACAGACAACAAAAATGAGGGCGTGGGATTGACTGTTGTCGGCGTTGTAGTTCTCGGCTATGCCTGCCTGCGGGTGATGGACAGTAGCGGATTGTTTCTCGCAGTCACCGCTGTGGCCGGCGCGATTGTGGCCGCCGGACAAATCACACGCAAAGAGTCATTGTATCTTGCCGGTAGCGCCATGTATCTGACACTGGCAGTCTGGCTTTTCGCACGACTGTTTGACTTGCAGCAAACCGGGACACCGTTCCTGAATGCACAGGCGGCCGCTGAAACTCTCGCAGTGTTGAGTGGTTTTACTCTGTCAAGATTTGTGACACAGCATCGGTTTGCGGTCGCGTTCGGGCTGGTGGCGCATGTTGCGTTTCTGGCGCTGGTGTTCCGCGAGTTTATCGGGCTTGCCAACGGTCACGGTGTCATCACGAGCGTCTGGGGCGCCTATACCATCGGGATTATCGTGATGTCTCTACGCATGCGTGATATACGGCTGCGCAAAGTCGCCACAGCCACACTCGCGCTGGTAATCGGCAAGTTATTCTTTGTCG
>CAZFAL010000193.1:0-5299 GCA_964516945.1 uncultured Ignavibacteriales bacterium
GCTCTCACGGCTTGTTGAAAAACCCATGCACGTCATTGCGAGGAGTCCGGCGAGAGCCGGACGACGTGGCAATCTCCCAGCTATGATTCGACGGGATTGCCGCGCTAACGCTCGCAATGATTGCAATAAATGACTTCTTCAACAAGCCCCTCACGCCGCAGGGCGCCGGAGGACGGTCATAGTAGTCCGCTTTGCTGAGAGTGTCAAGCGCCTTGCGGACTCGCTAATTGAACTCCTTATTCAAATCTATCAAACAGAGCTTATCTCCGTCTGGCTCCGTCTGGATCTTCAGATTCAGCGTTAGATTCCTGTGGCGCCGCAGATTGGCGCCGCTCCTCCGCTGAAAATCCGCGCAATCAGGAATGTCACGTCGCCAATATTGACCGAATTGTCGCCGTTGGCGTCGGCCTGATCGGCGCATGACGGGGCTGTTCCTCCGCTGAATATTCTGGCAATCAGAAATGTGACATCGCTGATATTCGTCGAGCTGTCGTTATTGGCGTCACCGGGGAGCAGACAACATCCGGCGCCGGTGCAGGCGTCAAGAACCCCGTCCCGGTCGATGTCGAAATGCGAAGGTGGCAGAAAAGCCAAGCCCGTGGGCGCCGTCATGTCAACTTCGTTGCGCACATAAAATCGATGATAGCGGCCTTCCGGGACATATTCCAGCACACGCGGTGTACCGCCTGAACGACAGACGAAGACATTCCCGTTTTCACCGACGGTGATACCCCAGGGATGACTGATATCAGCCAAGTCGCTGAACCGTTTTTCAAAGGCGCCGCTCGTTGCGTCGTACTGGAGCAATTCATTACCGTCATAACTGGAGACCACATAGGCGTCGATGGACGGCACATAGACCAAATCACGCGGGCCGAACAATCCGCCACTGCCAGGGCTGATGAAGTCACCGAGATAGGCGCCGGTCGTTCCGTCATACTTGAGCACACGATTATCTCCACTGCTGGTCACGAGAAGATTCCCGTCGCTGTCAAAAACCAACCCATACGGCAAGCTAAGTCCGCCGCTACCGGATGGAACAAAACCAGAGATCAACGCGCCGGTTGTGCGGTCATACTTGCGCACAGCGTTGTTATCTCTGTCAGAAATATACATGAAACCGGCAGTGTCAAAAGCGATGCCTGACGGGCTGAGGAGAAAACCGTCGGAGAGGACTAACGCGGTCGCAGCTCCGGTGAGCGGGTCAAGTTTGTACACACGTTCGCCACCGGAGCCGATGTTAGCGAGATATAGTTGCCTGTCCGGACCAAGCGCCACATCATAAGGTTGCAAAACGCCACCAATATCATTGACAGTCACCGGCCAGCCACTGCGGGCATGGTATTCACGCACTCCGCCAATGATATCACCGACAAAGAGGTTGCCCTGGCGCTCCATGTCTATCCAGTCAGTGATACCGTTATTGTTACAGTCCTGACAGATATCGGGGATATTGTCTCTGTCCATGTCTGACAATGTGCCATCTGCGATGTCAATGAAGTCTGCAATACCGTTACCGTCGCAATCCGGCTCACAGACATCAGGGACATTGTTGCCATTGACATCAACGACTCCGAGAACGGCGATTTCATATTCATCCGGGAGTCCGTTGCCATTGCAGTCCGGCTCACACTCGTCGGGGATACCATTGCTGTTGACATCAGCGCTTGTCGATGTGGAAATGTCAATATCGTCCAGCACGCCGTTGCCGTTGCAGTCCTCACACTCATCGGGAATCCCGTTGCCGTTGACATCGGCGCTGGTGGAATCGACGTTGATATCTATTGAGTCTGCGACTCCATTGTCATTGCAATCAAAGAATGCGCAGGCGCCGAGCGCGATATCATCCTGCATCACCTGCTGGACCCGACCGTGAAAACGCACATCAATATTGGTCATATAGCCGGTATGGATGTGGCAATAGCTCATGATTGTGCCGCCCGACGGCGACGGGACCCCATTGCCGCAGTCATCAATTGTTGGCACATAGCTGTCATGTGTGTGGCCGGTGCCGGAGTTGTGTCCCATTTCATGCGAGACAACCGTGACATCCCAATTGTTGAGACTACGGTTTTCCAGCGGGTCGGCGAAGGCGCCATTGAGATAGCCGCTGATAGCATAGGAGTTGTCCGCACAGGCATTGGCAATGAAGGCAATACCTCCAAACGGCAGATCACGTCTACCCGAAAGCAAGTGTACATAACTGAGATTTGTGACATCTTCATTGCCGACCCAGTAATTACGAAAACTTGAAACATCGTCAGTGAGATATGGCTCACCGCCAAATGTCCAAAGCCGCACTCTGTCGAGTTTCATGCGCATATCCACATCGCGTTCATAGATTGCGCTTACTTGCCCGAAAAGCGCTACGACATAGGCGGTAGCCGCAGATTCATCACCGGCAAAAATCTGTACAAACATCGAATCGGCGTCGACTGCGACATAGGCGGTTTTGACACCACGGTTTGTCAGGTTTGTAGTTTGTGTAGCGCCGGAGAGAGACTGCGACGCCGGAGAATCAAGACCACAGAACTCAACTGCGTCCGGTAGATCAGACTGCTCGATATCCTCTGCGCGTGTTATCAACGCTACTCCTCCGGCTACCGAAGATTGTTTGTCTGTTGTGAGAAAATACTGCTCACCTGAAGAAAGCGTCACAATTCCATTGCTCGCTCCCGCGCTCAACGCCAGAAACGCGCGAGAATCGGGGTCACCGTCAATTGAGCCGCGCAGGAGCGTGACAGCCGGAGTCGGCAATTCACGTTCACCGCCGGGACCTGACGCATAGAAACGCGTATGGGGAGTTGTGACAGTGAATGTTTTCAGGGAGAGTGGCAGAGATTCAGTTGAGCTTATTGGAAATGCGACCCGGAACATCTGCTCTTTCTCGGCGGCGCTCGCAGAAGAGATTTCGCCGATTTCGGCAAAATCGAGACCAACACGGACACTCTTTTTGTCTTCTGAGAGGCCGAGTGTTTTCAGAGGCCGGACAGACAGCTCCTTGGGGGCTTTGACACCCGAGTTCGCCTGACTGACGAAGAGTAGAGAAACTCCGATGCAGAAAATGAATGTATACACTAGTCCGCGAGCTCTTGATTGAGGGGTTGCGGTGTCTTTGTTTGAGAGTCTTGAGAGAGATTGCATAACTCGAATTAGCTTCCGATTACTTTCGATTGCTGTCCTTTTGCGGTAGTTGTTAGTACATATCGACTATCAGACACCTTTACCAGAAGACATCCTCGGTCATTCTCGATTTCGAATTCCTGTGTGGCGAAACAGCCAGTGGGCTGGTTCTGTGAGGAAGTAAAAGACACGACTGACGGACAAAGTCGCGACTCACAGACAATATAGCACAAGCCAGCGAATCGGCAAGGAAAGAATTCTGCGACTACGGTCTGTAGGTATGAATCAATTCAGCTCTCAGGTAAAAGCCCGCAGAGCGAGATAAACTACCGAGGCAATGACTCCCGCAATAGGTAATGTCAGGACCCAGGAGCCGATGATTCTGGAGATAACCCGGTAATCAGCGGTTTTGTTAACCGCGCCGATGCCGAATAGCGCTCCCACTGAAACATGAGTGGTCGAAACCGGAAGACCGAGTTTGCTGGCGAAGATGACGAGTATTGAGGTCACAAAATTGGCGGTGAATCCCTGGCCGTGATTCATGTAGGCAATGTCACGGCTCATAACATAGGCGACTTTCCTGGCGTTGAGCAGTCCTCCAAGCGCCATCGCTAGGGCTATCAGAACCATGCTATAGCGAATATCAAACGCCCCGGCGACTAGAATCAGCCCCATGATTTTGGGGGTGTCATTGAGACCGCGCGCAAATGAAACAGCCCCGGCGCTGAGGAAATGGAGCGCATCAAGGAGCTTCTCGGCGCCGATGCCACACACAGCTCCCTGATAGCGCTCCTGACAAACTTCACGTTTTGCGAACTTCGTTGTGACACCCGCTCCGAGAGTCGGTTGCAGTGCGGTGGCGGAGCTGGCCAAAGCCAGTGACTCCTGAGTTTCTCCGACACAGAGACAATCTTCCTTTGTGACGCCAAGCGCCAGTCGGGCTTTGCGAAAGACAAGATATGAAACAGTGGAAAGCGCTACTGCGATGAATGGACTGAATAACAGGGGCGCGAGAAAACCACTGCTAAGCGCGGCGAAGTTGACCTGTGAGCCGACAGCGGTGAGCCCTGCGCCAACGAGCGCGCCGATAAGCGAGTGAGTGGTGGAAATCGGAAAGCCGGTGAAAGTCGCCAGCAGAACAGTCAGGCCGGCGCCGACTGCTACAGCCAGCAGGAATGTCGGCTCCTGCGCTACCCCAACCGGAACCAGCCCTTTGCCTGAAAACGCTTCAATAAGCTTGCGGGCGACAACTATTGAAAACAATGAACCGGCAATAGTAGTCACCGTTGCCCAGCCCAGCGCGATTTTGTAGTTCGTAGTATTACTGCCGAATAATGTCGCCACACCCTTGAAGTTGTCATTGGCGCCATTGGCGTAGCCAAGGATAAGTGTGAAAACAAACAGAGCTGAAGCAAGGTACATTGGCCAACCTTTCGCAGATAGGTTTTAGGGCAGATTTTCTACGTGTATGGTGTTTCCATTTCGAGACGCATCAATGACAGCGCACACGGTTCCCAGAACCGCAAAGAACGCATCAGGTTCCGATGAACTGATCACAAAAACTTATAATCAGGATTCTCTGCGCAAGTTTGAACTGTAGTTGCGCGAACTTTACTGAAGATGTATTCTTGACCTCCGCCGCCGGAGTGGTGGAATTGGTAGACACCAGGGACTTAAAATCCCTTGGGAGGTAACTCCCGTGCCGGTTCGAGTCCGGCCTCCGGCAGTATGTTTAGTGAGAAATACGCTTCCTGAGCATGATAAATGCGGAACAAGGCTCTTACCAGGAGTACTCCTTCCAGCCACTGTTCCGCCGCAACCACTGCCCGGCTTAAATGAGCTGGTATTGGGCCAGATTTCACCGGTCGATGGCTTGTAAGCCCAGCCACCTAATGTGCCAGCAATCACACCTTTCGTCACTCCCAATACAATAGAATCGGGCGCTTTGGTGGATTTCTGGTAGGGGTTCGGCGGTATGGACTGGAGCATAACTACGCCGATGGTGTTCATCGAGTCCAATGCAGGCCAGGTGGCGGAACCGGTGCGCACGATATTCCCACTGCGCCATGAGCTGATTCCCGTCCGCAATTCACCGAGGGCGCTCTTCGTCGCGCTCTCTTTGGCGTCCCAGGACATATCCTGAAACTTGGGAAGGCTGTACGCGGCCAGCAGACCG
>CAZFAL010000194.1:0-5209 GCA_964516945.1 uncultured Ignavibacteriales bacterium
GACATCGGTCAAAACGGAGCGCTCATCGGCGATATTATGAAGTGGAGCGGCTCCGCCTGGATTGTCACGACCGATAGTGACGCTACAACAGTGATAGGTGACACTGCCGCTGTTCTTCGCGCCGAGCGCGGTTGGAGCAATGCTGGCCATGTTGTCGCTTTGACCGATCCGGCAGACAGCGTGGGAATAGGTACTGCAGCGCCAACGCAAAAACTGGACGTGCTTGGAAATATCCGCACACTCGGCAAGTTGTTCTCCGGCAATGGCGCTGATTCGACGACAATCGACGGCGCAAACGGCAGAATCACGTCCACGACGGGCGCTGTGGATTTTGGAAATAGCAGACTGACATCCACTGGTGACATCGCCTTGGGACCATCTACGGTGAATACGGGCAATTTCTCAGTTGCCATCGGTTCGGGCAACTCTGTCAACGGAACAGTCGGCGCCACTATCAGCGGTGGGGCGAACAATTCAACAAGCGCACTCTCATATTCAACTATCGCAGGCGGAACTGACAACTTTGCTGACGGTGACTACTCCACAGTCGGCGGTGGGACAGGAAACAGCGCCTCCGGAATTGCAAGCGCTATTCCCGGCGGTCAAAGCAATCAGGCCGTCGGCGATTATTCACTTGCGGCCGGGACAAACGCTCAGGCGGTCAATACCGGAGCGATAGTTATCTCCGCATTTGACCCAAGCGGTGGCCCTGATCCAGTTTCCTCAAGCAAAAAGGAGCAGATGGTCCTGCGCGCCAACGGCAGGTTCTACTTCACCGACATGGGTGGCCCCGCTCCGGTAAGCTCCAAGTTTATTGACACAAGAACAGGCGCTTATCTTTCAAACTCAGGGACATGGGCCAACGCTTCAAGTAAATCATTGAAAGAGGACTTCGCCGCTGTCGATGGGTCGAAATTGCTTGCGAAGCTCGAGCAATTGTCAATTACACGCTGGAGCTATAAAGCTGACAGTGGAACGGTGTCACATATTGGTCCAACGGCCGAGGAGTTTCATCGCTTGTTCGATATCGGCGAAGATAGTGTGACAGTCTCGACAATAGATCCAGCCGGTATTGCCTTGGCGGCGATACAGGAATTGTATCGACAGATGCAAGCCAAAGACAAGCGCCTTGAAGAATTACAGCGTCGGCTTGCGGAGCTGGAAAGCAGATTAGCGGAAACGCGCTGACATATTGTGCCAATTTAATCTCTTTTGTTTTCTTGCGCTCCGTTTTTCCGGGCAAGGGAATTCGACGCTATTGTTTTACTTAGTGGCAGATAGCCGTGTTTGTTCGGTCTGATTGTCCCTCCCCCCCACACACACTGCTGCGGGTTTCTATTGGACAAGCAAGTCCATAGGCCGGGCGTTCGACACTTTGAATTCTGAGCGAGCCCCGTGGAACTTGCCCCAGAGGGGTAAGTCAACGACCTCAACAGTATCAGGTAGTCTGTCGTATAGATGACCTCCGAAGACAGGTAAAACTTCTTCACTGGCGAAGCTCTGGCGTCAGCGCATAATCCCCCCTATATTCTCCACCATGGAAAAAGAAAAACAAATTGCACAAACAGTCTCACAATCATTCGTCAGCCACCTTGAAGGCGCTATTGACGGTGAACGACTGACAGCCAATGAAATCCACACCACACACAAAGACCGGCCGATTTGGGTGCGGTATGACCTTGATGCAATTCGGGAGACATGTTCGCCGCAGACATTTGTCGGTCGTGAATCAAGCATGTGGCGCTACCGGGAATTACTTCCACCGGCGCCTGATGATGAAATTATCACGCTCGGCGAGGGACTCTCCCCGGTTCTGCCCTGTGCGGAGCTGGGCAAAACATTTGGATTGGCTGATGTGTGGGTGAAAGACGAATCACAACTACCGACCGGCAGTTTCAAATCGCGCGGTCTGGCGATGGCGGTGACAATGGCGCACAAGTTTGGAATCAAAAAGGTGGCTATCCCGACTGCCGGTAATGCCGGTGGGGCTTTGTCGGCCTATGCCGCGCGGGCCGGGATGGAGGCGTTTGTCTTTATGCCTGCGGATACGTCGGTTATCAACCAACAGGAGTGTCAGCTTGCCGGGGCACAGTTGTATCTAGTTGACGGACTCATCAATGTCTGCGGGGCGATTGTCAAGGCCGGAAAAGAGCAAGTCGGCTGGTTTGATATGTCGACGCTCAAGGAGCCATACAGAATTGAGGGCAAGAAAACAATGGGACTCGAACTCGCCGAGCAGTTCAACTGGCGCCTGCCGGATGTTATCCTCTACCCCACCGGCGGCGGCACCGGGTTGATTGGCATGTGGAAGGCCTTCAAGGAACTCCGTGAGCTTGGCTGGCTGACGAGTGAGACGATGCCGAGGATGATCTCAGTCCAATCTGACGGCTGTTGTCCGATCGTGAATGCCTTCAATAAGGGCGAGCGGTTCGCCGAACCGGTGACTGACGCAAAGACAATCGCCAGTGGTATCCGTGTGCCGGGGGCGGTTGGAGATTTTATGATTCTCGACACACTCAAGGAAAGCAAAGGGTGCGCGGTGGCGGTAGCCGAAGAGCGGATCCCCAAATGGCAGGAGCTGGGCGCAAGAAAAAGCGGAATCGCGATTTGTCCGGAAACTGCGGCCTGCATCGGCGCGTTAGAGCAATTAGCCGAAACGGGCTGGATACAAAAGTCTGAGAGAGTGGTGATTTTCAACACCGGAGCGGCGCAGAAATATCCGTATGCCTCTGCCGCTGAGACAAACGTTCTCACGGGACCGGATGATATGAACTGGGACCAATTCAAAACCTGAATGCATACTTGAGCGAAGCGCTTCCGAAAATACGCACGCACAGCGGCCCAGATAATGCGCTGACGTTTCAAGGCAAGTGGAAAGTCATTATTGCCCTGTCTGCAGCGGAGCTACTGGCGATGGCGCTCTGGTTTTCTGCGTCGTCTGTTGTGCCACAACTTGTGACAGAGTGGTCGCTCAGTGGCTCACAACAGGCCGGGCTAACTATCAGCGTCCAACTCGGCTTTGTCTGTGGTGCGTTGCTCAGCGCCATGTTTTCGGTGGCTGACCGGTTTTCAGCAAAAACGCTGATTGCCATGACAGCCCTTGCCGGAGCGCTGTTCAATTCCTCAATCGCATTTTTCACACCGTCATTCACAATCGTAATTCTCCTTCGCTTCCTGACCGGGGCCGCGCTGGCCGGTGTGTATCCGCCGGGGATGAAAGTCATGGCCACCTGGAGCAGGAAAGATCGCGGGTTGTTAATCGGCGCGCTAATTGGCGCGTTGACAATCGGCTCCGCCGGACCACATTTGTTCAACATGCTGTCTCTTGGTGATGGTGGCGGTTTGCCACCCTGGCGGACAGTCATGCATATCGCTTCCGCATCGGCGCTATTGGGCGCAGTAATTGCATTCTTGTTCGTGACTGACGGTCCGCTAACCAGAGCAGGCGCCTCGTTCAGTTGGCGCAAGGCCTTCGAAGGTCTGACCTACAAGCCACTGCGGCTCGCCAACTATGGCTATTTCGGACATATGTGGGAAGTGTATGCGATGTGGACATGGACGCCTATTTCGTTGATCGCCTCATACAAAGCCGCCGGATGGAATCTGCAAAGCGCGCGTCTGGCGGGGTTTACGGTTGTGGCAGTCGGCGCTATCGGATGTTTGTTAGCCGGATACTTTGCTGACAAATTCGGGCGAACGCGGATTTGTTCGTTGACTCTGGCCGTCTCGGGCGCCTGTGCAGTAGTTGCAGGGTTTGCATTTGGCTCTCCTGCCTTACTCACTGCAGTGATGCTCATCTGGGGAGTGGCTGTGGTCGCCGACAGCGCACAATTCAGCGCGGCGGTCAGCGAACTGGCAGACGAGCGCTATGTTGGCTCTGCGCTGACCATGCAAACCGGAATCGGCTTCTTGATTACAATGATCTCAATTGGCATCGTGCCGCCACTGCTTGATATACTCGGCTGGCGCTATGTGTTTGTCGCCCTTGCGCCGGGGCCGGTGTTCGGCATAATCAGCATGCTACGCTTACGGCGCTTGCCGGAGGCGGTGAAGATGGCGTCGGGCGCGCGGTAACGTGTGCGGTTTATGAACCCTACTTCCCAAGCGCCAAACTCAAAAACTCCGCCCGCGCAGAGGGTTCATCACGGAATGCGCCAAGCAGGCACGATGTCGTCATCACGGAGTTCTGCTTCTCCACGCCCCGCATCATCATACACAAATGTTGCGCCTCAATCACCACTGCCACTCCCAATGCGCCGGTGATTGACTGAATCGTCTCGGCGATTTGTTTGGTCAGACGTTCCTGCACCTGCAATCTGCGGGCGTACATATCGACCAGTCGCGCAATTTTCGACAGTCCGAGGACTTTGCCGTCCGGAATATAGCCAACATGGCATTTCCCGATAAACGGCAGTAAATGATGCTCGCAGAGCGAATAGAGTTCGATTTCCTTGACCAGCACAAGCTCGTCGGTGTCAGATTCAAACAGCGCCCCATTGACAATGCCTTCCACTGTCTGACTGTAACCACGAGTCAGGTATTTGAAGGCCTTGGCGGCGCGCTCGGGAGTTTTCAGCAGACCCTCACGAGTGGGGTCCTCGCCTATCTGCTCAAGTAGATGTTTGTATACGTGTTCCATACACAGATAATACAAGATGCGGCAATGCAGTACAAACTATCAGGCCTCCTTTTTCTTGTTGTGCAAAAGCGCGATTGATGTGTATCATTATGCGGGCGAAGGGGTTCGCAAACGGTTTTACGCCGCTATTCGCTATGGCATTTCAACAGTACAGAACAGACAGGACAATGAAAATAGTCAAAAAACTGGTAACCGGCGCGCTCTGTGGAGTTGCGCTGATATTTGTAATTGCCGCACGTGGCGCCGCCAACGAACTGACTGACGTAACTCAAACCAGTGACACCTCCCTTGTGCGACTCAAAGTTGCCCTAGCCGAGGAGGATAGCGGTATCCTGTCGGCGCTGTTTACCGAAAACGGTTCGATTGTCACCGCCGAGGGCTATCAAATCAGCGGCAGATTCAGAATTCGCATGGCCGCCAAGATGGCGATGATTTCAGGTGACAACGGAGAATTGACCACAGTCAGAGACTCGATTTACACGCTTGGTGACTCATACCGGGAAACCGGCTCCTATTCATTCCGCGTTAGCAATGAGGACAAATCCGCAGGCAAGGTTTTCACAGGCCATT
>CAZFAL010000195.1:0-5186 GCA_964516945.1 uncultured Ignavibacteriales bacterium
GACTATGACCTGACCAGAGTCCAAATCGGTCAATCGGCGCTTCTGCGGGTTCGCAGTTACAGCTCAAGAACATTTGAAGGTAACGTCAATCGCATCAGCCAGGTCGGCGCAAATCAGGAAACCACCGGAGACTTCATCGTGGCGGCATTATACGAAAACCCGGACGAACTTCTCCGTCCGGGGATGAGCGGCTACGCAAAAATTGAGGTTGGCGAGAAAAATGCATTTGGTATTTTCCTGCAGAAAATCCGCTCATTTATCCGGGTCGAATTCTGGTCACTTTTTTAGTTCCCTGTAACTCTTTGCCACCCACTAAGTTGACAATTGCAACCCTTTCATCCCGACTACGTATAACTAAATTAGTGATGGCTCTTGAGCCACGCTGAGCGATCTTCGCCGTCCATCAGCGATACGGAAAAGCCCTTGACACTGGAAGCAGAAAGTCTATCTTGGGTGTTAGAGTACCGCCCCATCCACGTATGGATCCACACAGGAATTGCATGCAAGAGGTGACGCGGGAATCAAGCAAGGAAGTAAACGTGTACATTTGCTACGAAATATTCACAGCGGATGTTCACGCAAAGAAAGGGATCGCACCCGGTCAGTCACCGGTGTTTGATGACTGAGGCGCAGGTGAATGATTCGGGACTGGAACTAAACACAAACGGGAGGAGGTGATTCTTTGGAGAAATACGATTTGGCCATTGAAGAGCTTGAAACAAAAATTGCTCCGATTGGCATCAGTCAAGGTGGACTACGTTGGGGAGGATTCGGTGGCGGTTGATCAAACCACCGGCTCCAATGTTTTGAAGCCACTACGTAAGTAGACCGCTGACACATTCATGTGTTAGCGCCAAGGCGGGATGGGCAAACATCCCGCCTTCTTTTATGTCTTTTATGTGATAAACATTCATCTCGCTCGCGGACCGAAGACACTTCCCTATTCCACATTCAGCTTTGCCTTCAGTCTCATGATTTCCGCAGACATCCGGCTCATAAACGGCTGGCGGGTAAACGCCCGGACACAATCCTTGTCCGGTAAAACTTCCGCCAGCTTCTTGATAGATTGCATCGCATGCATCAACGCCGCATAGCTGCCTTCATATTCGCCGCACCGGGAGCCGACTTCGGCCTGCACTATCTCCACTTTCCATGATTCATAGCATTCACTCTGCGTGCGCGCATACTCATCAATCTTGAGCAAGCGCGCGTAAATCTCTCGCAGCGCAATCTGCGTGATGTCGGGTTGTGAGTACCTGATCTCTGACCAGACGCGCCAAAATCTCAACAAGTCAACATCCTCAGTCACATCCTCAAAAAACCCGGCGGCCCGGCCAATTGACACGCTTGCCCTGTCTGTTTCTCCGGCTCGCAGATGCCTCTCAGCAAGAGCCAGCTCACAAAGAGCGATATCCCGGACAGACTTCGTTTCATTGGCGAGTTGTAGCGCTTCCTGCAAATGTTCCACAGCGCTGTGCGGATGAACCAGCGCACATTGCACTTGCGCCTGTTTGTCGCCAATCTCTTCGGCAAGATTGGTCGCCTCCTGAGCGCACGCAGCGCTCTTTTCCACCAATTGCATTTGGTTGTACAGCTCAGCTTTTACCAACAGGCAGCCGAGCAGCAATGTCTTATCCGAAAGCTCCCGCGCTTTCGAGGCGCTGCGTTGCGCCAGCCGCAAAGCATGATCCCACTGCCCGGTGCGCAAGAACACCCGCGCCAGATTCGCGTCAAAAATCGCTTTGCTGTGTCCGTCATGTAATTCCTCGGCAAGTTCCCGGCCCTGTCTGATATGGGAAACGGCGTCAGAGAACCGTCCGGCCAGAATCGCGCAGGATACAAAATTGTCGAGATTGGTAATTATCTCCTTCTTGCTACCTACTTCTTCATTAATATTCAATGACTCTTCCAGCGCTTCTAAGGCCGCAGTGAGATTCCCTTGTAAGAAGTAGGTATAGCCAAGGTTGTTCAGCGTCCGCGCCACTTCCGGCAGATTGTTCAACTGGCGTTTCATCACCAAGGACAATGAGTAGAGGTGAACAGCTCGTACGGAACGTCCTGTTACGGCATAAATGGATGCTATATTATTTACAATTGAAGCTACATCTGGAAGACTCTCTTGCTTGCGACGCAGTTTCAGCGCCTGCCGATAGGACTTGAGCGCCTCTTTATACCGGGAGGCAATCCAGAAAATGTTGCCTTTGTTATTTGTCACACGCGCCAGTTCTGCGGTGTCATCGAATTCCCGGTAGAGAATCTCCGCTTGCGACAGCGCCGCCAACCCCGAATCATAATCCTGTTTGAGCTTGTACAGATCTCCGAGGTCTTTGTACGTTTCTGCAAGCAGAGGCGTGCGCTCTGAGTCACATAGCTCTACTATCCGCTTGTAACGAAGCTCGGCGCCGTTCATGTCGCCCGAATCACGACGGATATCGGCGTCACGATGCAGAGATTCGAGGAGCAGCTTCTTCTCCTGCAGGCGCTCAGCTAATTCGGCCACGTTGTGCAATAGCGGCAGCGCCTCGATCTGACGATTCTCGCTCTTCAACGACTCGCAGTATTTGAAAGCAACACTGGCGCATTCGGTGATGTTTTCCGCCTGAAAGTAGAG
Source organism: uncultured Ignavibacteriales bacterium (assembly GCA_964516945.1). Classification (GTDB taxonomy): domain Bacteria; phylum Zixibacteria; class MSB-5A5; order GN15; family JACZUZ01; genus JAJRPJ01. The sequence continues at coordinate 2,612 of CAZFAL010000195.1, forward strand.
AGTTGCCAATAATTCAAGAGAATCATCCTCTCTGGAACCGTCGGCCATCCTTTTAGCGAGAAGACAGGATTGCGTTTTGATTGTGGCCTGCGACAAATTGCCGCGAATGACCTCAACTAACGATGAAGTTGCAATCCCCGGACGCAGACTCGACGGAGGTTGCAGTATCTGAAGCAACTGCACAGCGTCACCTGCAACAGCGCAACGCACAAGCCACTTGGCCTCGGTGAGCGTTAATCCGGCGAACTCTTTTTGTTCCCACTGCCGGAGACGTTTGGGCCAGAGATATTCATGGAAGGCCACGGCGGCTGAAATAACTCCTTCAGACCAGATGAGCGTTTGGCTGCGGAAATTTGCATCGAGAATAATACGGATCTTGCGTACATCTCCATCACTGATACGATGCAGATAGTTTCGCGAAGGCAGATTAAAACCGGGCAAGTCTCCAAGCGCCTCAACATCAGTTGCAATTGATTGAGGTAGCAAATGTCTCGGCTGTACTGCTTTCCTGAATGGATACTGTGCGCCTTGTTTCTCCAACGCTTCACACAGTGCGAAACCATTCTTCGGCCGTAGCGCCGGCTCTTTTGCCAGCAGGGAGTCAATCAGTTTCGCCAGAGACGCAGGGAATCCTTCAAGCTCTTTGTCGAGACGCGGCGGTGAATACTCTCTGACTGCCGCGGCAATCGCCGCCGGGTCGTCAGTATCCTCAAGAAACGGATGGCGTCCACAGGCAAGATAATAGGCGACAACCCCGAGAGAGAACAAATCTGATTGCGGTGTCAATTCTTCGTGAGCGACTGTCTCCGGGGCGCTGTAACCGAGTGTTCCCATCCCAAGTCGCTTATCTTGCGGCTCATCTGTCCGTAACCCCATCGAAAAATCTATCAAACGCGGAAAAAACAAACGACTGTGATCGAATGACTCTTCAAGAGTCTCTGCTGGAAAGAAAATGTTGTGCGGTTTGATGTCACCATGAACGACTGACTTCAGCTCGAGGTAGTACAATGTCATGGCCAGGGCCGAGAGAATCTCACGCAGCAGTACAGGTGACATTGGCATTGTGGCTTCGTTGAGCGGTCTGCCACACACCGGAGACATCAGCAGTCCGCATTCGGGCGCATCCGGTTTTACCGGCGTAACCCGGATAACCGAAGGATGATTCAAATGTGAAGTGATTTCTAATTCGCGACAAACAACAGCGCCGAAGCTCTGACTTGTCGCCGACTCACTATCCGGGGTGATGGTGGCTCCAACGTGATGGCGTTTGAGCGCAAATCGACGGCCGTCTGATTTCCGAAGAACCAGATCTACCTTTGACGTCCCCCCTTTGCCGAGCTCCTTGAGAAATTCGTAGCCCACAGGTATGGCCTCCGGTTGATATTTAGTCCTGTTGTTTTTGCTCGTCAGCGCTTTCACGAGTCACCGGCAAGGTCAAACGGAACATCGCCCCTTCACCGAATTTGGATTTCGCTATTAGCGAGCCACCGTGACGCGCCGCGATCTTCTTGCAATTGGCGAGGCCCAGTCCGTGGCCGCCTTCCTTGGTAGTATAATGGGGACGGAACAGATTTTTGAGTGTTTCCTCAGTCATCCCGAGCGCGTTGTCAATAACCTCAGCGACAATATGCTCCTTGCTTTCGTCGAGATGGATATTTATTCCAAGACGTTTTTCATAGCAGGATTCTTCACCCTTTTCCTCGGCGATTTTTCGCTCATGCCTTTCACGCTCTTCGAGAGCGTCCGCGGCATTGTTAAACAGGTTGAGGAATATCTGTTGAATCTGTCCGACATCAATGCTAATCTGCGGAATTGAAGCGTCGATTTCTGTGGTAAAGAGAATCTCTTTGAATCGTGTTTGCGCGCGCATTGAGAATAACAAATCTTCAACAAGACGCTTCAAGTCATAACGCAAAAACTCACTGTCCAGCTTGCTGAAATCCATCAAGCCGTCAGTGAAACGCTTCATACTGGTGATGTTCTCGGTAATCCGCGCGCAATTGAACTCTACTTTGTCATGCTTATTCGACTCAAGGTTTCTTACGAGAAGCTCAGCGTTATTATTGATAATGGTCAAATAATTATTCAATTCATGTCCGATTGAGGCGGCCATTTCTCCTCGGGCGACAAGTTTTTCGGAAAGGATAACATACTTCTCGAGAATGACATTTTCCGTGACATCCTCAATGGCCATAATCAGGCCATCACCACCAAGCGGCAGTTTCCTCAGTGGTGACAATTTGATGTTCAGGGCTTTTTCCACATAGCCGGTATTATGGAAGTATCTTGGGTCTTCAAACGGTTGATCGGTGTTGAAAGCAATGTCAATCATCTGTCTCCAGCGGGGAGATTCGCTTGCAGGGATGATGTCAAAGAACCTCGTTGGCGCTTCTGATTCACCGACAATGCCAATCTCTTCTTTGTTCTTATCAAAAACAGCCAAACCGGCGTCATTGATTGAGACCAATTGGTATTGCGCATCAATGACAAGTATTCCCATTGGTGACTTGTTAATGATGTTCTCAGTGAAGACCTTCAGATCAAGCAGGTGCTCATAGAGTGAAGCATTGTGTAT
>CAZFAL010000196.1:0-5081 GCA_964516945.1 uncultured Ignavibacteriales bacterium
ACGCCCAAGTCCGCTCCGAGTCTACGTTGCTGGCCGATTCAGTCTGGCAGGACTACGTCAATGATATCGGTCAGAAGTTAGTTGCAGTTTCTGACAGGAAGGATCTGGAATACCATTTTGCGGTAATTGAATCAGACCAGATAAACGCATTCGCGCTTCCTGGCGGGTATGTGTATTTCTACACCGGGTTACTAAGAATCATGGACAACGAAGCCCAGTTAGCCGCTGTGATGAGCCATGAGATTTCCCATGTTGTCGCCCGGCACGGGATGAAGCGTATGCAAAAGGCTCTGATAGCCGAGTTGGGGTATGCCGCTGTTTTCGGCAACTCCGGAAGCTCGAAAGTTCGTGACGCCGCAGTCGGAATAGGGCTGTCGCTGGCGTTTGCCGGGTATTCGCGTAGCGCCGAGGCGGAGGCTGACAGGTATGGAATACAGTATATGACTCGCGCAGGGTACAATCCGCATGGCGCAGTCGAGATGTTCAATCGTCTTGCTGAAGCCGGTAGTCGGGATCCGAATGCGTTCGAGAAGCTCACAGCCGATCATCCGGAGACAAAAGCAAGAATTTCCAATGCAGAGCGTCAAATTGACGCTATGGGGGAACTTCCGGAGGGGTTGAAGTTTAATAAGGATGTCTACCAGCGCCTGAAGGCGCGTCTACCGCAACCGTCGGATTCGGCGGCGACCGGGTAACGGTATTGAGTACAGCTAAGAACAGTATTGCGAAAACAGGGAGCTGTTAACAATAACAACACGGAGAAGAAAAGGATTCATGTAGGAAACATTGGACGTAAATGTGGAATGACTCACTATGTTTGTATATCCCAACAAACGAACGGACTCACCATGATACTCACCTGTCATTTCACGTTATCGCCTGAATATTACTTTCCCAATAGGTATACATATCCATCATTGGTTTCCAGTTTTTGATTCTCAGAGGTCGGGCCGAAGCGGGCGACGACTTGAGCGTTGAAGTGTTCGTTGCGTAGCTGTGGGTTCCCGGTTGCGCCGCTTGCTGATTCGTATTGTACGATACGGAGTTCAGGTTTTGAGCGCTTTATGGTGTCGAGTCCCTAAAGTTCGTGGTCGGGTTGGCCGCTAATAGGAATTAGAGGAGTCTACGACTCTTTGCTGATGTTTGCAGGGCTCAGCAGGCGGAATGGCGCTGCCAGGGCGTTCGAATGAGCGTGGTTTTGTAAGTCACTTTTGACTATGCGCTTACAGCCGCAGCGAAATAGTGAAGGTGTGTAACTTTAATCTTGACTAAGAGTTATAAATGTTGGTTCAATTCATGGTGTTGGGGGAGAGTCCCCATACTTCTCGATGTAGTGTGTGAACAAAATGAACGAGGCGGTTTTCACTGCTCCCGTTTTGCTCAGGCCTGTGGAAGGCGTTGTCCTGCAATATGATATGATGTCCCGTTGCCCGGTGGCGCCATATAAGCTGTTCGATAACAGAACAAGGAGGATGCATTGCTCCACGACAGTCAGAAAAGTTTTCATACTGAAAAACTCATGGAATCCAGCTTCTACAAGTTAGTGTAACCAATTCTACCACAAGTGAATAAGAAAACTATTTATATGTTCAGCCCTTCACACAATCTGTCATTCATGCAGCCGTCAGGGCCGATTGAGGCAGGTCTGGCGCCCCTGTTGCCAAATTGAAACGGGAGAATGGAAGATCACCAGTGAGGGAGCAGCTATGAATATGAACAGTGAGAAAGATTTGATACGAGCGACTGGCAAAGGTGTGGCGACTATTTCGAGAGCTACTGACTGGCGATTCCGCATACTGGTAACAGGGTTGGTCTGGTTGGCGATTGCGATAACACCGCACGCCGCGAAGGCGCAATACACCGGTGGTGTGACAGCCGCCAACTTTCTCAAAGTTGGAACTGATGCCCGGGGAGCGGGTCTTGGCGGAGCTTTTACGGCTGTGGCGGATAATGGCTCGGCGGCGCATTGGAATCCTGCGGGTCTCGTGGGAGCCTCGCAGTCGCAACTGACGCTTTCGCACTTTTCGTGGTTGCAGGATGTGAACATTGAAAACATCGCTATCTCAACACCTATCAACGACCGGTTCGTAATTGGCGGCAATTTTACGTATGTGAATTACGGAACGATTGCGGGCTATTCCGAGTCGAACATCGCCACCGGCGATATTGGTGTCTACGACTTTGCGGGGTCGGTGTCATTTGGTATGCAAATGACAGACAATCTCGGCCTTGGGACTTCAGTGAAGATTATTCGTCAGTCACTGGGAGATAATGTATCCAGTTCTGCATTTGCGTTTGACGCCGGGGCGTTACTGAAGGTCAGCGACATCAGTTTTGGCGCCACACTGAATAACATTGGCCAAAAGATGACGTTCATTCAGCAGAGCGATGCGTTGCCGGCTTCCGCGCGCTTTGGGATAGCGGCCAATGCGCTTAATAATACGGCCATTGGAGCTGTTGATGTCGAGGTTCCCTTTGACGGAGAGGTGGTTGTCCGCAGTGGGCTGGAGTACAATTATCAAGGGACCTATTTCTTACGCGGCGGCTACAGTTTCTTCCCGGCGCAGGATGAGCGGGATTTCGGCTCCGGTGTGGCCTTTGGCGCCGGGATGCGTTTGAATAATTATCAGATAGACTATGCGTTCTCACCGGCGGAGAATCTGAATGCAGAGGCCATCCACCGCTTCTCCCTGAGCGTGAGTTTTGGTGGTTGAACATGTCCTGAGAGTCAAGAAACGAGAATAATTGCGCACCTGCTAACTTGCGAGTGTGCAATGTGTTGCAACTATCAGGCGCTCTTTGGGCGCCTGTTTTTTTGTTTCCGTTGTGAAGCGGACAAAATACCCGAATTACCCCTCTTTGAATCACGAAATTCCTTGACTAATTCGCGATTCGTATATAGACTTGTGTACGGATAATCGAAAGGTTGTTCATTTTCGGAACTGCTTGAACACATCTGTCCTGAGATTCAGAATATCGGCAAAGGGCTTGCTAAGAAACCAGTACGACAGAGACGTTCGACGTCCTACAACAACGTCATACAACAATGTCAGCCACAGCATAGTTGCGAAGCATTGCTTCGAAAGAAATTGCTTCGAAAGAAATGGCAGAGACAGCTTTTAGGAAGAGACATCATACGCGACGACGATTTAGCAGTATCTGAGTTTTGCATCTGTCCACACAAAGGAATATATGGCTAACAGACAGAACAGCGCACGAAAGTTATCTCCGCACCCGGCAATCCACGAGAGTGATTCCAAGGCCACCGGAGAGCGCGCTTCATATCCGTTGGCAATAAGCGAGGTCCCGTTAGATGTTGGCGTATATCATGCGCCGGAAACCGCTGCGGCGCAGAGGCGGCACAATTCGCCTGTTGCCTGGTTCTTGAGCGAATTTATTCTGGGACCGTTATTTCTGGCGCTTACCCACACCTATACGTTTGTTATCCCGCGTTCTATCTCTTCGACGGTTGATGTTCGGATCTGGGTTCAGCGTGTTATCAAGCGCATTTTGGACATAGTTGGTAGCTCTGTCGGTTTGGTTCTCGCGGCTCCGCTGTTCATTATTTTGCCGATACTGATAAAGCTCGACAGCTCCGGTCCCGTATTTTACAGCCAGATTCGTATCGGACGAAATCGACGGAAGAGAGCGCGACGCGCCTACAATGTTGCGGTCGATAACTCGCATCGCCGTCGCGAACGTCGCCGTGATGATGTTCTCGGACAACCGTTCAAAGTCATCAAGTTCCGGACAATGTGTGTAGACGCCGAGAAACACAGTGGACCTGTTTGGGCGACGAAGAACGACTCGCGCGTGACTCGTATTGGCGGTTTTTTGCGCGTCTGTCGGCTGGACGAAGTTCCGCAGTTATTCAATGTCCTCAAAGGCGAAATGTCTCTTGTTGGCCCGCGACCGGAACGCCCGGTGTTTGTGAAGTCGCTGGCCGAGGAAGTGCCGAATTATCGTCGTCGTCTGACTGTCAAGCCCGGAATCACCGGTCTGGCGCAGGTTGAAAACGGATACGATGTTTCGGTTAATTCTGTTGTCAGCAAAATCAAAACTGATTTACGCTACATCGACAACTGGTCTCTACTCGCTGACATTCGTATCCTGCTGCGCACAATTGTCGTTGTCTTGACCGGCAAAGGCGCAAATTAGGCGTCGTTTCCCCTTTTTTTCTTCTTTCCCCCTGTAATTGCTGTTTGTTTCTTCTCCGGCGCTGAGGTATGGGAGCCGAATCATCATTCTATGGTCTTTCTTACCGCTGGTTTCACTTGTATTAGACTTGATGGAGCGTCTTTTCTTTCTTGCGTTTCTCAGCCGTCGTGATTACTGTAGCGATGAGCGGGAAAGAACCGCATGGGCAAAGGACGCAAGGAGCGCGCAGAGCGCCAAAATCCACAGGTAGCGTGGGGTACGTTGTGTTTTGAGAGAGAGGCTTCAGGAGTATATGAAAAGTAAGAAACGACAATGTAGGTGTTCCGGGATGAGCATTCTACCAAATCCGGATTCGGGGAGAGAAGAGGCGCCATTGAGTTTGCGCCGCTTGCAGGTGTACGGGCGAGTGTTTTTTGTACGCGGTCTCGCGCTACTCTTCTGCGCTCTGGCGCTGGACATCGTTGCAACGCCATCATTGCGCGCCGAGAAGTCTCAGCCGGACAGCTCAGGCTCGAGCGCTGCCACTGCGACAACCTCTTCACAACCGGGACTGACAGTGACAAGCAATCCGGCTGGAGCGCTCGTTGAATTGAAAGGTGTCGCACAACTGGCCGGTTTGGCCCCGGTGTTTTTCTCTCAGGGGATTCCGGGGCGTTATGAATTGCGAGTGTCGAAGACGGGGTATGAAACATATCACACCACTGTCCAGATGAGTAACGAAAGAATTGAGCAGGTGGATGTGCGTCTTGAACCAAAGACACGCGGTAAAGCGGCGATTCGCTCACTGCTCTGGCCGGGTTGGGGACAGTTTTACTCCGGACAGAAAACCAAGGGCGCGGTTATGACCACACTGGCGCTCGCTGCGGGTGCTACCGTCGTTTTGGCGTAAAACGACCATCAGAACAAGAATGACGATTATGATA
>CAZFAL010000197.1:0-5076 GCA_964516945.1 uncultured Ignavibacteriales bacterium
TTCAGCAGTTAGGTCTAATCCCGGGTCGAGCTTTACTTTTGATTGCAATGACTTCTTTTCCAACGCTGGAGGGGCTATCCTAGGTGAACAGGATAGCACAGCTTTTGACGTAAATACGATTTTTGCTAACCCAGTGTTCTGCGACGCCTCTTCAAATACTTATACAATATCTCTTTATTCTCCATGCGATGAAACTAACAGTCCATGTGGTCAATTGATAGGAGCATTCGAGAATGCTTGTAGTGTAACGAATTCTTGTTGTGTAGTCCCGGGTGATTTTGACCACGATGGCAAGTTCAACCTTGCAGATGTAACGAGTTATATCGCTTGGGCTTTCAGTGGTGGCGCCGGACCTCCATGTTGTGATGAAGCAGACGCGAATGGTGATGGAACAGTGAATATCGCCGACAACACATATTCGATAGCTCGGATTTTTTCTGGAGGTCCAGCTCCGGTCTGTCCGATTCCAGGCAATGTTGTTTGCAGCAATTGACGGCCTAATTCCAAAAGTCCAACCTTGTTCTTGATAGTCTTTTGTTACTGTGTCATCTGACAATCCTTTCTGTGATTCAACATCACCCCAAGTTTGGGTTCGTCAGGAACAGTCTTGCCTAGTTCATCTTAACATGTCCGTTCTATCGGTGGCAGATCGATGGTCACGAAGCCCGCCCTGGGCACAGAAACCCTCTGCTATGCTTCACAGTTTGAGTCAATCATGTGATTCTCCGCTGTCAAACAGAAATTCAGAAACTGAGTTATTGGATGAGTCTTTGCTTCACTCCCGATAACGGAAATACGCTGATGAGTATAACTCCAAAGTAACTGTCCGAATTCTCTTTCTGCAATCTAGCATAGCGTCCTGCCACCGAGCGTCTTCCGAAATCAACAAAAAGCCAAAAACTCTACTTTAGAATTGTCTACTTGGCACGGAAGCTTGCAGAATCTCTATAGATTTCGAGAGTCTTTTCATCAAGATTTATGAAATACGCCTATCTGTAGTAGGAACTGTCAGCCAAGAGGGGAACACACGTGCATCAATCATGTGCTCCAAGTTTTTGTGATACAAATGAAGACTCCCTTGTGTATTTCGCAGTAGTCAATATGAATGTAGCATTACTGACCGATTTGCTCGCATAGTTACGGAGCTAGCCCAATAGCAGAGTACTTCGAGTCTGCATTATACACATTCATGATGTCTTCCTTCCCGATGTGCGTATACTTTTCGGTAATCACCATTGATGTATGTCCGAGTATCTTCTGCAATACCGCTGGTGAGCCACCATTGCGAATGAAGTTAGTAGCTGCCGAGTGTCTCACTAAATGCGGATACAACTTGACTCCTGACCTCTTCCCAAATCTTGAAACCAGTTTCTGCACATAGTCAGCTTCAAGCCCCTCACCAATTTTGCTACAGAACAATACCTCACCGCCAATCTTGTTGCGGTGATTTACCAAATACTTCCGCAACACACCCAATGTCTTTGGACCAACCGGAACCCATCTCTCTTTCCTGCCTTTACCAAAAACTTTGAGCATCCCCGATTGCAAGTCTACATTCTCAGTCAACAATCCCAATAGCTCACCTCTGCGAATCATTGCATCCCAGAACACCAGCATCATCAGGTAATTTCTGAACCCTTCGAATGTGCTCTTGTCAATCTTCTTTAGGACTTGAACATATTGTTCAGGCGTCACTACTGGTTTAATACGAGATTCTTCTCGAATCAATTTCATCTTGTGACATGGATTCGGTTTGTCCCAGATTTCTTCTTCACACAAGTGATTCCAGAAACAGCGAAAGACTCGAATCCTTCCATTTACCGTAATATCTGCAACACTACCCTGCAGATGTATCACATACTCCTGAATCACTCGCTTGGTAACGTCATCAACATCAATCCCTCTTTCAGATAGCCAGCGAACGAAGTAATACAATCGCTCGGCATACACCTGTATGGTTTTCTCGGAGAGGTTATTCACTTTGCATTGGAAGAAGAAAGAATCGACATATAGTTTCCAATTGCTCTGCGGACAGTTCCTCTCGAAATGCCGGTAGAGTTTCTGCAACGAGACATGTGTATTCATAGCCCGATGACCTCAGTCAGGCGCCGTGAATACAGATTTATTGAGATTTTATCTGTAGAAAAGAGAGTGTTAACTTGTTGAATAATAACAATATAAAATACGCCCAGGAGGAGTCGAACCCCCAACCTTCTGATCCGTAGTCAGACGCTCTATCCAATTGAGCTATGGGCGCATAGTTGTGCAATACATCTTTCGGGGTAACCGGTAGCTCCGGCTCCCCGGGTGCGATTTTCTCATCGCGGGGGAAAATATATGCCCCCGCCAGCGAAAGTCAACTTTTATGAAAAATTCATATTGGTGAATAACGCGGCGGAGGATATGAGGCGGCAGAAACCTGACTATAATTTGTCGCCAAAGAAGTAGTAGATAGCCACAGCGGCAACCAGAATCACCAGAATGGCAAGGAGCATGAATGTGCGGGATCCGCTGGATTGTGATTCGGCTCCTTCGTCGGCGCTCGCGGCCTCAAGGGCATTGCGGGCGCTCTCGGCGAGTGTTTCGAGCCACTCATCCTCGCGTTCACCTGTGGAGATTGATTCAACCGGTATAGTTGCTACCGGTTTCGGGCGATATGTCGCCAAATCATCGCAGGCGTCCACCCGGACACAAATCACGGTCACATTGTCCGAGCCGCCGTGATCATTGGCCAGCCGAATCAGACTGTCGACAGTGCGCTCGGGGTCTTTCTTGCAGTCAGCTACAACACTTTGAATCTCATCATCGCTGGCGTAGCCGCAGAGTCCGTCAGAGCAGAGGACAAACAGGTCACCGTTTATGAACTCCTCAAGACGGATGTCAACCTCCACCGTCTCATTTATTCCCAAAGCTCGCGTGATGATATTCTTGTTTACCAATGTGCTGGCGGTTTCTTCCGTCATATTCCCGGCGGCCTGTACTTCGGCGACCCACGAATGATCCGTGGTAAGCGGAGTTAATCTTGAGCCACGATACACATAAATACGGCTGTCTCCGACATGCGCGAGCGAAACAAGTTTTTCGCCGAAGCAGATACCGACAACAGTCGTGCCCATGCCTTCAAGGTTTGTGTCTATTTCGCTGCGGTTGTGAATTCTGCGATTCGCCAGACGAATCGCTTTCACCAGCAAATCGGCCTGTGGCGGCAGATCCTCCTCAAGATTCAGCAGGGGGTCATCACGCAATTCGGGGCTGTCAATATTGAACGTGGCGGAGATTGTGCCGACAGCGGTGCGCGAGGCGACTTCGCCGGCGCTATGTCCGCCCATGCCGTCACAAATGACAAACAGGTTCTTTTCGGGTAACATCAGCAGGGAGTCTTCGTTGCCGGGGCGGACCAACCCTGTGTCTGTGCGTCCGTGATAGCTTAGTTTGAGGGGCATGGGGATAACTTGGGATTATAAAGTTCCGTTTGAGATAGTCCGTTAGAAACTACGCTGATGATACATCACATCCCTCCGACAAGGGCTAATGGGCCATATCCGTCTGACCGCGCCACCAGAGTCGGAGCGTAGCGTTCAGGGACAAGCTAATACTCTCAACAATTTCGCGCAAATAATAGCCGGAGAATGGAGAAATAAAAAACCCGCCGGAATTGTTGAATTCCGGCGGGTTCAAAGTCTGTTGGTCTGTTGCTTGTGATGCAAATGTTTGCAATCACTACTTCAAGAGAATCATCCTGCGCGTGGCTGTAAAATCACCGGCTACTATCTTGTAGAAGTAGACACCGCTGGACTGTGTCGAGGGTTCATAGTCGACTGTATGTGCGCCCGGCGGCATTGAGCCATAGTTGAACTCGTCAACCTTCTGTCCGAGCACATTGTACACACTTAACGTGACCTCCGAGCGGGTCTTCAACTCGAAGGGAATCTTTGTGGTCGGATTGAACGGGTTAGGATAGTTCTGGCCGAGTTCAAAGGTTGTCGGGAGCGCCGAGCCGTCATCATCACCGACATCGGTGAGAACCACAAAGACATTCACCGAACCGTTGACTCCATTTGTGGCGTCCAGTCCTGAAGTCAGCGAGAACGATAGCTGGTCACTGATATTGCCAATGATAAACGGCGGGACAACGACCGAGAACGTCACGAACTGGTCGCCTGAGCCGGTCGGCACATAGATGAAATCAGTCGGGAAAATCAAATCCCAACCGAGATTCGAAGTAACGTCAAGCTTGTAGAAATCGGTGACATCGCCGAGATTCCGGAAACCGATGCGGAACTGGACAGTATCCAATGGTCCGGCGAATTTGTCAGTCGGTAATTCAAAGGCCTCAAAGCCCAGCGTTCCCGAGACTGAAAGATCCACCTGCTTGGGTGTTGTCGGACCGGAAACCCACGAGACATCGTCCGGTCCCAGCGCAGTGGCCGTGCGGCCGTTGACTGTGAATGAGATGTTATCTCCCTGGACTGCGCCTTCATCAACATCTGTCGTTCGACTGTCATCACCATAGACCGGCATGAAGCCATACTTCCCTACAGTATCTACCATGAACTTGCCGCAGAGCACACCCTGTGGGTCGAAAGCCTCAACCAGTGATCCGACCGGAGCCGGTTGGCCGTTGAAGGTCACCGTTGCGCCATAGAAATCAGTCCAGACAGATGTCGGGATAGGATCACCGGCTTGGGCAGGTCTGGCGCCGAAAACCGCAAAGCAGACGGCAGAGAATACCAGAAAGGTTGCAACTGCAGGGCGTAATCTGACTGTCCGCATATTGCTCTTGAGATTATTTTGCACCAGAATCCTCCGGCTTAAGATGTATCGTTGTCTGATTTAGCATCACAACTATTCCTTTAACTGTCAGTGGCATAACGTTTTAACTCCTGTTCGCTGCGGCGGGGTCATTTTCACCCCTATTAAACTACCCGGAACGAATATACGAGAAAAACATCACGCGCACATACCATGTATACAAAACCGCAAAAGAGGCGCCGACCGGAGAGCTCTCCGGCCGACTGCCTTCGTCTTGCTATCTTATTCTACTTCAACAGCACCATCTTGCGGGTCTGTGTGAAG
>CAZFAL010000198.1:0-5034 GCA_964516945.1 uncultured Ignavibacteriales bacterium
CGCAAAGCTGAGTCGCTTGACGGCATTCTGGTCGTCCCGTCATTCCACCCGCCACATAAGTCACCTCCTGAAGCAAGCTTCAACGACAGGCTGAGCATGTGCAATCTGGCGTTTAAGGCCGTCGACAACTATGTGGTCAGCGATATTGAAAGCCATCTGCCTACGCCGGGTTACACAGTCGATGTCATTTCGGAATTACAACGTCGATTTCCAAAGACGGGCTTTTCGGTTCTCGTAGGAGCCGACAATCTGCGGATTCTCACTGCATGGCATAGAATAGAAACCCTCCTGCGTCTGGCGCCGTTAGTTGTCGGCTCGCGCCCGCAATATGAGAACCGTCTCAGACAGGGCGTTCTTGACCTTCTGCCTGCGGACCTGCAGTCGCGCGTGCATATTGTACAAACCCCTCTCATTGACGTATCTTCGACTACCCTGCGGGCCAAACTGCACTCAGGTGAGCGGGTCGGAGCAGACATCCAGCCGGATGTTCAAGCATATATAAGGGAACACGGGCTCTATCAGTGAACACAAAAACAACTGAGACTACATCAGCAAATGAATCACGCAAGACACTGTTTTTGATTGACGGTTCGGCGCTAATCTACCGCGGCTACTTCGCCTTTATCCGCAATCCGCTAATAAACTCTCGCGGCGAAAACACCTCAGCGTCGTTCGGCTTTGCCAGCTCACTGCTGAAGATTCTTAAGGAAGAAACTCCTGACTATGTCGCAGTCATTTTCGACACCAAAGCCCCGACATTCCGGCATGAGATGTATGCCGAATACAAATCCACACGCGCCAAAATGCCTGAGGAGCTGGTTGAGCAGTTGCCACGTATCAAGGAAATTGTCGAGGCCTTGCAGATTCCTGCGTTTGAACTTGAGGGCTACGAGGCCGATGATATCATCGGCGCCTTCGCCAAAGAGGGTGAAAAAAGCGGCTTGGATGTCTGGATTGTCAGCGGCGATAAAGATTTCTGTCAGTTGGTGACCGACAAAATCAAAATCTACAACTCAAAGAAGGCCTCGGAGCCGCCGCAACGTCTGGACCCCGAGGGAGTCAAGGAGAAGATGGGTGTCTATCCTGAGCGGATAATCGATTTGCTGGCGCTGATGGGTGACAGTTCAGACAATGTCCCCGGGATTGCAGGTGTAGGGCCCAAGACTGCAGTCAAATTGCTGAGTGAATACGGTACACTCGAGGACGTGCTTGACCACGCAGAAGAAATCTCTGCGAAGGGTCTGCGCGCAAAAGTTCTGGCCGGGAAAGACAATGCGCTGCTCAGCAAGAAACTTGTGACTATCAAGACCGAATCACCGATTCCGTTTTCTCTCGCTGACCTGCAAATAAAAGAACCGGACGAAAAGAAGGCGCGGAAACTATTCACCGAATTGGAATTCAGCGGCATACTGAAGAATCTGTTTGTCGGCAATGGCTCTGACAAATCAGGTGACCAAGGCGCTTCCCGCAAGGGCAGGCCGATTCACTACAAGTGTGTCACTTCGCTCAAAGAACTGAAACAATTGGTCGACACTGCGCTGGAAACAAACGAAGTGGCGCTGGACACAGAAACGACATCGCTGAACCAGATGAGCGCCGAACTCGTCGGTGTTTCATTGGCATTGACATCGCGCGAGGCGTATTACATCCCGCTGGGACATACATCAGAACCGAAACGCAATCTCCCAAAAGATAGCGCATTGGCTGAATTGTCAAGACTTCTGAATTCATCAAGTGTTGAGAAGACAGGCCAGAACATCAAATATGATTTGCATGTCCTGAGAAACGCCGGGCTTGATATTAAGAACGTCGGCTTTGACACCATGCTGGCGGCGTATGTTATCAACCCTTCGCAACGACGCTACTCTCTTGATGATCAGGCGCTTGACAGATTCAACTACCACATGCAACCGATTTCAGAATTGATTGGCAGTGGCAAAAAACAGATTTCGTTTGCGGAAACACCGATAGATAAAGCAACGCCGTATGCCGCCGAGGACGCTGATTTTACCTATCGACTTCGTGGTGTTTTGGAGCCGGAGATAGCAAATCTGAACCTTGGCAAGCTCTTCCATGAAATCGAAGTCCCGTTGATTCCGGTGTTGTGCGCCATGGAGTGCGAGGGTGTGCGCATTGACACCGGGTATCTCTCAGACATGTCAGACGAACTCGACAAAGGCATTGCTGATTTGCGTAGTGACATTTATCGTGAAGTCGGTCATGAATTCAACTTGAATTCACCGCAACAACTGGCCAAAGCGCTGTTTGAAGATTTGGGACTTCCGACAAAAGGGAAGACCGCCAAAAAGACCGGCTACTCAACCGACGTGCGTGTCCTCGAAGAACTCGCGCTCTTGCATCCGGCGCCGCAACAAATCCTTGAGTATCGCCAACTGACCAAGTTGAAAAACACCTATGTTGATGCGCTACCGGAGTTGGTAAATGAAAACACCGGCAGAGTGCATACCACATTCAACCAGACCATTGCCGCGACCGGACGCCTGTCTTCAACAGACCCGAATCTGCAGAATATCCCGATTCGCACCGAAATCGGCAGTCGTATCCGCAAAGCATTTGTGCCGCGTGATGAAGACTATCAATTGCTGACGGCCGATTATTCACAAATTGAATTGCGAATCCTCGCCCATGTCTGCGCCGACAGCGCATTGATTGACGCCTTCAAGAAGGGACAGGACATCCATTGCCGCACCGCCGCCGAAGTGTTTGCAGTACCGCTTGAGGATGTGACGGCCGAGCAGAGACGAATTGCCAAGACTGCAAACTTCGCGGTGATTTACGGTGTCTCGGCCTATGGACTGTCACAACAAAGCGCGATGGATGTCAACGAAGCCAAGCGGTTTATTGAGAAATACTTCGAGCGCTACCCTGGTATCAAGCGCTATATGGATGACACAATTGCGTTTGCGCAGGAACACGGCTACGTCGAAACACTGACTGGCAGACGACGCTATATCCCGGACATCAACGCCAAAAATTTCCAGATTCGCCAATTCGCCGAACGCACCGCCATCAACACCCCCATTCAAGGCGCGGCGGCGGACATGATAAAAATTGCTATGCTTAGAATTCACAAGCGCCTTGCCGGGATGAAATCGGCGATGATTCTGCAAGTGCATGACGAGCTGGTCTTCGATGTTCATAAATCCGAAATAGACACATTGACTGAACTGGTGCGCGCTGAGATGCAATCGGCGCTGGAGCTGAAAGTCCCGCTGGTAGTGGATATCGGTGTGGGCGAAAACTGGCTCGATGCCAAATAGGTGTTACTGTAGATGTTAATCGGCGTAACCGGACAAATAGGCGCAGGGAAGAGTGTCGTTGCAAACATGCTCGTGGACAAAGGGGCGCTGATAGTCGACGCTGATGCAATCGGCAAACAGGTCACCGGGTCTCCGGCAATCCTCGACGAACTTGCCTCGCTGTGGGGTGAGTCAGTGCGGACAAAAACCGGCGCGCTCCGTCCGGCGAAAGTCGCCGAAATCGTCTTCGGTGACACCAGCGGTCACAATCTGGAGACATTCAACGAAATAATCCGCGAACCGCTCGGGGAGGCAATCTGGCGCGAACTGCTCAGGACTGAAAAGAAAGCAAACAGCCAGTCGCCGCCCGCGCCGATCGTCCTTGACGCCGCCCTGCTTCCGGACTGGGAAATTGTGCAGGATATGAATCTGAATATCCTCGTCACCGCCACTAAAGAAACACGATTGAAACGTCTGACTAAGCGCGGTCTTTCGAAAGAGGACGCGCGACGGCGAATGCGCTCCCAGAGCCCGTTATCTGTGTATCGCTCTATCGCCGACATCACTCTGACCAACAACGGCTCACTCGCTGACCTGCAGGCCAAAGTCGACCGTCTCTGGCGCACACGAATCCTGCCGCACCTATAGAACCCGCTCACAAACTTACAGTGTCTTCCGGTAGCTTTCAGTATCTTGCGTCGGCAGTAGAAATACCTTGAAGTTGATACTTCACCGTCGTATCAAGCTCCTATGAAACGGGCGCTCGTGATACGGAATATCGTGGATTTGAACACCGAGCCATGCTTTATGGCTGAACGCAAGTCACAGTTGCTTTTTGGAGAGCGGGTGACCGTTCACGGTGAGCGCAAAGAGTATACAGAAATTGAGCAACCCGATGGCTATACCGGCTGGGCTCCAAACCGGGCGCTATGCGCTGTCAGTCACGCGGACTGGAAAAAGCTTGATGAGGCGTTCACACTGCGTGTGGGCAGTCCGGTCGCCGAGGTTTTCAGTGAGGAAGAGGCGCCGGTTCCGCCATATTTTCTGAGTTATGGTTCAGTTGTCTATCCTGCACCTGATACAGAAAAGAACAATGGTTCCGGAAACGTTGACCCGCCGGAGAAGATACAAATTGCTTCACCTGATTCTCTGCGGCGCTGGATGAAAGCCGAGGACCTCAGACAGCCGTTGGCAGACGGGCCTGATCCGGAAACCTTTGGTGAAAGCATCGTTTTCGCGGCACTTCAGTTTCTTGGTGTGCCATATCTCTGGGGCGGACGCTCGGCTCTGGGACTTGATTGCAGTGGCCTGACACAGTTGGTCTGCTCACTCAATGGTGTGGAAATTGCCCGCGATAGCTGTCAGCAGAGAACGAGCGGCGTTGAAGTTGCCAGAGAAGAGATACGGACTGGTGACTTGATTTTTTCCGAAGGGCATGTCGTGATATACATGGGCGAAGGACAGTTCATCCACGCTTCACAATCCGAAGGCGGAGTGACAGTCAGCTCATATCTGCCCAAAGAGCCGAATTACCGCAAAGACCTCGACAAAGGCTTCCAGCAAGCCAGACGGCTTGTGTAAATTCCGGTGTTAATTTTGCAATGACCACGCCAGAAATGTATTCCCATACAACCGCAGATAGAGTTCCGGCGTCTGTTTCAACAAACAATAGTCCGAACTTGCGTAGCCGGAGGATTCGCGCTTCAGGTGTCTTGGTATTTCTCTTTCTGCTTTCCTTGCATACTCTGGCGACAGCTTCAGACAGCGCCAAGAT
>CAZFAL010000199.1:0-5016 GCA_964516945.1 uncultured Ignavibacteriales bacterium
CGAGCAATGGCACACGCGCCATGTCAATCGCGTCGCGAATCGGCGCCGCCAGCGGATGTTTGGAGTATTGCTCAACGCTGGCGGCATAAGCCAGAATCCGCGCGCGCTCGGCGGGATTGGCGTACATTTCATCGGTCAACTGCGGTCGCCCGAAGGTCATTGTGCCCGTTTTATCCAGTATGATAGTGCGGCAGTTGTCGAGTTGTTCGAGCGCCGACGGGTCACGAATCACTATCGCCCGTCGCGCCGCAACCGAGACCGCACCGATGATAGCTGTCGGAATCGCAATCAACAACGGGCAGGGCGTGGCAATCACCAACGTCGCCAGAAACCGCACCGGATCACCCGATATGCCCCACGCCGCAACGGCGATTGTCACCGCAACCGGCGTGTACCAGGCGCCAAGCTGATCACCGAGACGACGTAATTGCGGACGGCTCTTTTCGGATTCACGCATCACCTCCATGATTTTCGCATAGCGCGAATCCTCGGCGAGTTTGGTGGCGCGGATTGTCAGCGCTGACTCGCCATTGACCGCGCCGGAAATCACTTCACTGCCGGGGGTTTTGTTCATCTCGAATGGCTCGCCGGTGAGATAGGATTCGTCCATCACGCCGTGACCTTCCACGACCACCCCATCAACCGGGCAGATTTCATGCGGGTAGACGACAATGATATCATCAATGCGCACGTCGCTCAATTGCACATCGGCGATAGTCCCGGACACGGATTTTTTGTGCGCCACAGTCGGCATCCGCTTCGCCAGCGCATTCAGCGCCGATGACGCGCGCCCGACTGCATATTCCTCCAGCGTCTCACCGCCGGAGAGCATCAACACCACAAACGCCCCGGCGAGATACTGGTCCAGCGCGACGGCGGTGACGATGGATATCCCCGCCAGCAAATCCGAGCCAAACTGACGTTTGAATAATTTGATGATGAGGTCAAAAACCAGCGGAACGCCGCCGAGATAGACAGTTATCAAGAGGGGGATGCGGTAGGTTGCGACGGGATAGCCAAGCGCATACTCAAGCGTCAGACTGGTAGCGATGCCCAAAGTCGCGACAACCGCAATATAGGCCTCAAGCGGATGTGCGAATAATTTGCGAATTCCTGTCGGTTGTGTGTCTGCCATAGCGCCTGACTCCCGCAGAGCAAGTAAGCGCTATGGCGCTGTTGAGGCAAGGCGGGAGATAGGAACTACCAATAGACTGGCTCCCTCAAGCGCTCACTGACACCCAATCCCCGCCGGGCCACAAGCGGGGGGCCGGCCGCCGGCGAATATTCTCGCTATGGAAGCGGAGACATCAGAAATATTCACTGAGCCGTCGGAGTTGATGTCTGCGGCGCCACAGCAGGTTGGCGCTGGGCCGGAATTGAAGATACGCGCGATAAGAAAACTCACATCACTAATATCGAGCGCCCCGTCGCCATTGGCGTCACCGGCAATCAGACAACAGGGGTCAAAAAGAGAGGATTTCGGAGACCATTTTCCACCGATGTTAATAAAAGTAATTTCATTGTCGCCAACATCCGTTGTAAAGGCAATACTGTTTGTGTTCAAGGCGCCCGGATATATTGGTGTGAATGTGAAATGGGCAAAATTTGTAAGCGTTGACGGTGTGGGAACGAAGTCGCCCTGAAGTACCATTATGATCTTCCCGGGAGTCGGGGTCTGTATGAAGCTCGCGACGGGATTCCAGTTTGTCGTGTCATACCACCAGCCGGTGAAGGTTAACGAATCGATATCGTAGGAGATTTCGACGCCAACATTGATAATGGTGTCCGTTAAACTGTCTATGGGGGCTAACCATTCCAGCGAGAAGTCAATTCTGGCGACGTCGCCGGTGGAACTGTCATGACTGAGCTCATAGCGCAAAGAATCAGTCGGCAGGCCAAGAATCCCGGCGCAGACAGTAGTCGGCCGGGCAAGAACGACGACTCCGAGCGCCACAACGCTTGCGGCGAGCGTCCGTAAGCCGGTCAGCGTCAGCATCTTAGCTCTGCGAGTATACCTTTGCCATTCCATCAGAACCTCCTCTGCTCTGTTTTTGGGGCGAAACAAAACCTCTACTATTTGAGTATAGCAGGCGTCATATTCTCTGTCAAGCTCTTTTTGGCCAATGTCTGGCAATCTGTGGATTTGACAACAATTGCAAACCGCAAGCGGAGGACTTGCGCTTGGCTGAGGGGGCTCTGCGGCTATTCTTCTTGTCTAAAAGGTGATTCTTACCATAGTAATACCCTGCAGTATCTGACAAGGAGGGGCAAGCCCCTCCACTACGGTTCTTCCGGATTACTCTGCGACGGTCTTATTGTGATAATATGATTGTACGCGCCAACACCGGACGGCGCCTTGGAAAGCGCTTCGCTAAAAAAAGCCCTCCCCCTCTTGCATGGCAGGAAAGGCAGGGCCCTGCGTCGAATCGACGCAAACAACAGTGAAACGAACAGTGGTGGGGACCAATGTGTTGATTCTGATTCTTACTGCGGCAATATCCTCATCATATGTGTCACTACTTCAATAACACCATCTTCTTTGTGGCGCTGAAGTCACCGGCGACAAGTTTGTAGAAATACAATCCGGATGCGGCGTCTTTGGCGTCCCAGGTGACAGTGACTGCGCCTGACGCTTCACCGTTGAACTCCTGAACTTTCTGCCCGGAGACATTAAACACGGTCAATGAATATGTCATTGTTTCCGGCAGGACGAAGTCAATCTTTGTCGACGGATTAAACGGATTCGGGTAATTCTGATGCAATGTGAACGATTGCGGCAGAACAGTCTCGGTTGACACAGCAAGCAGAGCGCCGTCAACATCCGAAGCGCTGACTTCAAGCAGTGTCCCGGCGCTTGCGATAATAGCGCCGCTATGTAACGCCGGTGTCTCGGTTGTTGCCTCAGAGATAGCGCTCAAATCCGGACTGACGAGCGCATAAGTCTTGCCGTCACGCTGGCCAATAGTCAGTTGCATTTGCGGTTGCAAAAGTGTCACATCAGCTACACCGTCAAAGACAAACAACGCCGCGCCAAGTTCAGTGTTCGAGCTGATGACATCACCGGAAGTCTTCAACGTCAGTGGCGCAGTGTCATGTGACAGTTTTGCCAGCGGGAGCGCGTCACCGACAATGATGCGAATCAAGTAGACCAGGTCGGCGACTGTCACCGGTATACCGTCACCATTGATTTCACTGGCGGCGACGGAGCCGTCCTGATGCGGCGCGAACGCGTCGAGACCGGAGACAAAGTATTCGGTGAGCATGACTGCGTCGGCGATTTCATTGTCCAGACCATTGAGGTTGACATCACCGCGTCCGTCGATTGAGTCGGCGCAGATAATATCCACACCGCCGTTTTGGAATGTCAGGCATGGAAGCGCCGCAGGTTTGCCCGCGCCGCCACCACCGAGACATTCCGGCTGTGTTCCGAGATAGGTCGGGAATCCAGCAGAGCCGTCATTGATAGGATTCGGATTACCGAAATCGAAGACATCGCCGCTGACAAACAATGTGTCACCGGTTTGATCGGAGAGTGTATTGTCACCACAGTCAACCCAGAAGAAGCGCACCGGCGCGAACTGGCATTGCAGTGTGCGGTCATTGCTGACATTGAAACAGATCTCCGCGAGTTCAACCGGGTCGGTTGTCGCCGGACCGAAACAGGTCGGGTGGTTCATGCCGTCGTTGGTTTCGGCGAGGGCAACCACACGAAGAAGGCCTGACGGGCAACCTCCGGTGCAGTTGCCGTTGGCGCCGAAACGATAGGTGAAATACTCCCAGTCACAACCGACAATGAACGAGCCGGCAGTCGCTCCCAGCGCGACAAGCGCCGAGTTGTCATAGGCGACGAGGAAGTCATATCCGCCAAACGGACGCGCGCTTCCTGAGGATGTGATAGAGAGACAAACCTGTTCACCCTGCAATATGTTCTCGGCTTTCTCAAGTGTGATTGTCGGACAGCCATTGCAGACAAGCGGATCTTCTTCAATCACTTCAACAGCAATTGGACATGACGCCTGAGCGCCGCACGAATCTGACGCATTCACTGTAATGGTAAATGTCCCTGTCGAACCGGGGGTGAAACATATTGACGAACCATTCAGCGTTCCACCACTGACTGTAACACTCTGCAGATTGCCGTCATTGTCTGTTACATCCACACCCGGCACACAGACGACAGAGTTCACATCACAGACACGCACGGTGTATGTCCCCGGGCAGGTGACTGTCGGCGTTGAATTGGCTGTAATTGTGTTTGTCACAACTGTTGTATCCGAGCGTCCGAAGTTGTCCGTGACAATAACAGTTGCGCTCGGGCTTGATTGTCCCGCAGGCGCGCTGAAACATAGCGAATCACCATTGAGAGTCGCAGAGCCGCTGACAGTGAATGTCAACGGAGGCGCGCCGCCTGTGACTGTCGGCAGAGGAATACACACGGCGCCGGTCGAACAAATGAACCCACTGTTGATGCTAATACTTGAGCCACCATCATATATCGGCGGCGGGATAAAGTTGACAGTGACTGAGGTCGAACATGTATCAGCCGAACCGCAGGAGTCAGTGATGATACAGGAGATTGTATACACACCACCGGTGTCAGGTGTGAAACAAATGTTTGAACCGTTGACAGTACCGAAACTGTAACTTACAGATGCGATATTGTTATCGACATCAGAAGTCGCAAACAGCCCGACACAGATTTCCTGCGCGGAGCCAAGGACCAGCGCGCTGTCCGGTGGGCAGGTGACGGTCGGCGGGGTGTTGAGAGTGACTGTGACACAATAGCTGACTGTATCGCTCAAACCACAACTATCAGAGATAATCAACTGGTCACAGTAGACACCGGCTGTATCGCCGGCGATGAAGCAGACAGTTGAGTCGCTCATATTCACCCAGCCGAGCGAACTGACTCCGCTGAGGCCGTCATCAGGGTCAACCACTGAGAATTTGGTACAGACAGTGTCACCCGCATTGCAGGTGAAAGCGGTCGAATTTGCGGCAATTGAGACCTGCGGC
>CAZFAL010000200.1:0-2183 GCA_964516945.1 uncultured Ignavibacteriales bacterium
ATCTCCACCAGTAGTTGATTCAATGTCTGTTCGCGCTCGTCATGGCCCCCGCCGAGACCGGCTCCGCGATGGCGGCCGACTGCGTCGATTTCATCAATGAAAATAATACACGGCGAGTTCTTCTTGCCCTGTTCGAACAGGTCACGCACACGACTGGCGCCGACACCGACAAACATTTCCACAAAATCCGAGCCGGACATTGAGAAAAACGGCACGCCAGCCTCACCGGCCACCGCCCGCGCCATCAGAGTCTTGCCGGTTCCCGGGGCTCCGAGAAGTAAAACACCCTTGGGGATTTTACCACCCAGTTTCTGGAACTTGCCGGGATTCCTGAGAAATTCGATTATCTCCGTCAATTCTTCCTTGGCCTCATCGACCCCGGCGACATCCTTGAATGTCACCTTCGGACGGTCATCGGTGACCAGCTTGGCTTTGCTCTTGCCAAAAGAGAACAACCCCTTCGGACCGCCGCCGCCCTGCATCTGACGTATGAAAAACAGCCAGATAAACAGGAGCAAAATCCAGGGCAAAAATCCGACCAACAGGCCGATATAGCCGGAACTCGGCTCTTTAACCTTAACTTTGACTCCGCTCTCCTGAAGTTTGTTTATCACCTGGTAATTGTTGTCATCAAACGGCAGAGTCGTTTTGAACTTCTTGAACTGCCCTGTTTTATTCCCGGCCGGGAATGTTTTCGCTTCTTTCAGTTCTCCACTGATTTCGCGCCCCTCAAACGTTACTTCGGTGATATTCTTTGCGTCAAGCTGACGGTAGAAATCGGTGTAGGTGATTTCGGCGCGGTCGGGGTTCAAGCCGCCGGTGTAGTTATAGATAAGCGCTATCAGGACAGCGATAACGCCCCAGAACATAATTGAGCGCCCCGGGCCGCGAAACCCCGGGATGCCACTTCCACGACCACCGGAGCCGCCGGAGCCGTCAGGTTTACCGTCGTTCTTTTTCTTGCCGGACCAATCAGGTAGACGTGGACCTTTGCCGCTTCCCGAAGGAGGCGGGGTCAGACGCGGCTCTTGATTGTTCCCTGTATCTTGTTTTTTATCAGCCATTTACATCTCTCAAAACGCATTTACTATCTGGTAAAACCGACTGCGTTTCCGGTGAGTTCCTTTCTCAGTTCAAAATCGGCATAATTCGGCACAATAGTGTGCTACCATAATAAGAAGACCGCACGACAGAGTCCTGCCGGAACCCTGTTGCGGCCTATTACTTATACGGCAAAACTTCAAAAAAGTCCACAGTGGAGAGCTGAGGTATTTGGTTGCGCCTCGCAATGGCTCAACGCGGCCAGTCCCGGCGCTCTGCGTTCCAAGTGACTTGGTTAGAATTCAGAATTGGCGCCTGATTCAAGGATTTGCTCTTCCTTCAGAAACCCGCCGTAGCACGGACAGCCACCCGGCTGTAATTCGGTTCCGCCTCATTTTCCGGCAGGCAAGGAAGGAAAAGAGCTAAGCGCGTCGGGGCTCGGCTGGTATGGCTGAATCTGTTGAGATATTTTGCTTTCCATGATTCTTGTCAACACGAAGATAGACACGGATCTCTTCATCAATCTCCCTGCGAAGTGCGTAGTTCGCAAGCAATGTTCGGACAGTGTGGTTGAGTTCTTGTCCTTGGCTGGCGATAAGAGTGCCCTGTTTAGAAAAGAGATCTTCGGCGATAACCATCTCGTCAGTAAGATCATGGATCTTGACCATACGAGTTTGAATGTCTGAGTCAGCGACTTCAATAACCTTGAGCGCTTCAAGTATTTCTTCAGAGACATTTGGCTTGGCCTTTTTTAGGTCCGTGATGGCTTGGTTCTTCGATACTCCGCGGCAGAGCATATTGTCAAACTCAAGAGCGACAGACAGAACTTCACTTCCTATCTCCACAACCGCTCTGTCTTTGATGTCCACTCTGTCACTTTGCCCTGCCCACGATAAGTGGCAGCCGATGATTTCTCCAACAGTCTCCAGTCGTGGAATCGCACAAACCAATTCCTTGCCTACGATGGGGTGCCGTTCGTACATCCCCTTTTCGTCTTCGGTCAAGTCACCCCCAGCGAAGACTCGCTCAAGTGTGTCGCGAGGGACACTTATGCAACCGATTTGAGATAGTGAAGCGGCGAGTTCGTACACCCACTGGTCTTTCAGAGACATGTGCCTAACCATGCGCTTGACGTAACCGCT
>CAZFAL010000200.1:2283-4966 GCA_964516945.1 uncultured Ignavibacteriales bacterium
CTTTTCCGGAATTGTCTCTTTATACCGGCAAGTAGGTTGATATTGTCATCAACAAACAGAACTTTTCGAGTCTTAGCTTCTATCATCGTAGACTTTCCTGATTCTCAGTCGCAATACTACAATTGTGAAAAAGTGTTTCCAGCTTTGTTTCAATTCCCATCCTCTTGATGTAGTTCATATCCAGGTGCGACGCGAAGACAGGGTAGTCAGTGTTTTGCTTAACTTGCGCCAGCGCTTCCGCAATGTAGATCACTGATGCAATGTTAATGCTACCTCGAAAACATTCTAACGGTTCATGGTGAAATGCGACGGCTTCAATGATTGAGTGAGGTAGTCCCCAGATGGCAAGCAAATACGCTCCCATGAGACCATGAGAGACCCCCAGGCAAGCGTATTCCGCGTCTACTGTGCTTAATCCCTCATTGGCGACAAGCTCCTGAATGGCCTTGAGCTCCTTGGGATACTCGTGAAGGAGAACCAGTTTCCCGACATCATGCAATGTCCCAGCGAAAAAGGCGTCCTCAACCGCTTCACGCTCCAGGCCCAGTTCTTTCGCGACAAGTTTCGCAATTGAACCAACTCTTGCAGAGTGCACGAATAATGATTGTACAGATAGGGCGCCAATCTGCGCATCCTTCGTATCTTTGAAGATCCCGGAAACAAGCGTAAGCGTCCGGATCGTTTCCAACCCCAGCAAGCTTACGGCCTGTTCGAGACTTTCTATATGTCTTGGAAGAGCGAAGAAGGCGGAATTCACTATTTGCAAGATCTTTGATGTCAAACTGATATCTTCAGAAATGATCTTTGCCGCGCTTTTGATGGTGCCTTCGTCTGAATCCAGCTCGGCGCAAAGACGTTCGTACGACTGAGGTAGAGCCGGTAGATTCTTGATGGACGATAAGCGCTTGTGGAGCTGTGGATTGTCAAGCGCTTTGCTCAACGCCAAGGAAGCATGTATTTTGTCGTGAAGCGATTGGAAATCGCAGGGTTTGGCAAGAAACTGATGGGTCCATCGAATGGCTTTCAAGATCAAATCCTTGTCAGAATGGCCAGACAGAATGAACCGAAGCGTGTCCGGATAAAGCTCTGCGACTTTCTTGAGTAAGTCGGCGCCATCCATACTGGGCATCCGCATGTCAGCCACAATTACATCAAAGTGCCTCTTCTGCATCAACTCCAGCGCCTCGGCTCCAGAACCGGCAAACGCCGTCTCCCATTCGTCTCGTTTAGTGTGAGACATTCGCTGCAGGGAACTGAGCAAATTGGGATCATCATCAACAAAGATTATGTTCAACATCTGAGGCCTGTATCTTTTCCATTTTCGCTGTCATCATTGAAGTCAATTCTCTGACGTTGCTCTTGCTGATATCGGGGCAGGCGAATAAAGAATGTCGTTCCTTTCCCCTGTTTCGATTCGAAGGAGATTTCTCCTGAATGTCTCTCAGTTATTATTGACCGAACGAGCGCAAGTCCCTGGCCGGTTCCTCTCCCAACATCCTTTGTAGTAAAAAATGGCTCAAAAACTCTTTCCTGATTTGCTGTCTTGATGCCGCAACCGTTGTCCGATATCTCTACGACAATTGAGTCACTTTCACTTCTCGATGTCAATCGTATAATACCCTTCTTGCCTTCCAAGTTACCGGAGGTTTCTTCGATGGCGTGGGCGGCGTTGACAACAAGATTGAGGAAGACCTGATGAAGTTCGTTTCGCAAGCAGTCGATTTCCGGGATGTCGGGATCCAGCTCAAGTTCAACACTTGCCAAATATTTGTACTCGTTCCTTGCGACCGTCAACGTTGTGGTGATGATATCATTGATGTTTGCCAGTGACATCTGTCCTACATCCGGATGTGAGAAATCTTTCATAGCGCGAACAATCGTCGACACGCGTTTCACACCTTCCAGTGTTTGCGAAACCGCTTTTTCGATTTCGTCTTTATAATACTCATAGTCACAAGCCGTCTTTTGAGAATGAAGATTTTCGGAGAGCCTCTGTCGAACTTGCTCGTCTTCCAGTGTGTCAATCATAGGTTGAAAAACATCAATCAGTGAGATCAGCTTCTCAAAAGCGTTTCCCAGGAATTCCGTGTTTCCCCCGATGAATTGAATGGGAGTGTTGACTTCATGAGCAATTCCGGCTGCGAGAGAGCCAACGGCCTCTAGTTTCTGAGCCTGCCTCAATTGCATCTCAAGCTCGACCTCATGTGTCACGTCACGTTCAATTGCCGCGTAATTGACGACATCTCCGTTATCGTCACGAACCGGAAATATTGTCGAATCAACGGTGTACTGTTGTCCGTTGGCGCGTCTGTTGACCATCCTCCCCTTCCAAGCCAGACCATGCCCCAGATGTGACCAAAGATCTGAGTAGAATTCATCACTCTGTCCACCGCTTCTAAGAAAACGGGGAGTCTTGCATAGAACTTCCTCGCGCGCGTATCCGGTTGCCCTTTCGAATGCGGCGTTTACGTACACTATCTGATTCTTGCGATCGGTTAGAAGCACCGCCTCTGCAGCTTGCTCAACGGTTGCAGAAAGCATACGCTCCATTGACTGAGTCTTTGATTCTATGTTTGAGCTTACAGCCATACAAGTATTCTTTCCGACGTCTTTCTGTTGGTAATCAGTTTCAGTGCGAAACACAAACCGTTACGTATCTTCTGAATTGCGGCTGGGACTTTGG
>CAZFAL010000201.1:0-4918 GCA_964516945.1 uncultured Ignavibacteriales bacterium
AGCAGAATTCAATGAAAACTGTCCACGAATTAGTTGACATCTACAATTGCGAGCGCTAGCGCGGCAATCCCGTCGAATCATAGCTGGGAGATTGCCACGTCGCTTCGCTCCTCGCAATAACGTACATGGGTTTTGCAACAAGCCCGAAGACGGGAATCCAGACAAGCGCCTGCCTGCCTTCTCATGCCTGACTGGATACCCGCCTGCGCGGGTATGACAACAACCAGTCGCCCACCGCTTGCGGTGGGTTCGTTCCGATTTGCGTCAGGCATGTTCTGCTATGTATACCGCTCGTTAGTCTTTGCGCTACGTAGCGGGCGAGTGTGTTTTTGCTGAAGCCCTGCTTTGCGAAGGGAACCCACAGCAAGCTGTGGGCGACCAATTCAGCATGACGATAAAGGATGAACTACTTCAACCTAGCATGTCGGGTTTCTTGTCCGGCATTCGCCGGACGCCGGAACCCGGCCTACGAACAAAACAGCGCCGCAGAAACCACTCCAGAAAAAAACTTCAACTTTTCACACGCCGCATATCCCCACAGCGGCGCTGACATAGTATACTGCGTCCATGAAGGCCGCGGAGTTTGTTCACTTACATACGCACAGTCAGTACTCGCTTCTTGACGGGGCGTGCAAGCTCGATGATGTGATTGCTATCGCAAAGGAGCGCAAGATGCCGGCGCTGGCGATTACTGATCACGGCAATATGTTCGGCGCCGTTGAGTTCTATCAGAAGGCGCAGGCGGCGGGCATCAAGCCCATCATCGGCATTGAGGCCTATGTCTCAGCCGGGCCGATGACAGTCAAAAAGCCGCATGAAAAATATCCCTCCGGCGGTTTCCATCTTGTCCTGCTGGCGAAAAATCAGACCGGCTATAAGAATCTCATCAAAATCGCGTCCGCCGGCTACCTTGAGGGTTTCTACCGTCGCCCGCGTGTGGACAAAGACTACCTGCGCGCGCATAGCGAGGGGCTGATTGCCACTTCGGCCTGCCCGCAGGGAGAGGTCAACTGGAATCTCCTGCGCGGCTTCTATGATGACGCGCTCAAGGCGGCCAATGAATACAGCGAGATTTTTGGTCCGGATAATTTCTTTCTGGAAATGCAGAATCACGGGCTGGATATAGAACACAAGCTCATCCCCGAAATCGAAAAACTGCACGGCGAAACAAAACTGCCGCTGGTCTGCAGTAATGACTGTCACTATCTCCGTCAGGAGGACGCCAACGCGCATGACGCGCTGCTCTGCATCCAAACCGGCAAGCTGGTCTCCGATGACAAGCGGATGAAATACAACACCGATCAGATTTATTTCAAATCCCCGCAGGAAATGAAAGAGTTGTTCGGTGACTATCCCGAAGCCACAGAAAACACCTTGCGTATTGCCGAGGAATGCAATGTGCAGTTCCAATTCGGCAAGTTGTATCTGCCGGCGTTTCCGATTCCCAAACCCTATGTCGACGCAGATGAGTACTTGCGTGAACTCACCTACCGGGGCGCTGAGGAGCGCTATGGTAAATGCGAAGGCGATGTCAAGGAGCGGCTCGACTATGAGCTGAGCGTCATCAAACGCCTCGGCTATGCCGGGTATTTTCTGATTACCAAGGACTTTATTGACTACTCGCGCAGTATCGGAGTGCGTGTCGGTCCCGGACGTGGCTCGGCGGCCGGGTCGATAGTGTCATATACTCTGCGCATCACCAACCTTGACCCGCTGAAGTACTCATTGCTCTTCGAGCGTTTTCTCAATCCCGAGCGTGTCTCAATGCCGGATATTGATATTGATTTCGCCGACAGAGGTCGGGAAAAGATTATCGAGTATGTCATCGAAAAATACGGCAAGGATAATGTTACACAGATAATCACCTTCGGCACGATGGCCGCGCGTGGTGTGCTACGGGATGTCGGACGTGTGCTCTCGATTCCTTACAGCGAAGTCGACAAAATTGCCAAGATGGTGCCGTTTGCCACTGATATGACACTCGAGCGCGCGCTCAAAGAAAACCCGGATATTCAAAAGCTCGCCGACACTGATGAACGGGTTGCAACACTGCTGGACTATGGCCAAAGATTAGAAGGACTGACCCGTCACGCTTCAACACACGCCGCCGGAGTGGTGATTGCCCCGTCGGCGCTGACTGACTTTGTGCCGCTGTTCAAAGGCTCAAAGGACGAAATTACCACACAGTTCAATATGACCTGTGTCGAGAAAATCGGCTTGCTCAAGATGGATTTTCTCGGTTTGCGGACATTGACGGTGATTGATGATGCGCTGAAGATGATTGAGGCCAATCATGGTGTGACAGTTGACATCGACAATGTGCCGCTTGATGATGAAAAAGTTCTACAGCTTTTCGGCAAAGGCCGGACAATCGGCATCTTCCAGTTTGAATCATCTGGCATGCGTGAATACTTACGCAAACTCAAGCCGGAGTCGCTTGATGATTTGATAGCGATGAACGCGCTGTATCGGCCGGGTTCGCTTGATGCGCGCATGGGCAATAAGAATATGGTTGATGTGTATATTGACCGCAAAAAAGATGCGAAGAATGTCAAATATGACCATCCTATTCTCAAAGAGATTCTGCAGAACACCTATGGCGTGATTGTTTTTCAGGAGCAGGTTCTGCAAATCGCGAATCGCCTCGCAGGTTTCTCACTTGGCAAGGCGGACTTGTTGCGCAAGGCGATGGGTAAAAAAGACGCCAATTTGATGGCGCAACAGAAAAAAGAGTTCCTTGCCGGTTGTGAAGAAAAGAAAATCGACAAGAAAATCGCGGCCTCGGTGTTTGAGCAAATCGAAAAGTTTGCGCGTTATGGCTTCAATAAGTCACATTCGGTGTGCTATGCCTATGTGGCCTATCAGACAGCGTATCTGAAAGCGCACTATCCGCATGAGTTCATTGCTTCGTGCATGAGTTCGGAAATTGACTCCTCCGACAGGATTCACACCTTCATGGAAGAGTGCCGCCTGTTGAAGATCAAGACGTTGCCGCCGGATATCAATGAATCACAACTGGCGTTTACGGTTGTCGATGGCAATATCCGGTTTGGGCTGCTGGCGGTCAAAAATGTCGGCGAAGCGGCGGTTAGCGCTATAATCGAAGCGCGCGAGTCCGGAGATAAATTCATATCCATGGCGGATTTCGTCGCCCGCACACCCTCGAAGGCGCTGAATCGTCGCACGCTCGAATCGCTGATATACGCCGGAGCGCTGAATTCATTGCCGGGAAATCGCCAGCAGAAAGTCACGGCAGTGGAAAAAATGCTGGAGTTTGGGGCCAAGGTTCAGCAGAAATCAGACTCGCATGACCTCTTTGCCGATGAAAGCGGCGAGGCCAAACGTCCTGAGCCGGAATTCGCCAATTTGGAGGAATATCCCACTACCACCCTGCTCTCACAGGAAAAAGAAACGCTGGGATTCTATGTTTCGGGGCATCCGCTGGACAAATACCGGACAATGATAGCGGCGTTTACGACGGCCAAAATCGCTGATTTGGGAGAGATTGTCGATGGCAGTGAAGTCAAGGTGATGGGGATTTTCACAACTATCAAAACCACAGCCGACAAGCGCGGTAAGCTGATGGCGTTCAGCTCATTAGAGGATTTCAGCGGCTCAACGGAGTTGATTTGTTTTTCTGATTGTTATGAAAAACACAAGGAGACAATCGCCGCCGGGAAGATGGCTCTCGCTGTCGGTCGGGTCTCGACACGCGAGGGGCAGGCCCCGAAAATCCTTGCCAGTGAAGTCATTCCGCTGGAAAAAGTTATGGAACGCTTTGACTGCCAGCTCGTAATAAAGGTGAATCAGGAATTTGCCGACCCACAGAAGGTGGCTTCGGCGTTGAAGATTCTTGATGAGGAAGGGGGTTCCGCCCCCGATATGTCTCGTAAGCCGGTGTTGTTTTCATATCGCTTTAATGGCTCCGAAGCGCTAATCCGCTCAAAGAAATACCGGGCCAATCCACGCGATGAACTGCTGGCGAAGCTTGGCTCCGCTCTTGGTGAGGATGATGTGTATTTGATTCCAAATACCTCGGGGCGGTAATTAACGGTCGACGGGCTATACGGCGCAGCCAAAAGAGTAATTGACAGCCGCGTGTCTTGATTGTTTCTTGGTTTTGGTCTCGTCGCTTGCGTGACCGCAGTTGTTTGCTTCTCATGGCCAGAGGAATCTATGTTCAGAGACTGGACAATTCGCACATCTGCGGGAACGCCACTTCGCCTCAAGCCGTTGTAAACCATACGCGAATTCAAGTGTCTGTTGCTATTTTGAAGTCGCGTCATCGAACAGCAGATAATGAATCACCGGAATCGTTGCGATTCCATCACTGACCTTTAAGAGAGATAATAGTTTTATGAAGACTTCCCCGCATAGCGCCAGTTCGCAAGTCCGAATATCCGGTTTTTCCGGCGGCGTGTCGTTGTCCGCGCTCTTTGCGCTTTTGCTGTTGATACCGTCGCTGGCATTCGCCGGTGGGCCGCGCGATTCAGTGAAGACACGCGCTCCGAAGCAAGCGGAAAAGGCAGACAATTCCGTTGAGGCAAACGAAATTGTCTGGCGCAATTATGAAGACGGCCTGCGACTCGCCAAAGAGCAGGGCAAACAGGTGCTGATTGATTTCTCAACCGCCTGGTGTGGTTACTGCAAGAAGATGGAGCGCGAAACGTTCAAAGACGCTTCGGTTATTGATTATGTGAATTCGAATTTTGTGGCCATCAAGGTTGACGGTGACTCAAAGCGCGAGATTGAACTTGATGGATTCACAACTACGGAAAAACGCCTGACGAACGAAATGTATGGAGTGCGTGGGTATCCGACCTTCTGGTTTCTGGAGTCCGATGGAGCAAAAATCGGCAAACAGCCGGGTTATCAGCCGGCAAAGAGTTTTCTGGAATTACTTTCGTTCGTGAACGAA
>CAZFAL010000202.1:0-4903 GCA_964516945.1 uncultured Ignavibacteriales bacterium
GTTTGCGTCTGTGAAGCTGACGGAATTGAGTGCCCTTGTCGTTCCGCTTGTCTGCGCCACCCAGTTAGCTCCGCCATCAATTGTACGCAGGATTGTACCATTGCCCCCAACAGCAGTCCCGTTGTTTGCGTCTGTGAAGCTCACTCCCGAAAGACTATTTCCCTGTAGAAGCGGATTCTGCCAAAACCACCCATCAGGAGTTGATGATCCATTGCCAGGATTATTGGGGTCGGTCGGACTGGAATTCGAACATCCTGATATTACCAAAAAACAGAATATTCCTATCAAGATGTTCGTGAGCTGGTGTATTGCGAAACGCTGGGTTCTAATGAGACGGGTTCTTGCCATGAGTTTTGTCATTTTGTTCTCTGCTCCAAAT
The DNA here is from genome assembly GCA_964516945.1 of uncultured Ignavibacteriales bacterium. Classification (GTDB taxonomy): domain Bacteria; phylum Zixibacteria; class MSB-5A5; order GN15; family JACZUZ01; genus JAJRPJ01. The sequence continues at coordinate 380 of CAZFAL010000202.1, forward strand.
CTGAGGAGTTTTAGTTACTTACTGATAAAGTCATAAGAATTAAGCATAAATCGAACCGTATTGCAAATCGACCTATTTGGTCCCGTATGTTTCTAATAATTGAAGATATTGATTTGACAGAGGTCAATTTTAAGTAAAGGTGCAGGCAGATGCTACATATGGATGGTTCTAACCCCCAAAGGTAGTAACCAGCAGGAGAAGGTTCGTAATTTTAGCACAAATTCATTTCCGGACTTAGAAGTGATTACCCTGTCTCCCTGAGACTTGCAAGAACCCGCAAATCATCTATCAACTGATTCCAAGACAAAATAACTGGGGTCGCCATATGATTTCATCAAGTGAATCCCCCTATCATCGTCCTGCGATTGGCCCACGCTCAATGCGCCATTGGACAATACACCTTGCGGACAGCCACATCATTGTCGTATCATTGAACGTAATCAGAGAGTCGCTGATTGGGTGATTTTACCGGTCAGGTGTGAGTGATGCCTCCAATGACATTCACAACTCCGACAAAGCATTACAGGACTTGAATCGTCCATAAAAGAACATGAAAGCAGGGTCTCCATGGCATTAAACCCCGGGCGCCATCTCGGCCCCTATGAAATCCTCGGTTCGGCGGGCGCCGGTGGTATGGGCGAAGTCTACAAAGCGCGCGACACCCGTCTCGACAGAGAAGTCGCTATCAAGGTTCTGCACGCCAAAGTTGCCAACAGCGCGGATATTAAAGAGCGCTTTGAACGTGAAGCAAAGGTCATCGCCGGACTAAACCACCCCAATATCTGCACACTCTTCGACATCGGCTCCGAAGACGGCGTAGATTATCTTGTGATGGAATACATCGAAGGCGAAACTCTCTCCGAGCGCCTCGAAAAAGGTCCGCTTCCAAAAGAAGAGCTTCTCTCTGTCGCCATCCAAATCGCCGATGCGCTCGACAAAGCGCATAAACAGGGGCTTGTGCATCGTGACCTCAAGCCGGGCAATGTCATGCTCACCAAAGAAGGCAGTAAACTACTGGACTTCGGTCTCGCAAAGTTCCAGCCACAGGCCGGTTTCCTCGACGCCCTCTCCAGCGCCGAGACCCGCACCACCCCATTGACCACACAAGGCGCGATCATCGGCACTCTGCAGTACATGTCCCCGGAACAACTCGAAGGCGAGGAGGCCGATGCGCGTAGTGACATCTTTGCCTTTGGGGCGACACTATATCAGATGGCAACTGGTCAGAATGCTTTTGAAGGCAAGAGCCGCGCTAGTTTGATTGCCTCCGTACTCAAGGAACAACCACGCGCTATTTCTGAAATCACCTCGTTAGTGCCAATAGCGCTTGAGAAGGTCATTAGGCAATGTCTCAGCAAGGATCCTGATCAGCGTTGGCAATCCGCCGGCGATTTGAAACGCTCTTTGAGTCTTATCTCTGAGGGTGGCTCAATCTCCGCTGTGGCAAGCAACCCCAAAGGAATCGACTCCAAGTACCTCCCTTGGTTCCTGGCCGTGAATCTTGCAGTTGTTGCAATAGTCTTTACAACTTTGTGGCGTTCAAAGAGTGTTGAACCCGCGCAGGAAATCCGCAGTCAGATTCTTGAACCGACCGAAGTGGAATTTGTCAACTGGGGCGGTGGAGATGCAGTACTCTCTCCAAACGGACTGTCGTTGGCGTTTTTGGCTAGCGCTACCGCCGCCAGCGAAGCTCAAAGTATGATATGGGTGAGAGCTCTGAATTCGCTTGAGGCACAGCCATTGAAAGGGACTGAAGAGGCCATGTTCCCATTTTGGTCACCTGACAGCAAGAGCATAGGTTTTTTTTCGGGGGGGAAACTAAGGAAAATTCTTGCGACTGGTGGGCCAGCTCTGACCTTGTGTGACGCTCCGAATGGCAGAGGTGGTAGTTGGAATAGTGACGATATTATTCTCTTTTCCCCTAAGTCCAGCGGACCAATATATCGCATTGGAGCTGGAGGCGGAGAGTCTCAAGTGGCGCTGGCTCTCGATACTGCTTTCAAAGATTACACCCATCGCTGGGTAAGATTCCTACCTGATGGAGATCACTTCCTCTATTTTGCGCGCACAGATGGAGAGGCCGGAAGTGAGCAAGACGCGATTTGTGTGGCCTCACTCTCAGGAGGAGAAAGGAAGCGTCTCATCAATGCGCGTTCAAATGCGGAATTCTGTGATGAGCACATACTCTTTGTTCGTGACGGTGTTCTCATGGCCCAGCCTTTCGATGTTTCTTCGACTGAGAATAGTGGTGACGTTTTCTCGGTAGCCGAAAATGTCACTTATGCGCCGGATTGGAGCCGTGGCGTTTTTAGCGCCATTGAAGGCGGGAAGATCCTCTACCGCGCTGGCTTATTGACTCGTGAAACTCAACTTAGAATCCTCGATGAGAATGGAAAAACTCTCGATACCATTGGAGAAGCGAGTCAATCAAGATATCCTCGGATATCGCCAGATGGAAGGAAGGTTGTCTTCAACCTGACCGAGGCCGGAGCTCCGAATGCTGACATCTGGATGTACCATCTAGAGCACGGAACGAGAACGCGCTTGACATTCGAGGAAACGTCAGAGAATAGCCCGGTGTGGTCGCCAACTGGAGATAGAATTGCCTACACCTCAATAAAGGGAGTCTTCAGGATATTTCTGCGCGATATTGGAGGTTCAGAGGAAGCAACTTTGCTGTTGAGTGACTCAACGGTGATAGGTCCTTCTGATTGGTCCAAAGATGGCAAATACTTGTTATACGAACGAATCAGCCCAATTACCGGGAGTGATGTGTATGTCAAAAATGTTGACGATGATTCAGAACCTGTCGCCTTGCTCAATAGTGAGGATTGGGAGAGTGAACCGGCTCTTTCTCCGGATGGCCGTTGGCTGGCTTACACTGGCAATTCCAATTCTCCAGAGATTTTTGTTACAAACTTTCCTTCTCCCGATGGGAAATGGCAAATCTCTCTGAATGGCGGCGGAAAACCACGCTGGAGCGCTGCGGGCGATAAGTTGTTCTATGTTGATAGTAGAGACAATATCATTTCAGTCGAGGTCAATGGCTCGGGTAAGTCTTTCAGGGTTGGCAAGGCCACACAGCTCTTTCGATTGCGCGCTGAGAGGACAGGAAGCTCCTATGACGTCTTCAATGACGGCAAGCGTTTTCTGGTGAACGCTAGATTAGATGACAATTACATTCCTTCGATAGTTCTAATCCAAAACTGGCAACCGTCAAACTCCGGGCGCTAAGGAAACTTCATGACATTAGAAACAGGTAAACAACTTGGCCCTTACAAGATTCTCGGCTCAGCCGGGGCTGGCGGTATGGGTGAGGTATATAAAGCCACTGACACCCGTCTCGACAGAGAAGTCGCTATCAAGGTTCTGCACGCCAAAGTTGCCAACAGCGCGGATATTAAAGAGCGCTTTGAACGTGAAGCAAAGGTCATCGCCGGACTAAACCACCCCAATATCTGCACACTCTTCGACATCGGCTCCGAAGACGGCGTAGATTATCTTGTGATGGAATACATCGAAGGCGAAACTCTCTCCGAGCGCCTCGAAAAAGGTCCGCTTCCAAAAGAAGAGCTTCTCTCTGTCGCCATCCAAATCGCCGATGCGCTCGACAAAGCGCATAAACAGGGGCTTGTGCATCGTGACCTCAAGCCGGGCAATGTCATGCTCACCAAAGAAGGCAGTAAACTACTGGACTTCGGTCTCGCAAAGTTCCAGCCACAGGCCGGTTTCCTCGACGCCCTCTCCAGCGCCGAGACCCGCACCACCCCATTGACCACACAAGGCGCGATCATCGGCACTCTGCAGTACATGTCCCCGGAACAACTCGAAGGCGAGGAGGCCGATGCGCGTAGTGACATCTTTGCCTTTGGCGCCACGCTCTACCAAATGGCCACCGGGAAGAACGCCTTCGAGGGCAAAAGCCGAGCCAGCTTGATTGCCTCGGTGCTCAAAGAACAACCGCGTGACGTCTCCGAGATTTCTGCGGCAACGCCGTTGGCGCTTGAGAAAGTCATCAAACAATGCCTCAGCAAAGATCCGGATAAACGCTGGCAATCCGCCGGGGACCTTAAACGCTCACTGGAGCTAATCCGTGACGGCGCCACGGGTGTCACTTCCGGTGAATCCGCCACATCAGCGCGCGCCGCCAAAACCGGCTGGATTGTCGCGGCGGTCTTTATCTTGCTGAGTGTCGGGCTGATCGCGTCACTCCTGTTGCGACCAGAGAATCCACCGGAGAAACTGTCGGCGACTATCCTGACCGAAAACGGCGCAACGCTCGCGGATTACGGTGGGGGCTCAATGGCCATCTCGCCTGACGGATTGAAAATCGCATACCCTGTAAAGGATACGTCCAACGGTGACATATTGCTTTACGTACGCTCACTCAGCTCACCGGTCTCAATTGCGTTAGCCGGGACAAAGGACGCATACTTTCCATTTTGGTCGCCGGACAGCAAATACATCGCCTTCTTTACCGGCGGCAAACTCAAAAAAATACTGGCGACCGGCGGTCCGGCGCTA
>CAZFAL010000203.1:0-4878 GCA_964516945.1 uncultured Ignavibacteriales bacterium
GGTATTAGTGGCTGGGCGCGGAACTGTTCGAACGGAACAGTAGAAGTGAGGGCTTCAGGCGCGGACGACGCGCTGAGCGAATTTGTCACTGCTTTGAAACGGGGGCCGAAATTCGGCAGGGTAGAGGATATTTCTGTTAATCAATTTGCGGACGGCAATGTCACAGATATTGAAGTCGGCGCTTTCCAGATTCGCTGAATGTCAGGAGACTACTATCAACTACCAGAATTGCGCAACGAACGTTCAAAATGAGGATGGGTCATGCCAGAAGAAACAGTGACTGAACGTGAAGAAAAAAGTGACTCTTCAATAAAACAGGACGTAACCGGCGTTGATCCGCGTATCCAGCTTGTGCGTGAGGCGATCCGGGATATCCCTGATTTTCCGAAAGCCGGAATTCTGTTTCGTGACATTATGCCGGCCATCTACGATGCAAAAGTTTTTGAGGCGATAACTCAATTATTTGCTGAGGAGTGTCAGAAATACAATCCAACGCGCATTTTGGGGATTGAGGCCCGCGGCTTTATCCTTGGGGCGTCGGTCGCTACGCGCCTTGGAGTCGGTTTTGTTCCTGTTCGCAAACCGGGAAAGCTACCTTCAGCGGTATTTCGCGCCGAATACGAACTGGAATATGGTCATGATTGCGTTGAAATGCACCGCGACGCTTTGAACCGGAGCGACAGAGTGGTAATCATTGATGATTTGCTGGCCACCGGCGGCACCGCCGCTGCGACTTGCAAAGTCGTTGAGATGGCTCAGGCGAAGATTGAATCTATTGTGTGTTTGATTGATTTGGCGTTTCTGCCGTGGCGGGAGAAGCTTGCCGGCCGAACGGTTAAGACATTTATTTCATACGCAGGTGAATAGTTGCCGACCTTTTGGACAGTTGCCTTTAGCTGATAATTTGCCCCCGTAGCTCAGTCGGATAGAGCAGCAGTTTCCTAAACTGCGTGCCGCAGGTTCAATTCCTGCCGGGGGTACCATAAATGAACGAGTTTCAAAGATACAAAACTTGAAGGAGTAGCTTGTCCGGGCTGGGATTCAACGCTCTCAAGTGATACTCCCAAGTGATATAAGTTTGCCGTTGTCTGAGAGGAGCTGGCTAAGCTTTGCAGTCACAGCAAGTTGCATTGAGCAAGCCTCGATTTCGTTGGTTGACAGGGCAAAGAGTGGAACCTATATTAGCGAGCCATGTGAGTGGCGCTCACAGGCAATGAGGGTTTAGAGCGCCGATTCATGCGGATTCCAGTAATCGTATTTAAGTGTTATACCAGAAATTCGTATCTCAGAAACAGAAATTAATGTGGACAGCAGATATATGGCTTCAGGACGTGATAGCTTCGGAGGATATGTGAGAAAGCGCTTCAAGGTTTCAACAGCAATAACCGCCATCTCTCTTGTTACTCTTTTCACCGGTGGCGCCGCGCAGGCGCAGATCTCATCGGATTTTGACCTGCGGTTTTCGCAGGACTTTAATTACAGTTGGGATTTCACCGGCGGGGGAGCCCGTGCCGCCGGCATGGGTAACGCATTTACCGCCGTCTCCGACGGGCCGTTCTCATTGGCTTGGAATCCGGCCGGAATGGTCGATCTTGACGAGATTTATTTCTCATTCGATTGGATGGATTACATCCCGAAAGGGTCGTATGATTTCAATGGTATCAGAACGTTTGATCATTCGGGTTCTACGGGCAGTTTTTTTCGCAATGCGGCTCTTATCTCGCCGACTGAAATTAAGAAGCACAAATTTGTGCTCGGTTTGGGTGTGACCAGACATTTCGATACGTATGATTTTTTTGCCGAGAAGATATTCCCGCATCCGTCTTCACCGGACCCTGTTGATTTGACAAGCACGAGGCAGGGTTATCTCAATTCTGGTAATTTCAGTTTTTCTACAGCTGTTTCTGAGAAGTTCTCGGTGGGTGTCACAGCAAATATTTATTTCGGCAGGGTGATAGTCGATCAGTTCCGGAATGAGGTCTATCAGTCACAGGTGGATTCTGCAAACTTCAACCAAGTAGTGGAGTTCAGGCGTAATGTACGCCAACTGGATTCTCTGAACCTATCCGGTTTTAACTTCAATATAGGTGGGAAATACCGCGCAGGTGAGTTTACAACTTTTGGTCTGAATATTCGCACGCCTTTTAAGATAAAACTTTCCGATGACATCATTCTCGACCGGATAGTGACAAAAAACGGAGCCATCGTTTCCACGGGACTCACGAGTACGGACACATTGATTTGGGCGGATCAGGAGTCGAAAATCGAAATGCCACTTATGGTGACGTTTGGCGCCGCTCATAAGTGGACTGAGAAATTTCTGACAAGTCTCGATCTTGAATACCGAGGGTTTTCCGGTTCAGATTTTCTGCTTCTCGACTCCACACGTATCAGTCAGGCGGGAACGAAAGAGTCATTTTTCCGCAATGAGCCGTCCCATTGGAACAATGTGTTTCAGGTCAGAATGGGAGGAGAATACACGATAGACTCCAAGATAGGCGAGATACCGCTCCGCGCAGGTTTCGGGTATCTCCCTCAGCCGTTTAGTGATATTTCAAACTATTCTTTCACATTTAACGGACGTCAGGACCCTCTGTTGCCCGTCAGTACAGTAGCGACCGGTGATCCCGTCTATGTTGGCAGTGACGCGGCATTTCAAGGGAATCAGGATATTGATCTGTTCCAGAACTCGTTTGGAAGCCAGGTAACAGCGACCAGTTTTTCTTTGGGGTTTGGCATTCACTCTCCACAACGGACACTTGATATCGCGTATTCCTTTACGTCATACACTCAGCAGGTTAACACCTCCTCCGCAAGAGGGCTGATAAGTAAGCCGGGACTAACGCCCAACACGTACGACCCGGGGACTACGGCAGACGCGACACCGTATCTGGGAAATATCAGTCACAGTTCAGAGACAAAAGTCCGCGATCACAGGATCATGATTAGCTTTACGGGCTATTTCTAATTTTCTAATTGCGGAATTGGTGGTTTAAGGTTTTGGGTCTGTCATTTGCATAAGAGTGATTTGCAAGTGGGCTCATTCTCAGGGGGCATGAAGAACACCGCGCAGGTTGTGCAACCTGTTGCGCTTTGATGCCGGTTGAGTGGAGTTCAGACGATGAAGACCATGGTAAGAGTATTTGTTTGAGAAGTTTCCGAAGGAGTTATTGATACGTATGGGTACAAGGGTTTCATTCAGCAAGCAGGAGATAAAGCAGGACAAGTTCGCCGACTTCATGAATGAAGGACGTGACTGGGCGGCTGACAACTTGACCACAATTCTGGGGGTTGTCGCTGTTGTGGTTCTGCTGGGTGTCGGACTGTATTTTTTCAGTGACTATCGCTCCAGTCAGGCGGAGGAGGCCCGTGTTGAGCTTGCTCAGGCGAAAACAAAGATGCTCAGCGGCAACCTGCAGGTTGGCCTGCTGGAACTACGCGCTGTAGCTGACAAGTACAGTGGCAGTGAGACCGGAGCCGAGGCTCTCTACATGCTTGGTAGCGCCAATTATCTCAGCAAGAATTATGATCAGGCGTTGCAGGCGTTTCAGGAGTATGTCAAGAAGTACAATTCGATGAAAGTGACCCATGACGCCGCGTTGGCGGGGATAGCGGCTTGCAAGGAAAACAGTGGCGCATACGCCGAGGCCGCACAACAGTATCTCAAGGCGCTGGATTACTATCCCGAAGCGCCGATCGCTGAGGACAACGCCTTGGGGGCCTTACGGAACTATCTATATGCCGGTGACACGGCCAATGCCCGCAAGATGCTGGACAGAATTGACTCTGATTTTTGGCAGGAGCCGGTTGTTATCACCGCTCAGCGACTCTTTGAAGAAATCAAACCTGTCGGCTGATTGCCTCCCACGGGCGCGTTTCTTCCCGGAAACAATAGCGAAGCGCTTTAGAAGCGAAATGCTTTGGATGAGCCACAAGCGAATTGCGTGTCAATTCGCTTGTGGCTTTTTTCTTTGATAGATTTGATAGAGTCATCTGGCAAGGACTGCGCGTAGCGGTTCGGGAGCGGCCGGTCGTACTATTCTGACGGATATTCTGGCAACAGTGAATAACATTCTTGACATAGGCAGTGAATCACAGTTCATTCAAGCGACAGACAGGAACGCGATGTTGAGTCCTGTTTGGTTCAGGATAGTAGTGAATGACTGAGAAGCAAAGAGACACAGGAAGAGACACAGGCGGAAACCCGATGGATGATATGAAAGAATCTCCGTTCAGTGACTTAGGAGATGAGGTATTTCCTGAGAGCGGCGCAGACGCTGCGGGCAATCCGCTGTATATTGTCTTTTCCTATGTTCCGTTTCTCTGTCTGTTGCCGATACTGCGCATTTCCGAAAACGCCAATCTCAGGTTTCACGCCAAGCAGGGATTGGTGCTCTTTTTGATTGAGATTTTTGCGGCAATTTTCCTCATTCCGGCTTTTTCTTCGCTGGTCTGGAAGGCGATATTGATTGCCTGCATCGGCTCGTCAATAGCCGGAATCCTCTTTGCGTTGCAGGGAAAACGAGTGCGCCTGCCATTTGTCGCTGACCTTGCCGACAAAATAAAAATCTGAACAAAGATCTGAACAAAAATCTGAGCCATACGCCTGCGATCGGCAGTCATGCCCTCAATACTCAAATCCCGACACTATTCTCAATATCCTGCAGGCAAAAGAGCGCTAACCGGCGCCTTACTCAGTATGTGGGTGGCTGTTTCTTTGAGTTTTTTGACACTGTCTTCCTGTGTGACAACCGGACCCGGCGGCAAGAAGTCATTCATGTTGTTCGGTACAAGCGATGAAGTAGCTATCGGCAAGCGTGTTGACGCCCAAGTCCGCTCCGAGTCTACGTTGCTGGCCGATTCAGTCTGGCAGGACTA
>CAZFAL010000204.1:0-4794 GCA_964516945.1 uncultured Ignavibacteriales bacterium
ACCGACTTCACTTGAAGCGTCATAAATGACTTTTCGAATACTCGTTCCCGTTGGAGCGCGCCCCAGTCCGCTGATGATATTTTCGGACATAACAATACCAACGTCGACCATCGGCCCAATCGCGATAGCAATACCTGAGAGGGCGACAACATTGGCGTCCACACCACCGACTTTCATGCCCACAAAGGTCATCAGGACAGCAATCGGCAACAATCCGGAAACCAGAATGGAGCTCCGTAAACTCAACAGGGAGATGATGACGACGATAATGCTGACAATCGCCTCGCCGGTTAGCGCGTCATCCAATGTGGCCAGGGTTTCATGGATCAACTTTGTTCTGTCATAGAAAGGAACTATTCTCAGTTTACTTACGCGCCCATCAGCAAGCGTCTTTGACGGCAGACCGGGAGAAATCTCCGCAATCTTCGCCTTGAGATTCTTGATAGCCGCAAGCGGATTGGCGCCATAGCGCACAACAGCCACACCACCGACTGCTTCAGAGCCACCTTTGTCAAGCGCTCCACGCCTCGGTTGCGGGCCGCGAATCACATGCGCAACATTCTTGACAAACACAGGTGTGTTACCTTCGGAGCGCACTACTGCGTCTTCGATATCACTGAGGTTCTTGATGAACCCCAGTCCACGAATGACATATTCGGCGCTGTTGACTTCAATTGTCCGGGCGCCGATGTCCTTGTTGGCCATCTTTACTGCATGGAACACCTCTTCTAACGTGACACCATAGGCGCGCATCGCATCGGGGTCGACATCAATCTGATATTCGCGCACAAAACCACCAACTGAGGCAACTTCACTGATACCATCGACCGCCTGCAGACCGTAGCGGACATAGAAATCCTGCACAGAACGGAGTTCATCAAGGTCCCAGCCACCGGTTTGCTCGCCGGTTTTGGTGTCAAAGCCCTCCAGTGTATACCAGTAGACCTGTCCCAGCCCGGTCGCATCCGGTCCCAAGCCGGGAGAGATTCCCGGTGGTAATGTATTGGGAGGAAGACTGTTGAGTTTTTCAAGAATACGCGATCGCGACCAGTAAAAGTCAACATCTTCCTTGAAGATGATATAGATCGAGGAGAATCCGAACATCGAAAAGCTACGAATGGTCTTGACTTCCGGCAGTCCGAGTAATGACACAGTCAGGGGATATGACACCTGATCTTCAATATCCTGCGGCGAATGTCCGGGCCACTTGGTGAAAACAATTTGCTGATTTTCGCCAATGTCCGGAATCGCATCCACCGGAACCGGGTCACGCGGCAGGCCGCCGATTTCCCAATCAAACGGCGCCACCATAATGCCCCAGAAGACAAGAGCAACTGTCATCATCCCGACAATGAATTTATTGTCAATGCAAAACAGAATGAGCTTGTTGATAGCGCCCTGTGCAACGATTTCCTCTTTGGGCGGTGTATTTCTACTTTCTTCAGCCATATTTGGTTCAGTCCTCTTAGTGACCTCTGTGTTCCATTGAGTCAGGGGAGTTGTTCATGTTGTTCATCTGTTTCATGTCCATCGGCTTCGCGTCTGAAGTGGCTGTGTCGCCGACAATACCTTTGAATACGCCACACTTTGGCATTGCAGTACCAAAGTACGGATTCTGCTTGTTATCGTCACGTTGCAACCAGGGCGCTCCCTCGCCTCCGTTAGCCATCGGACAAAAGAACTTGTACGCTCGGTTGACATCACCCATGCCATAGCTGTCTGCGTATGACAACATTGTCGAAGTCAGCGCCGCAAACTGTGCTCTGGCTGCAGCGATATCTGAGGACTTGGAGATTTCTGTTGACAGGTCAAGACCAGCTCTGCTGAGAGAATCAAATAATGTCTGCCCTTTCGCGGAAATGCTGTCCGCGCAATATGTCTCGAATGTTGCAACAAGATTTCCCGCCACCTTTTTGGCAGTCGGCAAATCATCAGTGCGTAGCGCTTCCTGCAGGTCGAGATATCCACTGAAAGCTGGACCGACATTCTTCGGGGCCTTCATAGTTGCCTTCGGTGTTGCTGTGGTTTCGCCTGATGCAGACTTGTCTTGTTTCATGCTCTTCATTGAATCATGCTCAGAACCCTGGCTCGAAGAGCTGCCGCCCATATTCATACCGGCATGTCCGCTCATCGGCGCTCCACCTGAGGCATACATCATGCTCGGCTTTGCCTGAATCTGCATTGCCGCATCAATTTTGAATGCGCCATTGGTAACAACTAATTCGCCTTCTCCAAGACCCTCTTTCACGATGTATTTGTCCGAGCCTCTGGCGCCGAGTGTCACGACACGACCGCTGAACATTCCCGGTTCATCCGGGTCCTGCACATACACAACTGCGCGTTTGCCGGTGATTAACGGAGCAGAGGCGGGGATGACCAGCGGGATACCGGCGTCGGGAGCTTCAAGATCAGAATAAGCGATTCCATGTGCGAACATACCCGGCTTGAGACGACCGTCTTCATTGTTCACTTCAACCCGGGCGCGCACTGTGCGAGATTTCGGATTCAATGTCGGGTCGATAAAAGTGATTTTCCCGACGAATGTTTCTCCGGGATAGGTGTTGGTAGTAAATGTGACTTCCTGATTGAGTCGCAAATAGTTGATGTCGGACTCATATGCGTCAAGTGACAGCCAGACGGTTGAGAGATCAGCGAGTGTGAGTATCTTGCTTCCGTCCTTGACATAGTCACCTTCACTGGCGTTACGCTTAATCACCACACCTTCAACCGGAGCATAGACCGTCACATGGTCGCTAGTGACACCGGTTTGCTCTATATTCTCTATCTGTTGGTCAGTAATACCCCAAAGGCGCAACTTGTCTCTGGCGGCGTCGATAGTCGCATCAGCGCTTCTCCGCACGACACCGATTTTGCTATTTTTGAGGTCGTCGCGAGACTTGATGGCCTGCAGGAGCTCTTCCTGCGCAGACAGCAAATCCGGGCTGTAGATTTCCGCCATCGGCTCACCTTTTTCGACAGTGACACCGGTGAAGTTGACAAACAACTTGTCGAGACGTCCGGGAAACCAGGCGTTGATATTACGCAAGCGGGTCTCGTCATATTCCACCAGGCCCACCATGCGGACTTCGCGGGTGATTACATGACGTTGGACCGGTGTCACCTGCACACTGGCAAGCTTGCGAGCAGTTTCACTGAGTTTGATAGAGCGATCATCGACACCGCCGTCATCATTGCCGGCCGGAATCAATGTCATACCGCAAATCGGGCAATTGCCCGGTTCGTGCATACGGATCTGTGGATGCATCGAACAGGTCCAGATAGTATCTGTCGGCGCTACTGTTTCAGAGACTGCAATTGCATCAGTTTTGGCAGTTGCATTGGTTTTGGTGTCAGTCTTTGTATCGTTAGAGCTACACGCGCTGAATAGTCCTGCGGCGCCGACAATTATCAATAGGGTAAAAAGACGTAAAGCCGCCAGTCCATTGACTGAGCGCTTTTTTCTTGTTTGTTTTGTCGTATACATAATGGTTTTCTTTCGTACGCTGAAATTGAATGTGCGGTTTATTGTGTTATTGGAGCTCCGGCTAACGCCTCTATATTGGCGACACTTTTCCTGTAACTTGTCAGAGAGCGTTGCAAATTCAGCAGGTAGGTGAACAGCTCACGTTGTAAGTCTATCAGATTACGGAAATCGGTTTTGCCGGTTTCGAACTCGCGCTGGATGACGTTCAACGCCTGCTCGGCGCGGGGTATCATTGCGTTTTTGTATAAGTCTATCTTGCGTTCTGCGTCATGCAGCGCAAACAATTGTGTCGAAAGGGCTGAACGCAAATTGTTTTCTGTATCCTGCCTTCTTTCGAGAGCTGATTTATTATGCGCTCTGGCCTCCTGTTTTTCGGCTTTGTATTTGCCGAACCATAATGGAATACTCAGGCCGACTTTTGCAATAACCGGATCCTTACCGCTTTCAAACACATTTGGCGCGAGCGCTTCATCGGTTTGGATATAATCAACCCCGAAGGTCAAATTCGGCGCCGGACCACGGTTGGCTAATTTGACTCCGGCGATCGAGGCCAAAATCAATTTGTCCTTTTCATGCAACAGCGGACTGCGTTCGAGAGCCAGTGAGACAATTTTGTCATCGGTCAGTGAAACCGGGACAACTTCCGGCTTGGTCAGAAGAGAGACCGGCGCCTCCGAGTCCCGGTTGAGAACCGCATTGAACGCAACAACCAGCTCATCATAACGCTCTTTCTGCGATGTAAGATCGTCAGACAGCCGCGCCTGCTCAATTTGTATTTGAGCCAGCTTACCCTGTGACAGAATTGCTGAACGGTATTTGGCTTGCGCCACCTTTTCCCACTCGTTGATGAGAGTCAGGTTGTCCCGAACAATCGAAATCGACTGGTCAAGATAGTACAATTCAAAGTACAGGTTTGTCACCTGCGCCTGTAATTGTAACTTGCGGGCAATGTATCTCTGCTCTGCGGCATTGGCCTTTTCCAGCGCCACAGACTTACGCAGACCCAACTTGCCAAACCAGGGCATCGACTGACTCAATGAAAACTTGCGTTGTTGCGCTCCGACACGAGTTTCGACTGACTCGAATTGCTCTGCATAGCCAAGTTTCGGATCTGGAAGCGAACCAACCTGTGGCGCGCGCGCCAGCGCGGCCTGCCAACTATGATACGCTGCAGAAACAGCCGGTGAGTTTTCCTCGGCAAAAGCAAGGTAATCAGCCAGCGTCGCATTCCCACCAGAAATCGTATCAGCCGTTTCAGCCACCGATTCACTGAATGTGAACAACACTATTAAAGAGCATATGATTCCGGG
>CAZFAL010000205.1:0-4780 GCA_964516945.1 uncultured Ignavibacteriales bacterium
GCACGGCGCCCTACCTGACAAGCAGGCCAACTGATGCACGCTCCCCGAAACCGCAAGGGTTTCGAGCTACGGAGCTGCGGGCGACCGGGCAGTTTTAACCGCCTTATCTGAACAGTCTCTGAACGCTCAGAATCTGTTGTCTTTCATCCGGTGTGCGCGCCAGAGCTTCCGCCTGTAGAAAGGACTCTTTCGCGGCGTTTTTGTCATTGAGACTCAGGTATGTGAGCGCCAGATTGTATCTCGCTGTAAAGTAATCAGGTTTTTCCCGTGTGGCTCTTTCGAGTAATTCTCTCGCACGCGTAAACCTGCGCGTCCTGAGCATGTAAACACCATAGTTGACGACGATGAATATATCAGAACTGTCGAGTGTGTAAGCGCGTGTAAAGTATTTACCTGCTTTTGCCATGTTGCCGGATTCGGCAAACATTTGACCGGCGTCCATCTGACCCCGCGCATTATCTGGCAGAGCTGTCGCCAGATACTGAGCAAGCTCGGAGATTTTCTGTGTTTTTCCACTGACGTGATATAAGTTGGCGAGGAAGTGGTAGGTATAGAGATTTGAATTGTCGACCTTGAGTGATAGTTGTAACATGTCATGTGCCCGCGAATAATTTCCTCTCTTCGTATATTCATCTCCCAACTTGTTCAAAGTCAAAACCGAGTCGCGTTTCAGGTACGGAGGTTGCGCCCAGGCGGATTCCAGAAATTCAAGACGGCGGTTCACAATTTCGCGGTGGTCCTTTGCGTAGGCGCTCAGGAGGTTGTATTCCTTGAACAGATTCCTTTCACCCGTGTGGTGAAGGATATCTGCAAACCTGTCAGTTGAACGAACCACTGAGTGGTTGATACCGACGAGCGCGACCAGCAGAATCCAGCTTATTGCGATAGGGCCGATGAGGGGGCGAATCGAGAAACTATGCTCTTCAGAGACTACGATCAACACAGAAGAGAGAAACAGGATATAGCAGGGAATTGCGAACAAATCCCAGTCACGGGGGCCGGTCAACTGTGGAACGAAGAGTAGCAGGAAGAGAAGAGCCGGAATTGCGAGCCAAACACCGACCAACACCCTCTTATTGTCCCAAATCGTTCGTCTCTTGAGACGCCTAAAGACATTTGGTAGCAGAGGTAGAACAGGCAGCGCTGTGAGCAGAAGCCAGTTAGTAATATTTAACCAGTGGCGGAATGTGAGAATCGCCGGAGTTGATGAAGTTGTGGGGAATACTTGCAGGATGTATCGATCAACGTTGGCAACCCTGAAAGTGGCAAGTATAACCAGCAGCAGAGCTCCCAACCCAATGGTGACACTCAGGATTCGTGATGCTTTGCCTGCAAGAATCGGGAAAGGTTTGCGCTCGCTGGCGGTCATCAAAACGAAAAATGCCAGTGGAGCCAGCAGGATAGCTCCGAGTGTATGTGTCAGCGAGGCCAGGGCAAACAGCGCGATGAAACTGTATGCGCCGGATCGCCCGTCAAGTGTGTTGATGGCGCTGACAATGACATGAGGCAGGAGTGAAAGAAGAATTGAATAACTTTCGACGTAGCCGAAAAAGAGCGCTAGTGCGCCGCTTGAACTCAAGAGAACCATCAGAGACAATGACTGAATTGACAATGTGGACTCTCTACGGACCGCCTTTGAAAACCGCCAGATACCGATGAGGAACACTGCTCCGCTGATGGCGCTGACTATCTGGTAACTGACAATCGGCTGATAGCCGAGAGGGTGGAGGATGAGCCGATAGACACCTGCATGGACAAGGAAGTCAAGTGGCTCAGTGGCGAGGAACCAGTGACCGAAACGGAGCTGATTAGTTCGTAAATGCCCATCGCCAAGGAATGTAGTCACCGAAGGAAAGGCGAAGAATGAAACGGTAAGCAGGATTCCAATTGCAGCCGGAATCCAGTATGACATTGTTTTTTCGGGAGTTTGTCCGGGAGATTGTTTGTCAGTCTTTTCGAGGTTTTGATGTTTTACAACACTGATGATCAGGGCGCCTGCCGCGAGCGTCAGAGCCAGAAACCGTAGCCAGACGGGGTAGAACTTCAGCAGGTTGAATCCCCAGAGGGATGAGTTGTTGCTCAGTGAAGCATACACGTAAAGCGCAACTATTAGCGCTCCCAACGCAACTGATGACTTATTCCGCGAACGCAAAGGAATCAAACATTTCCTGGAAGAGTGGGGCGTTGTTACCTTTGTAAAACAACGACAGACACACACCGCTGATTACAAATATGTTATCACCTCTTTTCACAAACAAGATGTCGCCCTGCATGTATTCCGGATGCGGACCTCTACCTGTTTCGATATTGTATTTCCGGATCATCTTGCATCGAACACCCCTCTCACCGGTGTTGAGCCGGATGTTTGAAATGTGATGTTTTTTCACTCGTTTCTGATAAATGCGGAATTCGTCGCGAATCGCCTCCTTTTGTTCGGATTGGTATGACTTGGAACTGAGAGAATCAGCGAATTGTCTTCCGCTCATACTGGTTGTGTCGACATAAACTTTCAATGTAGGTATGATTGTCAGTAGCTCTCCGCCTCTGAGCCACCGCGGTGTAGCATAGTTCTTTTTCTGTGCGATGAACCGCAAGCGTTTACCTTCATTGGAAACTTTAACTTTCCAGCCTTCTACGATATCAACACTGAAGCCGTACGTCTTATCAGTGTACTTCCCTTTTTCGAACACACCGGTCCGGGCTTTCTTTTTCTTCTTTTTCCCGCGTCTGGCAAAGGTCAAGCCGTCCTGACTGTCAGGTATCAAGCATATTGCGCAACATATCAAGACAATGATTGCGAGCCATCGGTTGCGATTTTTCATCTTAAGCTCTCCCTGCTGGAGTATTCCTGTAGTTTGCCATCCTCGCGGATTACCTGATTATAGGTTGTTTGTTCTCAACTGACAAATGGGCTTGTTGAAGAAAACAAAGAGTCAATGCCGTCCGAAAGACTTTTTCAACAGGATTGAATGAAACCGGGCCGATTGAGAGTGGAGTCTCTCTATACTCTTTCTTGACTTACACTTAGCGCGCGGGTATTATCAGGGCGATATGCGGGTCTGATTCCTGTCGGGAACGGACCGGGCTCTGGTCTGTGGAATTGAGGTAAGTTCTTGATATACAATGTGATAATGGCAGGCGGGCGCGGGGAGCGGTTTTGGCCGCTGTCACGGCGCAAACGCCCGAAACAGTTATTGGCGCTGACATCGGATAAAACGATGTTGCAGGAGACTATTGACCGGATTCTGCCGCTGGTTCCGCTGGAGAAGACATTGATTGTCACCGGCGAGGAAATCAGCGAAGCGATTCTCAAGGAAATTGATTATCTCGCTGAACAACATCTGCTGGTTGAGCCGCAGGGGCGTAATACACTGTTCGCAATCGGGCTGGCCGCGGTTCATATTCAGGCCAAAGACCCCGATGCAGTGATGGTGGTGCTTTCGGCGGACCACTTGATAAACCCGCCGGAGCGTTTGCGTTCAATTATCAAGTTTGGCGCGAATGTCGCCGCTGAAGAAGATTACCTGATTACCATCGGTATCCCGCCGACCCGCGCGGAAACCGGCTATGGCTATATTAAACTCGGTAAGCCATTCAAAACCGAGGGCGGAATAACGATGTACGCGGTGGAGGAATTCACCGAAAAGCCGCGTTTGCTGGTTGCGCAGAAATACTACTATGGCCGGGAGCATCTGTGGAACTCCGGGATGTTTATCTGGTCGGTGAAGACGATTCTGAAGGCGATTGAAGAACACGCGCCCGAAGCGTACGCTCAACTGCAAACATACGCCAAGTCAATCGGCACGGACAAAGAGGAAGCGGCGCGGGTGAAGCTCTATACTGAAGCCACGCCGAATTCGATTGATTTCGCTGTGCTGGAGAAGGCCGCCAATACGCTGGTGATGCGCGGGGATATCATCTGGGATGATGTGGGCAGTTGGAACTCTCTGGAGCGGTATATGAAACCGGACGCTGACCGGAATGTGGTGGTTGGCGCTGCAGTTCTTGCTGACAGTTATGAGCTGACGGTGTATAATGAAGGCCAGGGTCTAATCGCCTGTCTGGGAGTTTCGGATTTGGTGGTGGTCAAGAGTGACGATTTGATTCTTGTGGCGCACAAAACCAAGGTCGGCGAGATTAAACAATTGCTGGCCAGAATTGGCGAGCGCGATGATTCAGAGAAATATTTCTAACCGTTTCAACGGCGAGCGCTGATCTGTATTGCCGACAATAAGTGTTCTGTCAGATTCATTTCGGATTCATCATGAAGAAATCATACTCCGCGCAAAAGGTTACCGGCACAACACTCATCTTCGGGAGACAGTTGAGACAGATAACTGTTGTCATGACGTTGGCGGCGCTGTCGACGCTTGTCCTGCAGGCTTGTCCACCGGCTGAAACGAATACTGTTGGTGAAACGCCACCGGTTGTCTCAACAGTGGCGACCGACAGTGTTGAGCGTGATGTAAGTTTTGATCCATTGGGAGCTGAGGGAGAGTTGGCGATTGTGCCGGAGGCGCTGAGAGATTCTGTGAATCTGAGTTTTTCAGTTTCCGGGGTTGATTCAACAGTTGGGGCTTCTCTATCGCATCTGGATTTACTTGGCGGCCGGGTTGATTCCACAGGAGATACGGCTGCGTATGACACATATCGTATCCAGTTGTATAATTCGCGGGCGTACACTGAGGCGGCGCTGGAGAAGACTGTTGCCACGGAGATTTTTGATTATACTGTGACACTCGATTACGAAGTGCCATACTTCAAAGTGCGTATAGGCGAT
>CAZFAL010000206.1:0-4753 GCA_964516945.1 uncultured Ignavibacteriales bacterium
GCGATTCAGCAAATCAATAAACTGCACGCGCATATCATCCGACAGCGCCATGACTTTCTCGACATCACACCCGGCAAAAAACGCCGCAACTCTCTCCAGCGCCTTGATACGGTCCACATCAAACACATCCGGCGGATCATCCAACTCTTCGGTTGGTGCATTATCGGTGACAAAATATTGAAAGCCGTCCTCGCGGTTGACAATCCGTCGTTGGAGCTCTTCAATCAGCTCAAGCTTATCCTGTAATTCTTTTCTCAGCGCCATAACTCATATCCCCCTACATTATTCTACATCAGAAGCCGCGCGCCGTTCATTATTGCGTTCACTGTCCTTCGCGGCGCTCCAGCGGCTTTCCAACTCTTCAAGCGTGAAATCATCCCAGGTCTTCCCGGAGTCAATCACACTCTCCTCTATAAAGGTAAATCGGCGCCGGAACTTTTGCAATGAACCTTTTAGCGCCTGTTCGGGATTAATTTCCAGCTTACGTGCAAGCGAACAGAGGACAAACAGCAAATCGCCGATTTCTTCAGTTTGTTTCTCAGTGTCTGCGGCTTGAAGCGCCTCTTCGAGCTCGCCGAGTTCTTCATGGACCTTTTCCATCACCGAAGACGCATCCGGCCAGTCAAACCCGACCCCGGCGGCCTTTTCACCGAGCCGAAACGCCTGTGTCAACCCCGGCATTGATTTCGGCGCGCCGTCAAGCAAACGCTTCTGTTTGCCGTCGGACTGCTTTTCTTCGAGCTTGCGTTTTTCCCATTGCTGACGCACCTCACCGGCGGAGCCAAGTTGCGCGGCATCGCCAAACACATGCGGGTGACGACGAATCAGCTTTTCGACGGTCTCAGTTATGACCTCATCAATCAGAAAGTCATTTTGCTCCTCGGCGAGCACACCGTGAAACACGAATTGCACCAGCAAATCCCCCAGCTCCTCTTTGAGTTGCGCCGGCTCGCCCTCCTCGATTGCGTCAACAACTTCATAGCACTCTTCAATTAGATACGGCAGAAGCGAAGTGTGCGTTTGTTTAGCGTCCCAGGCGCAGCCACCCGGCGCGCGCAGGGTTTTCAGCAGAGCGACAAGTCGTTGGAATGGCGGCAAAGATGTATCAGGTGGGGTTGGCATGTTGGTCTTTCTGTTTTCTGTTTAATTGCGATTTGAGGTCGGCATAGTGGCCCACTACTCCGAGTGGGCGTATGTGTCATATAGTGTCATTAATCGTCCTACCTAAGGGGCTTGTTGAAAAACCTTCAGCTGTTGTGTCGGGTCTTGATTTTCGCAGAGCGAAAATTGTGACCCGACACGTTACCCCGATACAAGCGGCAGGTCACACGACAGCAAAAAGCGCTGTCGCAAGACCTGCCGCAACATGGAACTTACACATCACCTGGAAACCCGCCGCAGAGCGGACGGACCACCGGACCCGATACACCGTCTCCATCAACCTCGTAGGATTGATTTTCATCAAAACGTATATGCAGGATGGCCGATTCTCCCGAGATTTGTAATGGCGCTGAGTTTGAAAGTGTTGCCACTTACAGCAACCAGCAAGTGAAACAATGTCCCAGAATTATCCAAGAGATAAACGCTGATTGTACTTGTATCTTTCTCAATTTGAACTCCAGGTTCCGAAATACTACTCTTTAGGTCATTGGGTAGTGATGCCGAGAGCTTGCGAATATCTTGCTGCAGTCTTGTGAAATCAGCGCTTGAAGAATCAGTCTGAATAGTCAAATATGTGGCAATGTTGATTCTCATCAGGTCAAACCAGTTCGAGATAACCAACGTAGGTTCAAAACTCTGACTGCGTTCTATCTCCAGAAACTGCAACAGAAGCTGTAGTGATTCATTGGGTGAAAGTGTGTGATCGGATTCAAGACTCATCAATCGGTTGATCCAGGATAGCACAGAATTCACAGGAATCGGCGCCTTGGAATCAGCTTCTTTGCTAAAAGTGAGGAATTCCACAGAGTCTCTGTAACTTACTACAAAAACAGACCTTTCATCAGCATCGTACCTGTTTTTGTATTCAAAGATTCGGCTCATCCTTAACACAGTTGGCGCCTCACCTACATACTCAATCCGGTCTGAGCCGAATTCATTCTTGGAAAGAAGACCGCCCCTTGACGATTCCGCAGAATTTCGGCTTAGATAAATGCTATACTCCCTTTCTAGCGCTAGCTCGTATCCAATCCTTTGATGCGCCTCTTCCGCATAGCACTTGCCCCCTGATAGGAGAAGCAACATGCCCAGTAACAGTAACTTTAGAAAATAAGTAGCTCTGAACAAGACAAAACATTTCAAACACATAGTTGTACCTTCCATTGTCGTTTGGATAAGCCCATCAGATACTTCACACTCCTATCAGAGTATTGCTGTTTCTTTGCGTTTAGGTCGGTCGCGCACAGCTTGCTGTGGGAATATCCCGACATTGATTCCCGTCTACAATTCGATTGAATCAACCTCCATAGAGACCGTTCGCTCTTCCTAGTCCATCGGTTCACCTGGAAACCCGCCGCAGAGCGGTCGGGCCACCGGGAACAGGGCGTTTCACGCGCCTCTGGGGTGTATAGTATCGCTTGAACGGCGCTCAGGCAACCAACTGGTCTCACTATCGGAGCGCGCCTCCAACTAAGCCATTGTCTTACAACGCACTACTGCCCAGTAGTCACTTCGACTAATAGCTAACACAGTATTGACTTCGCGCCGATGATAAAATATGTTTTCGGCCGTCGGGGCCTCAGACAGCAAACGCGGATGACTGTCCGCGTTTTGTCGTATAAAGGCCGACAGCGACATTTCACCCGAAAAAGTAATCATAAGTCAAAGAAAGAATCGTCGACTGACAATGAGTGAACAGACGAAACATACAACCACTGCCAAAGGCAATGGCAAAAGCAGTGGCAAAAACAATGGCAACCATAACACCAAAACCGCCGCGCGTCCCTATGACCCGCATGAAGTCGAGGAGCGCTGGCTTGATACATGGGAGCAGGCCGGATATTTTCATGGCGACCCGCACAGCAATAAAGAGCCATACAGCATCGTCATCCCGCCGCCGAATGTGACAGACATTCTGCATCTCGGACATGCGCTCAATAATACCATTCAGGATGTGCTGATTCGCAAGTACCGGATGAGCGGCTATGAGGCCAACTGGTTCCCCGGCGCCGACCATGCCGGAATTGCCACGCAGGTGATGGTCGAAAAGAAACTGCAGAAAGAGGGCAAAACGCGCCGTGAATTGGGACGCGAGAAGTTTCTGGAGCTAACCAAGGACTGGGCCAACAATAACAAAGAGAAAATCCTCGGCCAATTACGACGGATTGGCTGTTCCTGTGACTGGGAGCGGACGGCGTTCACACTCGATGAGCAACGCTCGCGGGCGGTGCGTGAAGTATTTGTCCGTCTCTATGACAAAGGGCTGATTTATCGCGGCAACCGGATTGTCAACTGGTGTCCGTCATGTCAAACATCGCTTTCAGACGATGAAGTCGAACATGTCGAAAAGAATGGCTCACTGTGGTATATCCACTACAAAATCGCCGGCGTTGAGGAATACCTGACCGTCGCCACAACCCGCCCGGAGACGATGCTCGGTGACACAGCGCTGGCGGTGAATCCGTCGGATTCGCGTTTCGGCAAATATGTCGGCAAGACCGCGATTCTGCCACTGCTGGACCGTGAGATTCCGATTGTCGCCGATGAGTATGTCGACCCGGAGTTTGGCACCGGTGTAGTGAAAATTACTCCGGCGCATGACCCGAATGATTTCGAGGTCGGCAAGCGCCATGAACTGCCGAGTATCAATGTGCTGACACAGGACGGGCATATCAATGAAAACGGCGGCAGGTTCAAGGGACTCGAGCGCTATGAGGCGCGTAAGCAGATTATCGCCGAGCTGGAAAAACGTCACCAGCTTGAAAAAATCGAAGATCATCAGTTGAACGTCGGGACCTGCTATCGCTGTCACACAGTTATTGAGCCGTATCTGTCCGACCAGTGGTTTGTCAAAATGACACCGCTGGCCAAGCCGGCGCTTGAGGCGTTCCACGAGAACAAACTACGTTTCCACCCTGATTACTGGGGCAAGACATACTTGCACTGGATGGACAATATCCGCGACTGGTGTATCTCGCGGCAGTTGTGGTGGGGGCACCGGATTCCGATTTTCTATTGCGACGATTGCAAAGAAATCACCGCGAGCGTTGAAGACATCACCTCCTGTCCGAAGTGCCAGTCAGAGCATGTGCGTCAGGAAGAGGATGTGCTGGACACGTGGTTCTCGTCATGGCTCTGGCCGATGACGACCATGGGTTGGCCGGAGGAAACGCCGGAGTTGAAGTTCTTCTTCCCGACCAAGGTTCTGGTGACCGCCTCGGAGATTATTTTCCTCTGGGTGGCGCGGATGGTGATGGCCAGTTATGAGTTCCGGGGTGAGTTGCCGTTTAGTGATGTCTATATTCACGGCACTGTGCGTGACGACAAGGGTGTCAAAATGTCCAAGTCGCTGGGCAACGGCATCGACCCGCTGGAAATCATCAAACAATTCGGCGCGGATTCGTTGCGCGTTTCGATGATACTGGCGACACCGGACGGTCAGGACCCGTGGTTGTCGAAGAATTCATTTGAACTCGGGCGGAACTTTATCAACAAAATTTTCCAGGCCTCACGGTTTTTGCAAATGCGTACACCGGAGGGGTTCAGTTGCGCAGTGGACAAGGCGCCTGACTCATCCGGTTTGGCGCTACCGGAC
>CAZFAL010000207.1:0-4752 GCA_964516945.1 uncultured Ignavibacteriales bacterium
GTTTGATGGCCGGGACTATGCCGCCTTCGGCGGTGATGGCGGTGACGATGGCGCTGGGGGATTCGGCCTGGAATGTCTTGCCGGAGGCGAGGTGGGTGATTTCGCCGCTGGTGGGATTGACTGAGAGCTCATCGTTTTCTTTCACTAACTCATAGAACTCAGGGGCCGTGACCTGCAAGTATGGTAGCGCTTCGTT
Source organism: uncultured Ignavibacteriales bacterium (assembly GCA_964516945.1). Taxonomy (GTDB): domain Bacteria; phylum Zixibacteria; class MSB-5A5; order GN15; family JACZUZ01; genus JAJRPJ01. Next base: position 197 of record CAZFAL010000207.1, read on the forward strand.
GACGAGGTTGCGTTTGTGAATGAAGGCATAGCCCTTGGCAATCACCAGTTGCACACCGGCGCCTTTGAGCGCCCAGACTGCGTGCTCGCGTGATGAGCCACTGCCCCAACCCTCACCGGCGACAATGATTGTCTGACCAGCGGCGACACGTTCAACAAACTCCGGCCGGACATAGTGAAAACACTTGGCGCCGATTTCGTCGATGTCTGATAAGTGACAGAACTCACCGGGGATGATAGCGTCGGTGTCGATGTTGTCACCAAAGATTTGTGTGCGACCGATGATGCGCTCTGTCACCTGTGGCGCTGATGTGACAGTGCGGGCGCTCTCTTGTTTCTTGTCAGTCGTTTCTTCAGTCGTTTCTGTTGCAACATCCACTTCCGGTTCGACATAGGTGACAGTGACATCAGGTGTGACACGCACGAGGTCTGTGCGACCGAGAATGCGCATGTAGCGCTCTTTGTCGACTTTGGCAAGCAAAGGACGCGGGTCACGGAGTGACAAATCCGGCGCGCTGGCGGCGACAGTCGCCGCGGACGCCAGCCAGGCCAGTGAGCCCTCGCCCATGCGGTTCTGGTAATTGCGATTCTGCGATGAAAGCCAGAGCTCACCTTTGCCGGCGCGCTCTGAGGCAATTCCGAGACAGAGGTGGCATCCGGGCGGCGCGATTCTGAACCCGGCTTTTTCATAGACCGCGAGCAAACCGGCGTCACGAAGGTTTTGTTCGATACTCAAATCTCCGGGGGCCACGAGACGGTTGCGGGTTTCTTTGACTTTTGCGCCGTCAGCAAGCGCCGCTTCGAGAATCAGACCGCCGAGGACCAGCTCCTCTTCAGTTGTGGTGCAAGCGCCGATGAAACAACCGTCAAGCGCAACGCCGCTGACTTCATCAATATCGACTGTGTTATCCGGTGAGAACGGCTTGGCGATTTGCGGCGCGAGGTTGTCGAGATTGATTTCAAAACGCTCCACATACTCAGCGTCAGCGTCGGCCTGAAAATACTTGCCGCCGCTCTTGTAGCTGTCGCGATGGTCCACCCAGGCGCGCACAATTTCATCGGGGGCGAAGATGCCGTTTAGTCCGCCGAATTCGGCGGTCATATTGGCGATAGTGAAACGCATGTCGGTGGAGAACTCTTTGACCGCCGGGCCGATATATTCAACTGAACGTTCCATCGCGACAGTGTTGCGTTTGAGTGTGCCGAGAGTCTTGAGAATCACATCCTTGCCGCCGATTCCAAACGGCAATGCGCCGCTGTACACAACGGCAATCGCCGACGGCACCTCAATCCAGCTTTCACCAAGGACCATCGCGACAGTAATATCAGCGCCGCCGAGTCCGATTGAGAACGCGCCGAGTCCGCCATGTGACGAGGTATGCGAGTCGGCGCCGAGAACAATTTCACCGGGTTGGATCAGGTCACGATAGAACTTGGTATGCAGGATTGTTTCGTTGGAATCATAGAAGTGTTTCAAGCGCGCTTCAGAGGCAAACGCTTTGGAGAGTTGTATCAGTCGCTGTGTGCGCGGGTCGGTGGCGATGGTTACCGGGTCGACGGTGTGGTCAATCGCGAGATAGAAGCGCTCCGGATCATGAATCGGCGGACGCCCCAGTCGCTCGTAGGTCTGGTTCATGCCATTCCAGGCGAGTTCGGAGGCGATTGTCCAGTCAACCTTGATGCGAATAATGTCGCCGGGTTTGACATAGGGACGCTGCAACCCGATAGCGTGGTCTGCGAGAATTTTCTCAGTGAGTGTCATTGGGCGCATGTTCTTGCCCGGTGAGTTGCTCTGTTGCGCTTTCTTGTTCATTTATGAGCTCAACGCCTTGGATTTGCATTTATCGATTATTTCACGCACCTCACTGTCACTAAGATTTTCCTGACGGGACTTGGCGACGGCGAAGACTTCCTCGGCAATTTTCGCCAGCTCTTCCTCACTACCTTCGATACCATGCTTTTTCAACCAGTATTTGACATTCGACAGACCGGACATAAAACCGATTTCAATCACCTGCTCTTTGCCGAAGTCCCCGGCCGGCACTCCGGAGTAAACCCGGTCTGCCAGCCAGTGGTCGCCTTTCTTTTCGGCTTTGATAATCGCCGCGGCGTGTACACCGGTTGCGGTGCGGAATGCGTCAGCGCCCATCACCGGATAATTCGGCGGCAGGGGGCCGTGACAGTGTTCATGCACCAGCTCACAGTATTCGGCCAGCGCTGTCAGGTCATTGTCGATTGCGCCATTGAGTTTGAGGTTCACGAGAATCTGATCCAGTGATGCATTGCCGACACGCTCACCGATGCCGAGCATGGTGCCATGCACACGATGCACTCCGGCATAAACCGCCGCCAGCGAATTCGCCAGACCCAGCCCGCGGTCGTTGTGGCCATGCCAGTCGATATGGATATCGGAGCCGGTTTCGGTGATGATTTCCCGGATAAACGCCAGCAAATTACGCACACCGGCGGGTGTGACATAGCCGCAGGTGTCACAGATGCAGATACGTTCGGCGCCGCTGTCGATGGCGGATTTGTAGAGCGCGCGAATGTCAGCGGGGTTGGCGCGGGTGGTGTCTTCGGTGACATACATCACCGGCAAGCCATTGTCGACCGCGAGTTTTATCGCCTCGGTTGATTTCTGAATGATGTCATCCACCGACCAGCCCTCGGCGAATTGCCGGATTGGCGAGGAGCCGATAAACGCCGCGGCGGCGATCGGCATCCCGACTTTTTGCGAGATATCTATCAGCGGTTTGATATCCGCCGGATGAGTCCGCACCGCGCAATAGGCCTTCATTTTGAAGTTATTGTCTTTGATTTCCTGTGCGAGCCGGGTGATGTCTTCGACAGCGCGGGGACCGGCTCCGGGAAGCCCGAGATCAACACAATGAATACTCAATTTCTCCATCAGGTGGAGCATGGTGATTTTCTGGTCGATGTCCGGGTCTTTGATTGACGGCGACTGGAGACCGTCGCGCAGGGTTTCATCGACAAAGTGAATGTTCAATCTCTGCGGTGTGGCCGAATCATTTCCGGCTTCGTTCCAGTCATAAATCAGTGATGCAATATCGGGATGTGGTTGACCTGCATGGTCTGAATTCTGAGTCATGGTTACTTTATCCTCCATCAGAGCGGCGGAGAACCAGTCAGCGCCGCTATTGTGGACAATAAACCGGATTTTACCGGTCGGGGCAACTACACAGAGGGGGAATTATTGAGCGAGAGGTCAGGGATGGCGCCAAGGCGGACAGGGATTCCACGCTTCGAATTCATTGCTTTTACGGAAATAGAATGATACACCACCATCGTCATTTCCGCGCAGGCGGAAATCTAGGCAAGTTTGAAATCAGGACAATCCTTCCGTTAATACCCGGTTGGTTAGAAAGCGTGTCTTTATGAAGTCAATGTCTGCGCTCTTTCCTTCATAACCGACAGCAAAACCCCGACTTGCCTGGATGCCCGTCTGCACGGGCATGACGTGCAATTGCAAACGTAGCTTTCTTGTTGTCCTTATTGCGCAAAAACAGTTCGCAACCGTTCAATATCCACCGGCGGATGTTTCTCCGGTGGAGTGAAGACAAACGGCGTTTCCAGATAATCCCGGACTGCATCATGCGCTTCATTGGCGGTGGAGCATTGGGTGAGTTTGATGCGCATTTCTTTGGCGTGGGGCATCCCGGCGACATAGGCGTGGAAATGCGAGCGCATCACCAGAAAATGCTTACGCACGTCGGAGAAGAAATGTTCGAAGACATAGGCGTGTTCAAGCATCACATGCAAACGCTCTGTAACGGAAAGCTCATCACGTGATACCGACTCATTGAAAAACCAGGGATTGCCGAAAATCGCCCGACCGAACATCACTCCGTCCACTCCGGTTTTGCTGGCAAGCTGTCGTCCCTGCGCAAGGGATTCGACATCACCGTTGCCATAGAGTAATGTGTCAGTTCCTTTGACCAGTTCCACCGCGCGGTGGACTTTGTCCCAATGCGCCGGGACTTTGGACATTTCTTTGCGGGTGCGCAGGTGTAAGGTGATAAGCGCCGGTTTGGTTTCCAGCAGATGGGCGACCCATTCTTCCATATTGATATCAGTAAAGCCGATACGGGTTTTGACACTCACCGGCAGATCTCCTGCGCCGTCTTTGACCGCGTAAATGCACTCTTTGGCGAGAGCGGGATTGTTGATCATCCCGGCCCCCGCTCCGGTTTTGCAGACATTTTTTTCCGGACAACCCATGTTGATGTCTATACCGTCGAAACCGAGAAGCGCACACATTTCTGCGGCCTGACGCATTGTTTCTGGTCTGCGACCAAAGATTTGCGCGACTATTGGGCGTTCGGATTCTGTGTAACGTAAATCCGGTAGCAGGCGTTCAAGTCCGGCGCTGCAGAGACCGTCGGCGGAGGTGAACTCTGTGTAGAGCACATGCGGTTTGCCGTATTTGGCGATGATATAGCGAAAGGCCGCGTCTGTGACCTGTTCAAGAGGAGCCAGGACGAAGGCAGGTTTCGGCAGATGTGTATAGAAGTTTGCAGTTCCGTTCATAGCGGAACT
>CAZFAL010000208.1:0-4708 GCA_964516945.1 uncultured Ignavibacteriales bacterium
AACACAAATAAAACGACAGAAATATAGGACAAATCAAAAGCAGTGCCAAGAAATAAACCCTATCTTTGGATCCCAAATTGGAGAAAGAAACAAGAATTTCAAGATCAACAATAGAGAGTTCGATTATGATCAGTTGTTTACCGCCGTCGATCATAGCTCTGCCGGCTGGCTCCCTCCTCCAAAACAAGCCACATCGCTGGCACAGGGTGGTGACCCGAAGTTCCTGCTGTCTTTCGGCCCGTTTCAAGTCTTCCCCGGGGAAACACTGCCGATTACATTTGCGTACATTGCCGGAAGAAACTTTCATCGCAACCCAACAGATTTTGATGATTTGCTCAAGCCAAACCCATTCCGGCCGGAGGACTACGCGAATTCATTGGATTTCTCAGATATTGCCCTCAACGCCAAGTGGGCTGGCTGGATTTATGATAACCCCTGCGTCGACACTGATGATGATGGCTATTCCGGCGCTCTCCGCATCTGTGTGCTGCAAGACACATTCGTGGTCGAGAGCGCATTGGTTATTGACTCTTCTTTTGCTCCTCCGGAAACACTGATGGTCATCGATACGGTGAGGGACACCCTGCTGGCAGATACCACCTGCTCAGGTGATGGAGTGCCGGATTTTCGCGGCGCGGCTCCTCCTCCGGCTCCACAACTGCATGTTATTTCTGACGTAGGCAAATTGACGTTGCGTTGGAACGGCTACGAATCAGAAAACACGCCTGACCCGTTCAGCGGGGAAATCGATTTCGAAGGTTACCGTGTCTACACGTCTCGTATAAAACAAACATCACAATTTGTGATGAATACATCGTATGATATTGAAGACTACAATCGATTCGAACTAAACGAAATCAGCGGTGAATTTGAATTGACCGCCAGCCCGTTCTCTTTGCCGGAGCTCAGAGCGCTCTATGGACCATCGTTTGAGCCATTAGTCTTCGGGATTGACAACCCGTTTCTCTTCACAGACCCGTCTGACGGAAAAACTTCGACCTTCTATTTTACACGGCAGGACTGGAATCAGAGTGATTTGCTCGGCGCCAATGACTTCCCACGGCCGGGATATATTCGCAAAAGATTTGATGTCCCCAAACCGAGTTCAAATCCTGACGAGTGGACCGAGGCCGATACAACGGCAGAAGGACAGCCAAAGTATTATGAATACGAAATTGTTCTTGACAATCTGCTTCCTTCTGTGCCCCTCTATGTCTCTGTGACGGCCTTCGATTTCGGCTCACCGGAATCAGGTCTCTCCAGTCTTGAGTCCAACCCGCTCTTGAATACCGTGCGAGAGTTCCCCTTACTCAGTACGGATGAAGCTCAGAAACAAGGACTTGATGTTGTGGTTTATCCGAATCCGTATCGGGTTGACGGCAATTATCGCGCCGACGGGTTTGAAGGGCTTGAAGACAGTGATCTACCGGATGAGAGAACCAGAGCTGTACACTTCATTAACCTGCCACGGGTCTGTGACATTCATATCTACTCCCTTGACGGTGATCTGTTGCGGACTATTGAGCACAGGTTCCCGCAGGGCGGCCCCGGCTCGATGCATGAGCAGTGGGACCTGATAACTCGCAATCTTCAGGTGGCAGTCAGCGGCATTTATTACTACGTGGTTGAGACGCCGGATGGCGCCACTCAAATCGGCAAGCTCGTCATTATTTTCTAAATTATTTTCTAACGGCCTGTTGAAAAAGTTTCTTCTCTATCATTTTTGCCCCGTTCTCAAATCCATTGATTGCATTTGGAGGAGAGTCACCATATCTGGCGCCGAAACAATTCATAGTTTCCAACTCACCGGAATGTTGCAATTCGTTCAATGTCTCACTGAACCGCTCTGCGTCTGGGATCGATGCAACGGTTTTGGCGTGTGCGTGACGCTGCGCCAGTTGTAAATTCAGCGGCGCATAGCTGCCAAAGCAGGGCAACAGAGCAAAAAACGGCAAACCAAGCCCAACCGCCCAGTTCGTCCGTTCGTGAGCGGGAGCGACATAATAGTCTATCTCGGTAAATGCCTGCGCAAGCTGACGTTCTTCATCCGACATAGATTTATATGTCAGTAACCGCACGCCGGGTTTCTCCAACATACCGGATGTGGCCAACATGTCAGCCAACCGTCCCTCTTCAACTGCAAAGACAAGCGCCCGCTGTTGTCTTCTGTTTTGAGAATCAGAGCTTTGGACAGGGCAACTTCTGACCGCCGAGAGTATGAGCCGACAATGCTCCAGCGGTTCTGCGCCTGATGAAAAGTAGGCGCCCGTAAGCGTGGCGCTCTCTCTCAGCCGTTTCAAGCGCAGGTGAGACGCTTGCTCAGCCAGGTCTGTTAGTGACTTCTCAATGCAGATACCGGAAACAAATATGCTGTTCGGGGCTATACCGGCCTCTGCAAATTGACGCTTCACATCTTCTGTCGGGACAATGGTAATGTCCGCACCGTGTACAAGAGATTCCGCTGGCGCCACCAACTCTCCGTGGATATAAATCAACGGGGGAACACGCTTTCCGGTAGACAAGAGTCTGACCAACAGGGGATGATCGACAATCAGCGGATTTCCTCGCGACTGCCACCAGCGCCGTAATCCGGCGCCAAACAACTGAAGCGCTTTCCCCGGTTCGCTGTGTGCGTTGGCCCCGTTCTGAGACCGCAGGTGGCGATACCATGAGCCGAAGATGCCGGACGAGCTTCCCTTGCGATAGAGTTGCATAATCAGTCTCCACCCCAAACCGGCTACAGCTCCACTCACATCAGGCGCAAGAAACAGCCCCGTTTCAATTTCCGGATTGCAGCGTTGAACCGCAGCGCGTAACCCCTCAAGATAGAAGCGGTGCCCCCGTCCAACCCCGGTAGTCAGGAAATCAATCTGCTGTTGTTTATCTTTCATAGTTTTCGTATTCGTTTTTATCAAGTCAGTGTCTTTGGTAGTGAACAATAACAACGCTTGAGAAATATAGGTAAATCAAGCCCATGCGAGAAAGATTATAGCTTGCAAAAAAGATGATGAGAAGTACCTTGTTGCGCAGTATTGGTAGCATGAGAGCAAAATGGCACAGACAACAATTCATTGCAGAAATGGAACATCAGGGAGATTCTCAGGTTCAATTGCAAGCGCACAGGAGGTTTCCCGCCCGGAGCGTCCAGTGGGCTGCCTAACCACAGTGGAGAGTAGACAGTGGACAATGGGGGGCAACCCTCTTCGTTAGATTGAGATTTCCATAACCTGTTTTTTTTCGAAAGAGAGTACAAAATGGACTATGCAAAAGACATGAGAGCAAAGAAAGCAACAGCCCGGATTCTGTTGCGTCGCATTCTCGGTATTACCGCCGTGGCGCTCCTGCCGGTGTTCTCCGCCTGTTCTTCAGCGAAGGATTCGGCGCAGGCCGACTCGCTACCGGCGGGTTCCTTTGACCCCACCTACTCAGCCTATGGCCAATTGCTCAAGACCTTTGTCCACGGTGATCGGGTTGACTATGAAAGTTTCTCAGACAAAAAGAATGAACTGCAGAAAGTTGTCGCAGGGTTTGGCGCGCTTTCGGCTGACTCTCTGAAGGCAATGTCGAGAGATGATCAGATTGCGTTTTACATCAACGCCTATAACGCCATAACGTTGTACTCAATTCTTGAACGCTACCCTGACATTAAGTCTATCAAGGACATCAAAGGTGTCTGGGACAAGCGCAAATGGAATGTCGCCGGCGAACAACTGACACTCAACGACATAGAAAACAAGAAACTACGCGCCAACTACAGTGAGCCACGTATCCATTTCGCGATTAACTGCGCCTCACTGGGTTGTCCGCCATTGAGTCCTGCCCCTTTTCTCGGCTCCACGCTCGATAAACAGTTAGCGGAGCGCGCGCACTCTTTTTTCAACGACCCAGAGCGTTTCATGTATGACAACACTTCAGGGACTTTACAGATAACGAAGATATTCAAATGGTTCGGTGATGACTTCCTTGCGAACAAGAATCCCCGTCCCAAGAACGGGAAACTATCAGAGCGTGAGGCGGCTATTGTAGCGTTTATAGCGGCGCGTTTGCCACAGAAATTGTCGCAGCAGGTTCTTGACGGCGCAAAATCACTGGACTATATGGAATATGGCTGGACGCTGAACGACATCACACATGACAAATAATCACCCGGCATTCCCTGCTTATGTATCGCAACACCTTCGTTTCTGTCATTATTCCGGCGCTGAATGAGGAGCGCTCGATTGCCCGGACAATCAGCGGCCTGCCTTTGGAATTGGACGAAGTGATTGTTTGTGACAACGGCTCAACTGATAACACTGTGGAGATTGCGCAATCGGCGGGAGCAAAAGTTGTCACTGAGCATGAGCGCGGCTACGGCGCGGCCTGTCTGAAGGCGATAGACTCGGTGGACAAACGCTGTGCAATACTGTTGTTCATCGACGCCGACTATAGTGATTATCCCGAAGAAGCGCCGAAACTACTTGACCCTATCATTGACGGTGAAGCTGATATCGTAATCGGTAGCCGTACGAGAACAGCCGAATCCCGTCAGGCGCTGACACCGGTTGCCAGATTCGGGAATTTGCTGTCTACATCCCTGATGCGTCGCCTGTGGGATGTCGACTATTCTGATTTAGGCCCGTTTCGAGCGGTTCGTTTCAGCTCCTATCAAAAACTGCGCATGCGTGACAGGAATTTTGGCTGGACAGTGGAGATGCAAATTCGCGCC
>CAZFAL010000209.1:0-4695 GCA_964516945.1 uncultured Ignavibacteriales bacterium
TGAATCTGTATTCATATCAGACTTGTATTTGAGATTTCCAATGTCTGAGCCAGAAAAAATGCGAATAGAAAATAAATAGGCAAAAGTAACGAACTTTTTCGGCGTTTCCATAGTTTATGTGCTGTGACCTGTATTGTCAGGTCAGCCGGCGCTGATTGAACAAGTTGAGCGTGGCCCGAAATGGTCAGCGTGTTGTAGCGCAGATTTTTTACAATGCTGTCAAAAGCGACATCCGAATCCGCATGGCGATGGAGAAGAGAGAAGTCGGAATGGTGGAAAAGGTCAAGAAAAGCAAATGACTATGAAACCTTTTTGGCCAACGACGACTAAAACATATCTGGTTGCCGCCATATAACGCTTTGTCTGGTAGCGGCTTAGTGTTTTGGTACGGTTGGGCGGATTAGTTCTCGAGTTCAAAGTGATTTAGGCGCAACAAAGCAAAAAAGTAGCTTTTTATTATTGACAAATTGAAACCAAAGGCGGATGTTCTCCGTCGAATTGGAATTGAAGGCCTGTTTTTAAGCTTATGTATAAAAAGCTTGAAGGGAGCTTGAAGGGAAAGGAGGAAACCGAATAGCGAAAAAAGTTATCGAAAGATTTGAAAGTTGAACCCCCGTTGAGTGACGCTCTATTATGCCTGTCAGAGGATAGTATGCTGTCGTCGCGAAACATCCTGCTTCGTAGCGCCCTAAGAGAAGGTCCTAAGAGAAGTTTTTTCCTTTAGCCGGGGCATACGAAGCGCCCACGACGGATTTTCCATGCGTATGCATTAGAGGCGCTTCCGTTGAGGGCAGAACAGGGTCTGTTAAGGGATAAGAAATTAATTCAGAGAATTAATTCAAAAAAATAATTCAAGAAAACGTAAAGTTTTTCTTGCAACTTTCAGTCCAGTATGATATTCCTGTGCGCGATTCGCCATCGAGTCGGTGGCTTATTACCAGACTCGTTTCTGATGAAGGCCTTAGGTCGACATGCTTGAGATGAGTTTGAATATGAAAAACTATAAAAGTGAATGAAGTAGAAATTAAACAAAAGTAACACGAACAACCAATCAACGGAGTTCAAGAGAGAAGGGAATTCTATGAAACGCTTTTTAACAACTACAGCGGCATTATTGCTGATGGCCTCGGTGGCCAGCGCAGATATGCTGTCAGACCCGACATTTGAGGTCAGGCCGTACACCATGGGTGGCGCTTCGGTCAACACGATCTTGAAAAGTCACAGTAACATCTGGGAGTTTCCCCAGACCATCAATCAGTACCCGAATCAAGCCGAAGGTGTCTTTAGTGACTTCTCCGGTAGTAACAGCTTCCCGCGTTTCGGCGCACATTATCAGTTTAACGAAGGCAACAACCCGTTTGTCGTCGGTGTGTACTTCAATAACCAGTCAACATACAATCCGTTTGGCATGATAAATCCAAACACTGGTAATTATGGGTATGCTGGCATGGATTTCAGTGGACCAAGGCCGTTTTCGCAGGGCGCTGGGTTCTTGCGTAACAACCGCCAGTTGAACGCCTTCTATGGCCGTAATCTGGGTGGCAATCCGTTTGGTGTACATCTGTACACATTTAACAGCAATGACGAAGATGAGAATCCGGGCGGTTTCCGCAAAGGACTCACATCGGTCGGCGCCTCATTCGGTTTGACAACCGGTGGCGGAGCATGGGACTGGGCTGTCGATTTCGGTACAACAACATTCACTGATGAGCGTGATGTTTCCGGAACGGTCACTCCATACACCAAATCAGATGGTAATTACTACTTCGGTTTCAAGGGCCGTCGCTGGTTCCCGGTCAATTCCAAGATTACCTGGGTTGCCCACACGATGGTGCACTATAGCCGAATTGCAATTATCGACGGTGGACAGACATCAACTGATGCCCGCGAAAAGATTGACAATCTCGATTTTAACGCCGGATTGGGCTTGAATTTCACCCCGTCTTCAAAGGTTCACGCAATATTTGATGTCATGTTTGAGTACACTACATCTGGACAGGAGCGTGACATTACCGGTGACGGTACTCTTAATGTTGACAACACCGATAAGTACTTTAGCGTACCGCCGAGTTATACTGCCGGTGTTGACGCCGAAGTCCTCTCGTGGCTGGACCTGCGGATGGGCGCCAGCAACTACCGCACTGGCTTTACGAGTGAAGACAACCTCGGTAGTGGCGCGCAGAGAAAGTATAGTCAGCATGACACCCAGACGTTCCTCGGTTTCGGACTGCATTTCGGCGATCTCGAAGTTGACACCTATGTTGACCCGCGTTTCGCCGTCAATGGCCCGTACTTCGTTTCCGGTGACAACACCAATAACATGTTCATGACCGCCGCCGCGACATTGCACTTCTAAGCAATACCGTTGTAGCGATTAGATAGATTGCAGTTTTGGCGCCCCGGCCTGTTCCAACAGGCCGGGGCTTTTTTGTGTCTGGGGCTTTGTTTTCGTGCAGTTTGTAGATGGCGTTCAACCTGCCCACTGACTATGTTCTATCTATGAATGCCGACAATGCAAATCACGTTATCCGCTATCTCGGAATTGACCTCGGTGGCACCAGCGTCAAGTTTGGGCGCGCCACCGAAGGCGGCGTGGTAGAATACCAATCAAAGTCCGCAACGCGCTCAGCGAAGGGGAGAGACGCTCTGCTGGCTCAACTAGCGGACATCGGTGAGTCAATGCTCACTGAAACCACCAGGCTCAACTACAAAGTTCAATATCTCGGCATAGTCACACCCGGGGCTGTCGACGCCGAATATGGACGAATTATCGGCGGCAGTCCGAATCTCCCGGATTGGGTCGGCGCTGAGATTTCGGCCACTGTTGAAAAGAAACTCGGGATTCCCGTTTTGGTTGAAAATGACGCGCGCGGGATGGCGCTTGCCGAGTTTCGTTTCGGCGCGGGTCGCGATATTTCCTCAGCCCTCTGCATCACCGTCGGCACCGGCATAGGCGGCGCCATCATCATCGACAATCAACTCTGGCGGGGATTCAGCCAGACCGCAGGAGAAATAGGCCACAGTATCATTGATGTGGATAATTCTCTTACTGAGGGCGGCCTCCGGGGCACCCTTGAGAACCTGACGTCGGCGACGGCAATTGAGCGGCGCATGAAGAGAATGTTGCAGGAGAACGGACTCACTGAGACCTTCAAGGGTATCCTGAAAGGAGCTCCGATAGATGACCTGCTTGCGCGTCAAATCTTTGACGCCTATCATCTCGACGATGAACTGGCTGTCAGATGCCTGCGGGAGACCGGAGACATCCTTGGCCGGTCGCTGGCGGGATTTGTGAATCTTCTGAATCCGGAAATGGTTATAATAGGCGGTGGTGTGACTGACGCTGTACCGGAACTGGTCACATGGGTGGCTGATACGATTCAGGAGCGGGCTCTCATCTCGGCAAGCTCAGATTTGCAGGTTACCCGCGCAACACTCGGAAACAGCGCCGGACTTCTCGGAGCGGCGCTATTGGGCAAAGAGCGCTTCTGGCGGGATTTGTTGCGACGTAAGTCCTCAGCTATGATGTAGTTGTAGCGCCGCGTAGAAGTGATGAATGAATGTGAACTATGATACTCAGGAAAGTAGCATAACGAAATGCAGAAACACGAGATGCAGCGACACGAAATACATAGACAGCTAACTGGAGCTCGCAGAGCTATCTGGACTTACGGCATGTTTTTTTCCATGATGTTCGTTTTGATAATGTTTGTTTTCATTATTCTGGCGATTCTCGATTCGAACTATCAACATCTTGGCGTGTATTTTATTTTTGCCGCCTATGGCATTGTCCACCTGATAACGAACATGGCTTTTAAGACCGGTCGCAAATGGGGGAGAACAGGATTGCTTACCCTGTATTCACTTTGGATACTCTACTCAGTATTCAAAGCTCTGGTAGGCCATATTGACGAGATGGCGCTAATTACTGCTATCGTGGTGTCGCTTGGATCGGCTATCATGGTGGCGCTACTCGTGCAGGATAAGCCGGATTCGTCACAGAGATTACGACAAACGGCTTGAAGATACGCGAGATATCATTGTTGCAGGCCCGAACTTTCACCCGGCTTCTCTCGTTCGCTCCCTTAAGCGGGAACCCCCGTTATCCGGGGCTTGTTGAAGGGCTTGTTGGAAAAGTCAGAATTGCAGTCATTGCAAGCGAAGCCCGGCAATTCCGGCAATCCCGGCGATTTATAGCCGGGTGATTGCCATGTCGCTTCGCTCCTTTCGATTTCGCTCATTGCAGTTTCGCTCCTCGCAATTTTGCTCCTCCCCATGACGTGTTGCGGTTTTTCACAGGTCTCATGCAACGGGGTTTACCCGCCATGTCTCAGGCGCTGGGCCACATATTTCACTTCCGTGTATTGTTTGCCCGGATTTCGTATTGACAACCTCCCGCCTCAAACGCTACATTGCTGGCCGCTTATCGGGGGTACCCACCGGTGTGAATATCAATGGTGTGTCTGACGATAAGTGAGTAGTCGTCTGTTGCAAAGCGGACTCTCTCAAATCCCGGCGCCCTAGCTCAGTTGGTAGAGCAACGGACTGAAAATCCGTGTGTCCCCAGTTCAATTCTGGGGGGCGCCATTTTTTCTCTCGCTACTTCCCAGGCGCACAATCTCAGCGCCAACCGGCTCTTCGCCACCGTAGCTCAGTTGGTAGAGCAACTGATTCGTAATCAGTAGGTCAGCGGTT
>CAZFAL010000210.1:0-4691 GCA_964516945.1 uncultured Ignavibacteriales bacterium
CTTGAGAGTGCGTTTGTCCGGCGCCTGCTGAAGATAGGGTTTTCCAATCTCCTGCAAAAGCACAAAGATAAGCTTTCCGCCACGCCGCTTCTTATCAAAAATCAGCGCATCCGTCGCCTCACTGTCGTCGATCTTGACTCTCTTGCCTGCAGCCAGCGCCCGGCAGTATTCCTCAAGCTCCTCGACCAAAGGCCCCGCCTGCAGTCCGTTCTTCCTGGAGAGGAATAACGCGCCGATCATCCCGGCGGCAACCGCTCTGCCATGTGAAAGCTGTCGATAGCCACCGCAATACTCAAGTGCGTGGCCGATAGTGTGACCGAAATTCAGGAACGCCCTCTGCCCGTGTTCACGTTCATCGGCAGTCACTATTTGCGCTTTGATTCTGGCGCATTGACGGATAATCTCTTCTGCAACATCTCCATGATGATGTGGAAACTCTTCCCGCAATCCTCTGAGTGTTTTCAAGGCGGGACTTCCGCGCAGAGCGAAATACTTGACCGCCTCCGCCTGACTGCCTGAGAACTCATCTTGCGCCTGAGTGCGAATGAAGTCCTGAGAAACGATTACCGCCTCTGGAGGCCAGAACGTCCCTATCAGATTCTTCCCCTGCTTTGAATTGACACCGGTTTTGCCGCCGATTGCGGCGTCCACCATGCCGAGAAAGGTCGTCGGAATAGCAACCCAGCGAATACCACGCAAAAGCAAGGAACTCACACAACCGGCCAAATCGGTCGTGACTCCACCACCGATTGCAACAATCATCGATGATCTGTCAACACCCATCCTGATTATCTCCTCGAGTGTCTGTAAGAGGCGTTGACCGTTTTTGTATTTTTCACCGCTCGGGACAGTGAGAACAACTGTCTGTTTGCCGAGTCGTTTCTGCAGTGTCTGTATCATGCGGGGATATAGCGCATGAACGGTAGCGTCGACAACAATCACACGACTATGGGCGGTTGATGTCGCCTCGCAGGTCAACTCGATGAGCGCCGTGGCGCTTGCTGCGAAGGCGATTGGATATTTGTGGGATGTACGCCCCACAAGAACCGGCCGACGCGCAAGCAGTCCGGAACCTGTTGTTTCTTTGGCTTTCTTCATACGCTATCTGCCACTTGTTTCACAATACGCTGACAAACCTGTTCCACAGACAGCGAAGATGTGTCGATGGTGAAGTCCGCTTGAGCATAACCGGGCTCCCTCAGACGCAAGAGCGTTTCCAGGCGCGCAGTCAATTGCTCTTGCGACAATGGCTCTCCATCCTCATCGAGCGTCAACGGCCTGTCACTATGATTGTGCAATCGCTGTGCGGCAACCTGACAGCGTACGGACAGATAAACAAGCATACCGGAATTCCTGACGGCGGCTACATTCTGTTGTGACATGAGGGCGCCGCCGCCGAGCGCGATGATTGTTCTCCCAGTGGCTCTCGCCAGCTCCGCTTGTATCACAATTGCTATCACATCGGCTTCGATTTCACGAAAGCGCCTCTCCCCGTCTGTCGCGAACAGGTCGCGTATCGATTTACCTGTGCGCCTTTCAATTTCTTTATCGATATCAACGAGCCCGCAGCGAGACGCTCGTGAGAGATGCAACGCCACTGCAGATTTTCCAGAGCCGGATAAGCCGGTTAAGAAAATCAAATGCTTTGAGCCCTGATTATGCATTCTCTGTAATCCGGGCGTGCACCGCCTCAAAACTGAGTTTGTGGCCGGTCCATAAATAGTAACTACGTAGCGCTTGATGAATGAGCATCGGGAAGCCGTCGAACACCTTCCGACATTGTTTCGCGGCCTCAGCTTTCAGCATTCCGTCACCATTGTAATTCAGGTCGTAGAACATGGCGCCGGGCGGCAGATTACCAAAGAGCCCGTCCACTGACTGCAACGGTGCATTCGGCCCGCCAAGCGGTGACGCATTGACAATTATGGCTACATCATCATGCACATCAAGGGCGCGAGTTTCCGTCCATGCAACAGTTTTCACAATTAAGCGCGGGAAGATGTCCTGCAACATGGACTTGGTTTTCGACAGGCGCTCAGCGCCACGACTACAAAACACAATTTCGGACATCTCACAATCCAGCGCGAGACTGTAGGCCACCGAGCGGGCGGCGCCACCGGCGCCGAGTATCAACGCTGTTTTTCCCTTGAGCGCCCGGGCAAAGGGCAGCAATGGTTGCGCGAATCCGTAGGCGTCGGTGTTCAGGCCGCAGATACCGGAGTCCGTGAACTTGACAGAATTGACCGAACGTAGCGCGCTGGCAATTTTGTCTGTCTCGTCAAGATACGGGGCTATTGCCTCTTTGTGCGGGATAGTAACACAGAGGGCATGAAAACCCGCGGTTTGCAGGCGCTGTAGTTGCTCGCCAAGTTGCTCAGTGGGACAATTGACTATTTCAAATGAACCGGCGGCGCCATCAAGCGCGAAAATACTCTCAAATATCTCCGGCGAACGCGAATAATCCACCTGTTCACCCAGCAGACCGAATGTGTGCTTTGTAGATTCGGAATTCTTCATCGTCACTGCTTTCAGAGTACGGCTTAGCGTTTGATTGATTCCAGCAGTTCATAAAAGCGTGGACAACTCACTGCGACACAATCAGCATTGTCGATTGTCGATTCGCCGGAAAGAAACAGTGAAGCGATTGACAGCGCCATCGCTATCCGGTGGTCGGAGAAAGATTTGAAATCAGCCGGTTGCATTTCCCCTTTGGCTTCAATGACAATGCCGTCATCTTCAACTGAACCGACTTTAGCCCCCATCGGGCGCAGATTCTCAATCAGCGCCTCAAGACGATCACATTCCTTGACACGTAGTTCAGCGACATCACGAATAATTGTCGGCCCCTCAGAAAAACAGGCCATCACGGCGATTATCGGAATCTCATCAATCAACTGAGCGGATAAGGCCCCGGAAATCTTGCGACCCTTGAGTTTGGCGCCGCGCACGGTCACCGTCCCGCGTGGCTCCTCTGAGACACTGACCCGGTTCTCGATATGCACTTCACACCCGATTGCTTTGAGATGATCCAGAAACGCTGTGCGGGTGGGATTCAGTCCCAGATTCTCAACAGTGACTTCTCCCTTGCCTATAGCCGCGGCGGCGAAAAAGAACGCGGCGGTGGAAATGTCACCGGGAATGTCGATGTCACCTCCTGAGAGTTTACCTGCGCCTTTCACTACAATGCGCGCCTTCCAGTCGTCGAGGACTGTGCGTATTTTCTTGCGCAGGTCAGCGGGGTCTTCACGCAATTCTATCCGGGGGGACTGCGTTTCGATTTGAGCGCCGAGATGTTTGAGCATTCGTTCGGTATGATCCCGTGTGCGTATGTCTTCGATAACTGCGGCCTCACCACCGCCGGCGCAGGCCGCCAACAGAATCGCTGATTTGACCTGAGCGGATGCCACAGGCATACGATATTCAAGGTCGCCATGCGCGCCACCAACGGGTGACAGCGGAAGTGTCTGATTCGTATCTGCGAAACGGGCGCCCAACTCACTGAGGGGAGTGATAATCCGTTGCATCGGACGTTTTGACAGTGACTCGTCACCGGTGATTATCACCGGCATATCAAGGCCGGAGACGATACCCGTGAGTACTCGCGCCGTTGTGCCGGAATTGCCGCAATCTATTGTTCTTGATTCCGCGGGCGGTTTTTTCAACGGGGCGATGCTCAGGGTTGTGGCGCTCTCCTGTGTGACTTCACAACCGAAGGTGCGAACAGCAGCCAATGAAGAGGCGCAATCTGCGCCATCAGAGAAGTTGTGTATTCGTAATGGCTCAGCGCTTAATAATGCAAAGAGCGCCGCCCGATGTGAGATTGATTTGTCTCCCGGGAGTCGGAGTGAGCCACCGATTTTGCGGTGTGGTTTTAGTGTTTTCATCTCAATGGGCGCAAAGAGCGCAAATTTGTTTGTCGTTGCAGCAGTCATCTACATTGTCCTGCCAAGTATCTTAGCCACTTCGGCGCATTCTGTTTTCAACGTTTCAAGCGTCTCAATCGGGATTGTTTGAAAGCCGTCGGACAATGCCTTGTCCGGTGTGACATGCGTTTCGATTATTAGTCCATCACTGCCGACTGCAACTGAGGCCCGTGAGAGTGACAGTACCATATCCCGCACACCGGTTCCATGACTCGGGTCAGAGATTATCGGCAAGTGACTCTTCGCTTTGACATACGGAATTGCAGAAAGATCGAGTGTGTTGCGTGTATGCGCGGCAAATGTGCGCACGCCACGTTCACAGAGAATCACCCGTTCATTGCCTTCGGCCATGACATATTCGGCGGCCATCAATAACTCATCAACGGTGCTGGACATGCCGCGCTTAATCATCACCGCTTTGCCGGATTTCCCGGCGGCTTTTAGTAATGAGAAGTTCTGCATGTTACGTGCGCCGATTTGAATGATATCTGTATACTTTGCTACCAATTTGAGATTTTCCGGGTCAATGGCTTCGGTAATAATCTTGAGTCCGGTCTCCTGTCTGACTTTTGCCAGAATCTTCAAACCTTCCTCGCCGAGGCCCTGAAACGAGTATGGTGAGGTGCGTGGTTTGAAAGCGCCACCACGGAACACTTTACCGCCAACACTCTTAACTGCGCGGGCGATTTCAAGTGTGATTTCGAGTGGTTCAACTGAACACGGTCCGGCCATTAACACCACTTCCCTGCCGCCAAATACAACATCGTC
>CAZFAL010000211.1:0-4608 GCA_964516945.1 uncultured Ignavibacteriales bacterium
ACCAGAACCGCTTTGTCGCCGATGTGGCAGCTCCAGTGGTCAACACGCCATCGAGCACATGGAAATATCCGTCTGTCGGCTCCGGCAATCTCGGTCGCGACGGACTGGTTAGCCGTTCCCCTGCCGCCGACACCACCCACAGCCAGACGGCTTTTGATTGGGTGACAGGTCAAATCCAGCAGGAATATCGTAAAATGGAACTGGTGACCAACTCCGCAATCCGTGAACTTGGCGGCGATACCGCCCGGCGCATGGTTGCCAAGCGGTTGACATTCGTCACTGCGCTGGAACAGGAAATCGCCATCGCCGCAATTTTCGGTACCATCACGAATTCCGCTGCTGCTACGGCAGCATGGAATGGTGCGGGTTCCGATATTGTGCTTGACCTGACCAACGCTTTTAAGACTCAGTATGCCAATAGCTTCGGCAATCCTGCCGACACGGTGCTGCTGGATTATGATCTTGCAGTTCGCATGCGCGCCGACAGTGGTTTTTATAACTACGTGAAGGGCACCAGCTTGGCTGGAACGGTAACCAATGCCGACATCGACAACGCTTTGACGGCTCTCAACGGTGGCAACCCCACCAATTTGATTGTCGCCGGTGCGCGTTACGATGTTGGCGGTACCGCAACGATTGTTTTCCCGACCACGGTGGCATATATCTACCGCCGCGCTCCGGGAGCCATGCTTGATGATGTGCGGACGGTCGCTCAATTCAAGGAGGCGACGGAATCCGATGGCATCTTCACCGCTGCTGACACGGAACCGCGCCCGCGTGGTGTAAACATCGAGGCATTCAAGCAACGTCAAGGTGTCTTGACCGGTGACGTGACCGGATACCGAATCACGGCTGCGTGATCGCGCGCGAGTAAACAATAATCCGGGCGGTGGGCGATTCCACCGCCCGGGATTCAGGAGCAAACATGGGAAGTAAAAAGAACAAAAACCAAAGCCAGAATTCACAAAAGGTCAAGGTCAGGATGATCTATGACATTTTGGAGTTCGGCTACAAAGCCGCGCATGTCTATATGATAACGCCGGTTGAGTTAAAACAAATCGGTGACCGTTGTGAACCGGCGGATTGATGGCCTATTGCACTATTCCAGATATTGAAGAGCTGTACGGGAAACCGTTTTCAGCTGCTGGGTTGGTAAAACCTGCTACAATCACAAAATGGATCGACCAGACGGCAGCCGTTCTGAATTCTATTATCGCATCACAAAACGTGATAACGCCGATCACGACGCCAGCAAACGCTGTGCTCTTGTTGCTGCATTATAACGCTGTCGGCGTTTTGGTCAGGATTGATAACGCAACTTTTAGTCAACAGAAACCGGCGAAATCAGAGCGCGGTACTATCTGGCAAAAAGAATTTGATATGGCACTTGAACATTTGCGGACGCGGCTTGATGAAATTTTGCTTATAAACACCAGCACGGTTTCTTCTGCATTCCCGACGCAGGATGAAATATCATTCCCCGTCACGGATGACCAGAGATTTTAATGTCATTCATTTCTGTCACAATTGCGGGTAGTGGAGGTGATGAAAAATTCGCTTTTGATCCGTACGTTTTGCCGGAGCGTGAAATATGGAAAAAACTTGCGCGATTTAAGGGGATGCGTATCCGGATGAAGAATATGAAACCCGCCATGGATGCAGCTCTTGGGCTCATGGTCAAAAATGAAAAGCAGGTTTTTGCAACGGAGGGCGCGAGTATCGGCGCTCGTTGGCGTGCGTATACCGAAGATGAAAAAAAATACTATTTACCGATCAAGCGTGCGATGCTTGGCGGCGTAAAACCCATGCTGCGCTGGTCTGCGTCGAACAGCGCCAATCCGGCGCCTGGTGAAATATTGTACCCGTCATTGTTGAGAAAAAACCTTTATTCCATCGCAAAATCTACGAAAGATGGATTTGAATATGGCACGAGCGTGCCGTACGCTTCAAACCATCAATACGGGCGCGGATCGTACAAGGGAAAATATCAGATTATACAGCGGAAATTGCTCGCTATTAGTAAACAAACAAAAATTGAAATTGTGCGCGAAATGCAGCGTCATATTTTCGGGAAAAGACGCAGCAGGAGAATGGCATGATTTTGTCATCGCAGCTCGCGCTTAAAACGCTGTTATTATCGCCAGCAATGCGGGCGAATGTTGATCTTGTAAACACGAAATTCGCCGCTGACGGAATCTCAATTACAGCCCCGAAAGAATCAACGACATATCTTTATGACGACGAATCGCTTGAGTTTGATTCTGACTGGACTACGACATTTATTTTGACAAGATTTTCTGACCCGGTCGAATGGCCGTCAAGCGACAAAATGCTAATGGCTCATACGTTTTACGTCGCGTTTTTAATGGGCGACGAATCGCCTGACGTTTTGCAGCGCAGAAAAATGATGATAGCCGAGGCCGCTGTGCCTCTTTTAAATGCCGGTTTGCGCGACGGCAAAAAGCGTTATGATGGGCACGTGGCGCACGTGGAATATATGCCGCAATTCGCCGAAAGTGCTATTATAATATCAGATGTAACGATCACCGTTTTGATCAAAGAATATCTCAACTCGCAGGAGGTTGAACCATGAAAATTGAATGTGTAGTGAACGCACGCGTGGCCGGGCTTGGTGAATTCTCACCGGGGCAACGCATTGTAGTCGATGATGCGATCGGAAAAACGCTCGTGAATGAATTGAATCCAAAATTTATCGAAGCGAAACCCAAAAAAACAAAAAAGGAAGGTGACAAATGAGCATCTTGGGAACCGCCGCGCCATTGCAGGGCATTGGCCGCGCACAAAAAGCATTATACATCCCGGAAACGGCTTTTGAGACAATCGCCTCCCTTACGGGTACGCGACTTGATATAAAAAGTTTTACGGCGGGACTATCGAAAGACCTGCGAGATAGAAATGACAAACGACAATATCCCGGGATATTTGAAAGAATAGAAGGGAAACAGTCCGGGACATTCGAGCTGGCCTCATATATGCTGCCTTCGGGCACTGCTGGTACGCCGCCTGATATCAGCCCGCTTTTGGAAGCGATCGGGTTTTTGCACAGCAACAATCCCGCTGTGAGTGACACATACCAGATCAATGATTCTGCTACGGCATTTTCGTTTCTGAATGATCTCGAAAATTATTCAGAACTCATGCACGGGGCGCTTGGCACGCAGCTGAAATTATCATTTGGCGGCGATGCTGACGGAATGATTACGATCTCCGGTAAGTATTCCGATATCAAGCGCACGGGAACAACTACTCTCGCGGCAATACTTAATGCCACGGATGTGACCGCTACTGTGACCGAGGCTGAATACTTCGAGGTCGGCAGCTACATCCAATTCGATGGCGACGCTGGGCCGTACAAAATAACGGCTGTGGATACCGCGACGAATGTTCTCACCTTTTCGCCTGCCGCTGCCACCGGCGCAGCGAATGGCAGCACCGTGTCTCCGGTAATTCCGACGGGATCAACGGCCGGGTCTCCGCTGAGCGGTATTTATGGTTCAGTCACACTCGGCGGAGTCACCGCGTCGGTGCTATCCGGTGATGTTACGGTTGATTTTAATGTTCAAACGGCAGACAGTGAATACGGTCGCAATCGGTACAGTAGCAATTATCGCCTTGTCGGGCAGACGGTAAAATTCTCGCTTGAATTATACGCCGAAAACGCAAACATCCTGCATTTGATGCGAACGCGCAACACTTTCACGGCTGGCACGGACAGCACGCCGCTGATAATCGGGTATGGTACAACGGCTGGCAGCATTTGGACTGTGAATATTCCACAGGCGCAGTTCGATGTTGCGAATATCACCGCACCGGACGAGGAAATGAACACCCTCACGCTTGAAGGACTCGGCTTGACAACTGCGGCAGGAAACGATGCGATCAATTTTGTTTTAACCTGATCAACATAGGAGGTAAATATGTTTGATCTCATAGCAGAAAGTGAAAATCAATATCAATGTAAACGTACGGGCGTTATCATAGTCTACAGACCGATGACGACCTATTTTCGGTCCTGGATCGAATTGAAATGGGCTGGTGCCGCATCAGAACTCGCCCCGTTGCAGGGCATGGAAGATCCAATTGAAATAGTTAAGGCTGCATCAGCAGCCGGGATTGATGTATCGCGTCCAGCGCGAACCGAGGCTGATATAGCTGATGTCGTGTTGCGGTTCGCTATTATTCGATTTGAAAACATCGCGAATGCGCCGGATTTATGTGATGAAGAAGTCAAAACCAATCTCGGCGGCTATCCCGCAACCCTGAAAACGGCAGAATCCATCGACCCGTATTTGACCGGTGACCTTGGAGCCGACCTGATGGATTTTGTTGACGAGTACCAAACGAAAAAAAAGGATCTGGATGAAGAAGAAAAAAACGAATCAGCCGGGCAGTAGTTTTTTCAATTTACAAAATCGATCACAAACACGAATTGTGCCGGAATTACAAACGCGGGGGCGGGGTGCCTCCCCTCGCTTTTTGCAAGGACGTTTTCGGCGAAATCCATTTGTGGCACTACTGCCCGGCATCTGATTTATTCGCCATGAAAGTTTTGGAACTCGCAGAATTTCATCGACACAACTTATTGTG
>CAZFAL010000212.1:0-2883 GCA_964516945.1 uncultured Ignavibacteriales bacterium
ATGCCGGTCCTGTCTCCGGGTTCACGCTTGGTTTTCAGTTGACGGGCAAGGATGGATTGAAGTCGCTCACTCACTTGTGGCCCAAGGACTCAAAAGATCCGTCGTCCAATATTTCCGCATACAACGGTTTCGACTCTACCACCTATTGGGACTTTGGCAAGCTACAAAAGCCGGTGTTCAGCTGGGATGGAAAGCTTCCTGACTCGGTGTTGTTCGGTGGGGTGTCTATGAACAAAGGTTGGCCAAAGACCGCTAAGCCGGTTCACTATATATCAATCGCAATGAGAGCAAATCAGCCCGGTTTGATTTGCATTGACAGCGCCTATATCCCGCCGAGTGGCGCCTGGTTGTTCTCGCCGAAACCGAGTCCCAAATGGGATGGTGAGTATTGTGTCACGGCTGTCGGCGGCAAATCAGCCAATCCCTGTAACCCCTGTAATCCTTGCAATCCCTGCGGCGGAAAAGGCAAGGCGAAAGGCAAGAAGTAACAGATATCATTGAATAGTATCACTCGTTACCAATGAAACAAACTGTGGCCGGAAGCTCATAGCGCTCCGGCCATTTTTTTGAGTTGTGTTTTGTGTCCAATGGTAATGGAAAGCACGTTGAAAGCGGTGTAACCTGCAGATCATGAATAGTTTGGTGAAAATTGTTAACCTGTTACTTGTAACGGGCATGTCTACGTTGGCAATTGTGGCATCCAACATTCCGGAGACAGCTCGCGCTGACAGCGCTTCGGATACCACACAACTTATCTCTGTCAGAATACAGTCGCACACGTTGACAAACTCTCAGCAGACGGTTGACACTATCTCAATTACCTGTAACACCGGCGGAAAGGGAATCGCCGGATTCGACTTTACCCTGGCCTATGACCATGAGGTATTTGATCTGGTCGATGCGCTCCCGGGGAGTTTTCTTGATTCCTGCCATTGGGAGTATTTCATGGGCCGGGACAATCCCAAATGCCCCGGGCCATGTCCTGCAGGTTTGTTTAAGATAGTGGCTCTGGCGCGTTTCAAGAATGAGGATAGCTCAAGTGTCTGTTTTGCGCCGCCTGCCGGAGCCGAAATAGCCAAACTCCTTATCCGGCGTCGGCCCCGGGGGCTCAATGAGGCATTTGTCGGTGTGCCGTCTGAGCCGTTGCGGTTTTTCTGGATAGATTGCGGCGACAATTCAATTTCCTCCGTTTCCGGCAATGATTTATTTCTTTGTCGGGTCGTATCCGATGCCGACGGGGCGCCGTTGCCGCAAAACATCTACACACAATTCCCAAACTACACCGGCCCGACCGGCTCCTGTCTTGACAGCCGTCGTGAAAACGCCCCCAGAGCGTTGTTGCGACTCACCAATGCCATTATTGTTGCGCCCCCGATAGAATCCCCGCCTGCGGCGGACTCTGTTACAGAATAAGACACCCGTCCCTACTGACACTTCAGCTGAATGGACCGCATCAGGTTGATTGGCCGGCTATGATTGCCACATGGCTCGTTATTGCGCATACTTGCCCCAAGGCGCCCTCTGATATCCCTGAGATATTTTGCCGGGAGTTATGACGCGCAGAATTGATGTAACATTCCACAGGAGGGTTTCCTACCACCAATGAAAAACAGCGTCTGCGAAAAAGCAGTCTATATCGCGCGGGGCAACGGAGTCGAATCAGTGCACAACGCCTCGATTGTTGTCCTCGACGGAGACGGCGCCGTGACACACGCGCTCGGCAATCCGTCAACTCTGACCTTCACCCGTTCATCCTTGAAACCGTTTCAGGCCATACCACTCGTTGCCGAAGGTGTGGCCGATAAGATTGGTCTCACCGAAAAGGAGCTGGCGCTTTGCTGCGGCTCACACAATGGCTCGGATGAACATCAAGCCACCGCATTGTCGATTTTGAAAAAAGGAGGCAATGCGCCGGAGGATTTGCTCTGCGGCGCACATTGGCCGTCGTTCATGCGGATGAAGAACGTATATCCAACCCACGACGAGGATAAGGACCCGACGCGCAACAACTGCTCCGGCAAACATTCCGGCTTTCTCGCCGTAGCGAGACATTTCGGCGATGACCTTGCAGAATATCTCAATCCTGATTCCAAAACGCAATCGGCGGTGCGCAGGGCTGTGGCCGAGACACTGGAGCAGAATGCCGCTGAGATGCCGCATGGTGTTGACGGTTGTAGCGCGCCGAACTATGCCGCGCCGATAGACAAATTGGCGCTGGGGTTTCTCAAACTGGCCACAGCCACTGACGGCCCGCTGGCGCGTCTGGCTTCAGCCATGCGCGCGCATCCGGAGATGGTCTCCGGCGAGGGGCGCTTTGATCTGGCGCTGTCACGAACCTTCCCCGGTAATGTTATCTGTAAAGTTGGCGCCGAGGCGGTCGAGGCGATTGCTTTCAAAGACCCTGCGCTGGCGATTGTTGTCAAAATAAACGACGGCGGCACGCGGGCGCTGTATGCCGCCTGTGTGGAAACAATGAAACAGCTCGGTCTGCTGGAGGGTGTTGATATGACACATCTGCAACCCTTCGTGCGCCCAATAGTGAAAAACCATCGCGGGTTACACGTCGGTGAAGTCCGTGCTGAGTTTACATTAGAGAAGGTGTAGTAAGTCAGGAATGTTCGCATAAGTGTAGGTCGGGTTCCGCGTTTGCTTCAGCAAACAAGAAACCCGACATGTTGGGTTGTAGCGGGCATTGTTGGAGGGTGTTGATATGACACATCTCAAACCATTTGCGTGTCCGATAGTCAAGAATCATCGTGGCATTCATGTGGGGGAAGTGCGCGCCGAGTTTGCATTAGAGAAGGTGTAGAAAGTCAGGAATGTTCGCGTAAGTGTAGGTCGGGTTCCGCGTTTGCTTCAGCAAACAAGAAACCCGACATGTTG
>CAZFAL010000212.1:2983-4573 GCA_964516945.1 uncultured Ignavibacteriales bacterium
GGTTGTAGCGGGCCATGTCGGGTTTCTCCGTCCGGCGATTGCCGGACTCCGGAACCCGACCTACGATAGAGGATGAACATCACAGCAAATGCGAAAAGAGCAGGGACACCAATGAACAAACACACAAGTAACATCAAACCGCCGGTGGAGCCGTTCCGGATAAAGTCGGTCGAGCCGATTCCCAAACTTGACGCCGCGCTCCGCGAAGAAAAAATCCGCGAAGCAAACTTCAATCTCTTCAAGTTAGATTCAGAAAATGTTTTCATAGATTTGCTGACAGATTCAGGCACCAACGCCATGTCGGCGCATCAATGGGCTGCGATGATGGAAGGCGATGAATCCTACGCCGGCGCGCGTTCGTTCCGGCGCTTTGAAAGCACGGTGCAGGAGATTTTCCGGATGCCGTATATTCTTCCGGCGCATCAGGGACGAGTCGCCGAGAATATCTTGTTCTCAACAATTCTGAAACCCGGCCAGTTTGTGCCGAATAACACACACTTTGACACTACACGAGCCAATACCCTCCACAAAGGCGGCGTGCCGATAGATTTACCGGCTGACTCATCCGGGGCCGGACCCGGCGGGTTCTTTCGCGGCAATATGGATGTCCCGGCGCTTGAGCGGTTTATTGAGGAAAAGGGCGCTGAAAATATCCCGGTCATCATTCTGACTGTCACCAACAATTCGGTCGGTGGTTTGCCGGTCTCAATGGAAAATGTGCGCGAGACCTCGGCAGTCTGTCGCACCCATCATATCCCGATGTTCTTTGATTGCGCGCGCTTTGCTGAGAATTGCTATTTCATCAAGAAATATGAGCCGGGCTATGAGTTTCGTGCGGTGAAAGATATTGCACAGGAGATGTTCAACTACGGCGACGGTGTGATGATGTCCGCCAAGAAGGACGGGCTGGCGAATATCGGCGGGTTCCTCGCTACCAAGGATCTTGAATTAGCCCGCCGGATGCGCGAACTGTTGATCCTTGTTGAGGGCTATGCCACCTACGGCGGACTCGCCGGACGCGACCTCGAAGCGTTGGCCACCGGGTTCAATGAAGTTCTCGCCGAAGATTATCTCGAATACCGCATTTCGCAGGTGGCCTACTTTGGCTCATTGCTCGAAAACGCGGGACTACCGATTGTCACGCCAACCGGAGGTCATGCGGTATTTGTTGATGCCGGAGAGTTTCTGCCGCATATTCCGGCTGAACAATTCCCCGGGCAGGCGTTGTCAGTGGCGTTGTATCGCGAATGCGGAGTGCGGACAGTGGAAATCGGGAGTTTGATGTTCGGTGAGGGCGGCGACGAGGCGGAGTTTGTCCCGGCGCCACGAGAATTAGTGCGCCTGGCGATGCCCCGCCGAGTGTACACCAACACGCACTATGAATTCATCGCCGCACACGCCGCAAATGTCACCAAGAAGAAGGATGCAATCAAAGGTATGCGCATCCTCAGTCAGCCGAAATTGTTGCGGCATTTTATTTGCGATTTGGCGGAGGTTGATTGAGGGAACAGTGTAGGAGATTGTCGCAAATATCAAATAGTGTCATTCTCGCGCAGGCGGGAATCTAGACAAGCATCGTAGGTCGGGTTC
>CAZFAL010000213.1:0-4536 GCA_964516945.1 uncultured Ignavibacteriales bacterium
GTGTTTAACGGTTCAAAGATGTTGCAGGTGAACATCGATGACGGCGGGTACAGGACATCCGGCAAAAAAGCCAAAGTCCGGGGCGCAATTCATCTCTCGGCTGAGAATGGCGGTTTTAGTTTGAAATCCGGGGAAAGTGTGGCGTTCATAGCTGGTGACGGTTCGGTCTTATTCAACACAACATTCAAACGCCCCGGAAGAAGTGATCTTGCAAAAATAGGAACATTTGTGGCGAATGTGGCCGCAAGTGTGGCGCTTTCAGCTACTGTTGGCGCTGTCGCCGGCGCCAACAGTTACACGGGCGCGCCAATTATTTCTTTTGGACTACAACCGTATGGAGATCTATCACTGGCCTCCGAAGAAAGCATCTGCATGGTTGCGGACTTGAAAACCGAGAAGTGGCATCAGCCGGGAATTGCCCGCGTGAGATTCAGTGACGGAAAAATACTCAACCGCATCATCCTCAAAGACAAGAACCCGGTCTTCACATTCAGTGAAGCGCTTGAGAAACTGTACTATGCCAAAGATGATACGCTGTTGCAATGTATCGAACTCGCTGATGGCTCTCCGGTGGTGAAGTAGCGCACATTGTTATTCCTGCATTTTGTAGTATACTCCATCAATGCAAACACTCTACATAGATATGGACAATGTGCTCGTGGATTTCCAGTCCGGTATTGACCGGCTGGATAGCGCCGTGGTCGAACAGTTTAAGGATGACCTCGATGAAGCTCCGGGGATATTTGCTTTGATGGACCCACTCGCAGGCGCAATCGAGTCCTACAAGACACTGGCGAGGCGCTTTGACACATATATTCTCTCGACTGCGCCATGGAAGAATCCCTCGGCGTGGAGTGATAAATTGCTTTGGGTGCAAAAACATCTCGGTGACTGCGCGTACAAGAGATTGATACTGACTCATCACAAGAATTTGAACAAAGGCGATTATCTCATCGATGACCGAACAAAAAACGGCGCCGACAAGTTTGAAGGCGAGCACATTCATTTCGGATCTGAGCGATTTCCCGATTGGGACGCCGTGGTGGCATATTTGACAAGCGATAGAGGTAATGACGAAGGCAACTAAGTAGTAGTTGTATCATAAAAGTAGTAGGCAAAGGGAGCTCGGCGGGAAATCCGCTGGGCTTCTTTCGATATGTCCACCTTTTTTTGCTACAGTGTTACACACTCTCGCAAGAATATCTATTATATTCAATCTGCGCTTGTACACGCGGCCAGGGAATCAGGACAGGCCGTGGAGTGTGCGGGACCAATTCCTGAGAAACCTGACATGCGGACAAAAGACACAACACACAGATCATTCTCACTTGTCTTATTCTCGCTATTGGCAGTGGCTTGCTCTACAAGCGAGAGCCCGGTCAGCGCCTCAAATCACGACGTTGCATCAAACCTTGCCTGGGGCATAGGTGTACTTAGCCGCGTGGAACTGGCTAACCGTGGAGAATCATTCAATTTTCCAGACAGCGCTGTTCTGGTGTATGAATCAGCGCAAGGTGACAGAGTCGGTCGTATCATTCGCGACACATCTTTGGGGTACTTCTATAGTCTTGTGTATATTGATGATTCGACTCTGAAGAGACATAGATTGAGTGGCGCCGACGCAGTCGAAGTTGTCGCAGAGGGTATATGCTTGAAAGTGTACAGAATCAAGAACGGTCGCTTTGAAGTCCTGTTGAATCAGGTCCCCGGCGGTCTGTGGCTCGCGGAAGAGGAGCTGAAGCAACGTGCGTTTGAAGCGCTACAATGGCCTGAGTTCCTTGCTCGTACGGGTCGATTCTACTTTCCAAGAGAAACAGGAACGATTGACGTAAGGTCGAATCCTTCCCTTTCATCACGGGTTGTGACTCGCATCGTCAAAGACAGTCCCAGGAATCGTCCTGTAATACAATCACTGCGACATTGGACAGGCCGTTGGCTGAATGTTCGTGTCAGTGACATTCCAATCTATTACCTCTACGAAACCGATACAACAGGAATAAACTGGACAGAAGGCTGGATAGAGGTTGTTGCCAGGGACGGCTCCCCAACCATATGGTATTTTACTCGCGATTGAGGAAATGTCATGCTGTTCTTGCAACAAACAAAAAAAGCTTGGCAGTCTCGCTGCCGGGCTTTTATCATATTTCCATGCTAGCAGATACTGGTATCACATTTTTTCGTCCAATTTGCATCTTACCAAGATATCAGTAATAGACTGATAGCTGGGAGCCTCACCGCATGGGCCTGTTGAAAAAGTCATTTATGGAGTCATTGCGAGCGATAGCGAAGCAATCCCGTGGATTCGTAGCCGGGAGATTGCCACGTCGCATCTCTCACAATGACTCATCAGGGTTTCTCAACAAGCCCCAAGCGGTGCGGCGCCTGGCACTTTTCATGAGCCAACTCAGAATCTCACAAGTCTGAAAAAACACTTGCTACAAATCAACCGACTCCATATCTTTCCGTAGGCGGCCCACACACCTCTATTCACCGCTTCACATTTTTGCGACAAGGAGGTTAGTTATGTTACGGAAGCTATTAACGTTTGCAATTCTCCTCTTGATCAGTCTGATGCCGGTAAAGCTGCTTTTATGCCAGGTGATTCCGACTGGTGAATTCGTAAAAGTGCGTCCAACAGACCCACCTGTTCCTGGCTCAGTAACACTTGTCTTGTCAGGCGCCGTCCTGTCCCAATGCCTCAGAGTCGGTCCAACGACGGTCGTTCAGTCCGGCGATACAATCACATTGCGGGTCCAAATCATTAGAGACATCACCGCTTGTAGTCCCCCGGATGGATTCTGTTCTCTCTTTTTGCTGGGCATCCCCTGCTTGTATTCTACGGAGGCGCCGGTAACCGGACTTCCTCCCGGAACCTACACGTTTGTGGGAATAGGACTGGATGAAACCGACACAACGTTCACGATTTTCGACAATGGAATGCTTGACAGTTGCGAACCCTGTACAGTAGGTGACGCCAATGCTGATAGTTCTGTGAATATTGCAGATGTAACAACCATGATCCAGCGTATCTTCAACAGCGGGCCACCGCTACTTTGTCCACTGGACACTGATGCGAACGGTGATGGCGCCTTCAATATTTCAGATGTGACGACCATGATAAGCCACATCTTTGGCGACGGGGTTTTGGTATCATGCCCTTAGTCCCGATGACTCATTCGGGTTACAGCGGGTTTCTAGTAAACAAGTAGACAACAGGAGCATGGTTGAGAGTGTTGTCACGGTTTCTATCAGGATAACAACCACCGGCACAATCTGAGTAACCCGAAAGAATATACGCGCCACAGCTTGCTGTGGGTTCGCTCTTTTGAACCGGAGAAATAGGTAACAGTTTCAATTATGGTTCATGCCCAGAAGGTGGCATTTGCCGTGGAAAGAGACTGACTCTTTGGATCATCGAATCCTATATGCCGGGATGTATCCTACCTCGATGAAGATGATGACTAAGCGGTTGTACCTTCAGAGAAGCGACAAAAAAAGCCCGGCAGTCTCGCTACCGGGCTTCTTTGTTTCATTGCTTGCGCAATGAAGAATGTATGTCAGAGACACAGGTCGGTCGACTAGCGACGACGTGTGGTCTTGCGCTTCATGGTTGAAGTGCGACGGGTTGTGCGACGGGCTGAGCTTTTGCGCGCAACAGTCTTGCGTGAGCTGGCCTTGCGGACCATGCCCCTGCGGGTCTTCATGCCGCCGTTACCGGCAGTCTTGGCGACCATTGACAAGAAATTCTTGTTCTTTTTGAGGTTCAAAGCGCCGGCTTTCGCGCGGACGGAAGCGACCGTACGACCGAGAGACTTGGCGATTTTGCCGTTGGTGGTGTTGCGGTAGTTCTTGCGCAGCATGCTGATTTCGCTTGCTGACCAGACCTTCACGCGAACGATGGCGCCGCGTTTGGTGGCGCTACGACGTGTGGTGGCGCGCGGTGTCGCGGTACGACGTGACATGGTGCGCTTGGCTGTTGATTTACGACCTCTGGTTGTTTTACGAAAAGCCATTTTATGGCTCCTTTCAATGTGTTAATGCGGAAACGGAACCCCGCGCAAGTACGACATCCCCACTGAATGCCGCATCCGAACGCTGTTCCCCTCTTGGTTAGTTAGTACTTCTGTTCTTCTGTTTCTGTTCTTTTGTTCTCGTTTATTGTCTTAATCACTACTCATCGAAGGTCTCGCAACTCTCGATTCCCGTGTTACTCCGACCGGCAGTCAAAACCGCAAATCAGGAGAAACACGATAATTTTGTTACAGGTATCGGCTTGGTAGACAGAAACTTTGGCGAATTGCGCAATTTTTTCACAGTTTTTGCGCTAAAGTTTCGCCCAAAAGCGGTTTTGGAGTGTTTGCGGACGGAAATATGCGTAAAACACTGCTGAATTATCGCTCAATCTATTGGAGGAAGGGGAGTTTCGAAGTGAGAGCTACATTGTAGTCGATTCTTGAGTCCGGCCCCGCTTGACGCTTCGCCTTCAACGTATGTTTTTGCTCTGGATAATCCGATTATGTATGTTGATCCGTCAGG
>CAZFAL010000214.1:0-4503 GCA_964516945.1 uncultured Ignavibacteriales bacterium
TGGCCTTGCGTTGTGATTCAGAAATGACACCACCTGTTCTGGTCGCCACTGTATTTAATGCTGAATTCATTTTTCTACTCCTGCGTTTGAAAATATGTAACCTTTTCGACATTGGGCCGATGGGCCGCTCTTTGTCGTTGTACCGAAATACTGTCCTGCAACGACTGAAAATGTACTGCGAATTCCCGTCGCCACAAACAACAAAAGGGCGGAACCTCCGCCCCTTGTATGAAGGTCGGAATCTATGTCTGAGAGCAAGAAAAATCAAAGGAAAAATTGCAGGAAATCGCAAGAAATATTCCAGAAAGGCGGGTATCCCGACCGAATTCGCGGTTTCCCATAGTTAGCAGGCGTCATGCTCTGTTGAATATCTGAACATGAGAGCGCAACTCCCCTATAGTCCCTCTTGTTGTCAGCCGTTAATTTGAATATGAACGCGATTTCCCTGAATCGGGTTTTGAATACATCAGTTACCGGTATCCCTCGCTCAGAATCCGCACGTCAAAACGAGCCGGCTCCCGTAGTCTCTCCTGCGTCGAGTGTGAACTCCGCCGCCATTCGAGATGAGGACACGGTTGAGATTTCCTCTGAGGGTCGCAAACGCTCGAAAGAACCCCGGCAGACAAAAGCTATCAGTGATCTTTCTTCCGAAGAGCAGGCACAAGTCCGGGAGTTACAAAAGGAAGACAGAAAAACAAGGGCGCATGAGCAGGCGCATCTCGGCGCCGCAGGCGGTCTGGCGCGGGGCGGCGCCAGCTTCAGCTTCACCAAGGGGCCGGATGGACGGCTCTACGCAGTCGGTGGTGAAGTCTCAATTGACACCTCTCCAGTTCCCGGTGACCCGGACGCCACAATTCGCAAAGCCGACACAATTCGTCGCGCCGCGCTGGCGCCTTCAGAGCCGTCATCACAGGACAAAGCAGTCGCCGCTCAGGCGGCCAAGATGGCCAATGAAGCGCGCGCCGAGAAACTGAAGAAGCAAAGCAAAAAGTCAATGGATCCCACCGACTCATCCACTCTATCGGGACAAACAGGGCTGGAAGAAAAGTTTAAGCCCTCTCAGGAATTAGGTGAGTTATTGGATTTGGTGGCGTAGGTTAGTCACGGTCTTTCCAACATCCAGTTTAGTGACCCGGAAGAAGCCGGAATGTAATTGTGCCATTCATGGAGGAGGATTCAATGTCCGTCGCGGCTCCCGTGCTATCTGTTGCGCCTCCCCCGCCAGCGCCGAAGGCAGGAACAACACCAATATATTCTTGAGCGCCGGTATCCAAACTAATAGTCCTTGAGACATGAAAGATCTCACCGTTAGTTGGAAGAAGCTTTTCAATTATTATCACAGTGTCCTTCACCGGGCTACCCTTCCCTTTGCAGGTGTATGGTGTGCGTAGCCAAAGGCGCGCGAAGCCACCGCCACAAGGCTCATATGCTGACCAGCAATCAAAGTGTGAGTCCCCATCTAAAGTGACTTCCAATTGAATCTGAGATTGTTGCGGGTTATCTACCTGTAATATTAAATCCTCAGATTGGTAATACGAGGAAAACCCAACACCGGCCCATGCACTGCCCCATGAACTTGTAGAGGGTAAGTCGCCAACACCTTCAAGATGGAACTCAATCGTTACCTCACTCTGTGACACCTGAGTAAAGCTAACAGTCCCAGAGGCGTGCGACCCGTGCGTTTCCCCTGAAGCAACAAAGTTTCTGCCCGCAAGCTCCAGACCGCTATCCGGCCAGCAATTGTCTATCCATTTATAATTAGGATAATCGGCCGGTACTACTGTTCTAACCTCTCCTTCGTCATTTAGACCCCCTACAAGCCAGTCTCGCCATATCTGTAGCAGTCCCAACTTTCCCATAGATCCAAGATAAGAGGAGCCAAAATAGAGGGACAAAGACAATTGGTCGGGCTCAGGGGGCGTATAAGTCACCGTGGCGCTCGTTAACTCTCCATCCTTGACATCAACAGTCTGCGTTTCTGGCGCCGGATACAACGTTTCGCCAAAGATACCCGCTACTGGAGAGGCGGCTATGGTGTACGCTCCCGCCTCCAGCGAATCCAGAAGTGTATCACCGACAATATGCGCCGAAAAACCGTTCGGTCCTGAGATGTCAATCCAAGCCTTTGTATCGGGCGTCAGTCCTATCACAGAGATAAGCAATCCAACGCTCGTCGGTTTGTATGTCACAGTGACACTAGCAGTGTCACCGTCATGTAGAGTAACTGCGGTGTCAAGCGGGTATGGCGCATAGGTAACACCGCTGTCATCTGTCACTTCATGCGAGTTGACAAGATAATCATCTGGCGCCAAGTCGTCCAACGTAGCGCTTGCTGTCAGTCGTCCGGAGGAGTAAGTCGTTGATGAGACAACTACATTCGCATCTGTGCTTGGCGGTAATCCCTCAATTGTGACGTTCAATGAAGCTGGTTTGCCAACGATTACTGTTTTTATCTCGCTGGCCGGCGCGCCTGTCCCGAACGCACCGCCGTAGTAAACACAGCCGAGACAGAGAGCATTGTCAATCAGGACTTTCGCTCTCTCTCCCGGGCCTCTCGCCCAGACCTGGATGTGTCCGGAGCCTTGTTTGAGACCTTTCCATTCGTGATAAAACGTGTCCACAGCAATTACATCCTTGTTAAGGCTGTGTAACTCTACGAGATCCAGGTTGAATATCCTCACCGGCCCCCAGCTAATCTGTGGTAACACCGCTTCTGGATCGATGAACACAGAATTGCCGGTGTTTGAGTTTAGTTTCTCGATTGCTTTGCGGTAAAGACCCAGCGTCCACTTTATTTCATTGACGAGAAGCTCACGGAAACTCTTGGCTACCTTGCCCGGTTTCCCTGCCAAGCCGAGAGCGGTCAGCAAATCTTCAAGCACCTCGGTGGCGCTGATACTCGCCGGATGGTTGACAGCCGAGATAGAAATCGTGGATGTTGTGTAGTCCTTGACGTCAATCGAGTCACTCTGGAGATTGAGGGAAAAATCAGAAACTTCGGCCGGGAACAAACTTGGAGCCAGTGTTCCAAATACAAACTCAAAGACTGTCAGAGAGGCGCTGATAATTGCTTCGGCAGGAATTTTGGCGCCGGTAACAGCTATCAGTCCGGCGGCGAGCCCCACCGTGTTGGCGTAAGTGGTCGTCGTCGGCTTGACAAAGTAATTCGCAAAATCATCAAGGACGACATAGATCTGCATCTGGCAGGCCAGGTCCATGTCCCAGCCACTGCCCCGGCACAACTCTCCATTCTGGCGTTTGAGGTTCAGCGAATCAGTCAATCGCCCCAGAGAGCCGGCGGCTTCATTGAAGTATTCCAGCGCCCCCGATGAGGCCAGGATTGCATCGAGGAGAGCGACGTCTGGCGTCTGGCCATTTAGCCAGGAAGATGTTCCATCAAGGAGCGAAGCCAATGAGCTGTCCGAGCCGCTGACAAGCGAATCAAGCATGGCCATGACAGCGTCGCGATAGCCGGAGAGGCGTGGATCTGTCCCGGGAGCTTCCGGCAGGATAGACCAGATTGTTCGCAATGAATTGGTGAGAGTCTGAAAATCCTGTCTTATCAATTCCGTGGCGCCGTCGGCATGTTGCAGAGAATCTACCGCTACAGCGCCTTTCGCAAGAGCAACGATATAGCCGTCCTTACGAATCTCAACATCCAGCAATCCCGAAGGTGGAGCCGGCCAGTGAGTGGCAGAGTCCAGAAACAACGGAATCAGCGTTTGCATGCCAGCGCCATCCTGCGAAAAAACAGTCAATTCACCGCCTATGTAAACTTCCGTCACTGAATCCGCAGGATCCACAGTGTAGCCACTGATATTGAGTAATGTCCCGGGAGTCCCGGAAGCTGGCGAAACTGTCAAGACAGCGGGATTCAAATTGGGCTCGACTGGCGAGGTATTATCCTTGGAGCACGTTTGAAGCAGGATAAACGCCATGATCAATGACATGACAAACTTGAGATCGATATTTCTCTTTCGCATTGACACACCTTCCCCCGCAAACAGGTTACCACCGCAAACAGTGGACGAGTACTACATCAACTAATATAGGATAAGTAGCCGACAAGTCAAGCGTTAATCGTCACTGACAAACGCTTGCTGATTCGCGATTATCGCAAGCTAATAGGGACAGGACGTGCGCTGTCTGAGTTGTGATATGTGCGGGGCGGCGGCGGTAGCCTGTGTGTCGTCGCCCGGATTTCCGGCTACGCCAAATGCGCTCGTAGTGATTGTAGCGAAGAGGGTTCAAGTCCGACACTGATATTGTCTATTTCCAAGAGGAGTGAGTCCAGCGATTGCTGAAAACGAGCCTTTTGCTCTTGATTGAAGCGTTCGGCAAGCTCACGGTAATGTTCAATGCCGGTTATCATGTTGCGCTTGAATTCGAGAAACCGTTTGGCTGTGCGGTCTGTGAATTCATCTGTCGAGCGTTGAAATTCCTCTCGAAAATAATCGACATACAGCGACAGCTCTTTGATAAACATGTGCGGTCTGTCCGGAT
>CAZFAL010000215.1:0-4481 GCA_964516945.1 uncultured Ignavibacteriales bacterium
TATCCAAACCCGTTCAACCCGTCGACACAGATTAGTTATTATCTGCCAAAACGCGCGCAGGTGTCACTTGTGGTCTACAACATCCTCGGTCAGAAAGTGCGCACACTCGTTAATGAACTTAAAGACCCCGGCGCTCATGTTGTGACATGGGACGCCAACAAATACGCCTCCGGTATTTATTTCTACCGCCTGCAAGCTGATGGAGTAAAACTGTCTAAGAAGATGGTCTTGCTGAAGTAGCATATTACCTTCGCCTGCAATCTGCAGAAACAATTCAGCCGGGCTTGTGTATAACTGTCATAAGCCCGGCTCTTTTTTTTGAGCGCCGTGTACAACACTTCATTTGTCGCAGATCGGATAGATTCTGATTTGCAGAGGGGAGACGTATATGCAGGACAATAGCTCAGGGAAACACGAAACACGCGCAGGCAGGTCACAGTATTTCGCCGCGAGTTTCATAATTGGCGGGGCGTTGATCTTATGCGCGTTGATTGTGTCACACACGGCAATCAAAGTAAAGTCGCTGGGGCAGAGCATTACAGTCACCGGCGCGGCGTATCGCCCGATTACCTCAAACTACGGTATCTGGTCGGGAACCATTTCAGTAATTGAACCGACCCTTTCCGGCGCCTATGAGAAACTTGCCAAAGATTTGGAGACAGCGAACAACTTTCTTGCCGAAGAGGGCTATGCGGACAGTCTGCGGGAAGTTGGCGCAGTGCGCATCTGGCGCAAAGAAAACAGAGAGGGAGCGCTGATGTCATATTCGTTGTCACAGACTGTCACTGTCGCGCTTGCTGATGTTGACCGGATTGAACAACTGGCCAAAGACGCCAGCGCATTGATTGAACGGGGTGTGGAATTGAATTCATCAAATCCGCGCTATTTGTTCACCGGTCTGGATTCGCTCAAATTGCAGATGATTCGCGCGGCAACTGAAAACGCCGCATTGCGCGCCAAACAAATCGCCGAATCAACCGGCCGATCAGTCGGGGCTCCTGTCAGCGCCAGAGTCGGTGTCTTTCAGATACGCCCGTTACATTCTCAATCTGTATCAGCGCGAGGAATCAGTGACGCAAGCTCAATTGAAAAAGAAATCGTCTCGACTGTGCATATGAGTTTTTTGATTGAGTGAGATAATAGTGCGACAATAACGCTATGCGCACAACCGTCTGGCCAGCAGGTGCAGGAACAACCCAACATCGGTGACAACACCTATCGCTTGATGGGAGCCGCGGTCTTTGAGTTTGGTGACTACCGGCGGGTTGATATCCACGCAGACAGTCAGCACTCGCGCCGGTAGCATATTGCCGACAGCGATTGAATGCAACATCGACGCCAGCATCAGGCAAACATCAGCGCCTTGTAGAATTCTGCCGTAAGCGCTTTGCGCCTCGTTCATATCAGTGATTGTTTCCGGCAGGGGGCCGTCATCGCGAATAGAACCGGCCAGCGCAAAGGGCACATCGGCTTTGATGATTGAGCTCATCACACCGCGTGGCAGCGCTCCCTCTTCAACAAGGTTCCTGATAGAACCGGCCCGGCGCACTTCATTGATAGCGCGCAGGTGATGGCTATTGCCGCCGTCAACCGCCTCACCGGTTTTGGTGTCAATACCGAGTGATGTGCCATAGAGTTGATTTTCTATGTCATGCACAGCCAGCGCATTGCCGGAGAGCAGTCCATGCACATAGCCGTTTTCCACCAGCCGTCCGAATGCCCCGGAGCCACCGGTATGCACCAGCACCGGTCCGGCAACAACAACGACTTTCTTTGTCCTGTCGGACATGATTTCGGCGACCGTGTCGACGACAATCCGCACCACGCGCTCAGATGACACATCGCCGGTCATAAACCCGAATTCCGACCTGTCACGCTCCACAAATTCCGGTACGACCCTGATACCCTCAGCGCCAACGACTACCATATCGCCCTGTTTCAAATCACGTTGCTTGACACAAGCCGCTTTCACTGTTCCGTCACTCCCGGAGACAACAATCGCGCCGTCCATGCGGATATTCTCCACCGGAACAGTCTGGCCGTTGTATGTTACTTTCGTTTCATGATTTGTCGTTGTGTAAAAGTCACGCGGCGCGACGCCGTCAGCAGGCGAGCGGTCTACCTTCACCGAGCGCTCTGCGTCGATTTCGACGCCAAGGTCAATCAAGCGACGCGCAATCACATCCTGCACAGCTTCGCTTTCTGATGTGTATGACGCCTCCAACACTGACTGGTCGTCGTTGGTTTTGCCGATATCAAAGCGCTCAATTGAAAATGTGCCGCCCTCACGAATAATGGTGTCGAGAATCTCTTTCATAATTCCCGAATCCACAAGATGCCCGACAGCGCGAAATGATTTTCGCAGACGTTGCGCCTGAGCGTGGTTTGCAGATTGCGGTATGGAAGGTTTTTCGGCCATGGTGAGTATGCGCATTGTGACTGTTTGTTTTGTATCTGTCTGACGTTGTTCTACCGGGATGAAACGCTATCTGCTTTGCGCTTTGATTCTTTGTAATACTTGTTGGCGCCTTCGACCATTTGTTTCATCGCTTCATACTGGTCTTTGTGTGTCTCACGGACAGTTTTCAATTCTGCATAGGCCGAATCAGAATAGCCCATAAAGGCATAACAGGTCCCCAGGCCGATTCTGGATTTGACAAAATCAAGGTCACGGCTCAGGTTGTCTTTGAAAAGTCGTTCGGCCTGATTGTATACACCCGCGCGCAAATAGAGAACCGCCAGACGTTGACGCAGCTCAAGATTGCCGGGGTCTTTCGAGATACCTATGCCATAATGTTCTTCGGCGCTCCATAAGTCACCGGCAGTTTCTGAAACCATCCCAAGGTGATAACGCAACTCACCGGTGTCATACCCTGACTCAATCGCCGCGCGATAACTCTTAAGCGCTTCTTCAGGTTTCGCTAAACCGGCATAACAATTACCAAGCAGAAAATCGATTTCGCCGTCCTTCGGTGTCATTGTATGCGCGCTGTCGAGTGCAGCAATTGCTTCACTGAATCTGCTGGCAGTGACAAGCGCCGCGCCATAGTTTTTGACATAGGCGGCGTTGTCACCCGCCAAGTTGATTGCCTGCTTGTAGTTTTTCAATGACTTGAGGGTGTCGCCTGTTCCGGCATAGGCAATCCCGAGCAAGTTGTATGTGTCAGCGTCGGCATGACCGATGGCTTCGGCTTTTTGTAGATAACGCAGTGAATTCTTGTAATCTTTGCGTATTGAATAAATGTAACCGATGTTTTTCAGCGCATGCTGGTTGAGACTGTCTTCCTTCAGCGCTTCGAGATACAGCGCCCTGGCCTTGTCATACTTGCCGGCCTGAAGTAGGCTACCGGCATCACGCAACAACGTGCTTGCCGAA
This sequence comes from uncultured Ignavibacteriales bacterium, assembly GCA_964516945.1. Classification (GTDB taxonomy): domain Bacteria; phylum Zixibacteria; class MSB-5A5; order GN15; family JACZUZ01; genus JAJRPJ01. Next base: position 3,377 of record CAZFAL010000215.1, read on the forward strand.
GAGACATTCCCCTTGGCGCCCACTTTTGGCGCATAAGAAAATGTGGCAATTACGACGGCAACAAGCGCGACAACCAGTTTCCGGCCGACAATCTTCGGTTTGTGCATCTTAACCAGCTGATACTTCCTGTTCATATGATTCACCATTGGTCTCATGTTCATGTTGTTGATTATCGGTTATACACAAAATGCCTCAACCTGAGCGATGGATTCTCGGCGGATTTGCGTTGGATTCCTGTCCACACAAGAAAAACCCGCTCCGAATCCGGAGCGGGCTTTCTGGTAGACTCGGGACAGGGTCAATCCATTGACTCTACGGGAATATCCTATTCCCTGAAGAAATCCTGTCCCAATTTCTGTTTCCCCCTCTTCCCATATATTGCTCCAGATGAAACCGCCGCGCGGGTCAAGGAGAAAACGCTCAAGAAGAGTTACACAGCCCGGCTTTCGCAGGACTCTGTATACGGAATCCTGCATGAGATTCACGCAGGAAACGCGCGCAAGTATACAACACCGGAGGCGCAGATTCCAACGTTTTATGGCCGGAATAATTCTCTGCTGTAAAAAATTCCGGCTGGACACTTAGCCGGATCAGCTTAAGTCAATGTCTTTGACAGACTTAATGTCACAGCTCGATAGCGCATAGGTCAGATACTCCAACTCCATGGTCATATCCTCACGGCGAACGAAAACATCCTCGGGGGTATCGAGATGAACAGGAGCAAACGTCAAAATCCCGCGCACCCCGGCCGAGACAACTATATCAGTGATTTCCTGAGCGACTGAACCGGGGACCGCCAGAGCAACTATATCAATCCGCTCGGCAGAGAGCTCTTCTTTGAGGTTTTTTATGTCAGAAACGACCAGCCCCTTGTGCTTGCTACCGATTTTTCGTTGATCATCGTCAAATACCAGCCGGATATCAAAGCCGCGTTCGGGGAACTCTTTGTAGCCGACCAGCGCCGAGCCGATATTGCCAACCCCGACAATCGCCAGCCGCCAGCGTTTGTTCAGACCGAGAATACCCGCGATTTTGGTTTTCAGCTCACTGACCGGATAGCCCAGACCGCGAGTCCCGAAAGAGCCGAAAAAACTGAGATCTTTGC
>CAZFAL010000216.1:0-2188 GCA_964516945.1 uncultured Ignavibacteriales bacterium
GTTTTGGTTTTGGAGGAAGGTTTCGGCGGCGGGGCCCTGGAGCATGGCGAGGGTGGCGAGCAGGCCGGATTCGAGGCAATAGGCGCCAACAACTGTCACACTACGCGGCGCGTCAGCAACCGGCCAGCCGGTGCGCGGGTCAAGTATGTGTCCCAATCGGGCGCCGTTGACATAGCAGAACCGTCGAGCATCGCCACTGGTAGCGACTGCGCCATTGGTGAGTTTGATTTCGCCGATAGCGCTGTCTTCGGCTTCAGGATCTTCAATACCGACAACCCACGGCTCCGGCTCCCGCTCATCTGTGATGGCGCGAATGTCTCCGCCGAAATTGACCATGAGTGTCACACCGGATTCGGCAAAGAGCATGTCGGCTACTTTATCGACGGCATATTCTTTACCGACACCACCGAGGTCAATTTCCATTCCCTCCTGCAGACAGATTGACTCTCCATCCCAGCGGACTTTGTCCCAGCCGATTTGTTTCTGTAATGAGGCAATCAATTCTTCATCCGGTGTGACTTCGGCGCCATTGAATGTCCATGCCTTACGAAGCGCTCCGGAGGTTATGTCAAAGAGCCCATTACTGATTTTGTAACACTGGTCGACATAGTTGAACAAGTCAGCGAATTCCTTATCGACACTCACCGGTTTGCCGTGAGTGTTGTTGATATTGTAGACAGTGTTGTCATCACGGTAGCGGCTGAACTTGCGCTCGATTCGTTGTGTTTCAAGATACGAGAGCGAAGCCAGATGTCTGGCTTCGCTCTTTTCTTTGCAACGTAACAGTATCTCACAGGGTCCGGCCATCGCGGAGAATGTCACCACCCAATGTGACGAACCGCGCTCGATACGATATTGCGTGTCACTTATTGAGGTCATAGCTGAATCCCACACGGACCATCACGGCTTTCATTTCCGGAAAAAGGTCATATTGGCTCAGCGCCCCGAGTCCCTCTGGCGGACTGAGGTCTCCGATTTGATGATAGTATTCGGCGCCGATGCTTAGATGCGTACCCTGCAGAAGCGGGTACAGGTATCTCAGTCCGAGTGTGAGGGCATGGAAGGGCGCCAGCCGGTAATCAGCGGACACATGAGTCGGAACTGAGGCGCTGTTGAAGAGATATGGCTGATAGAAATCGGCCTGTGTCTGATGATACCAGCGCACATGGGGCTCGATGGCATGCCCGGCTTTTAGTGGCAGGTGGTAATGGAAGTCGACGGTTTGTGAACGGATACCCCAATTATCGCTGAAGTAGCGATAGGACAGGTCGACTATATGACCGCTGATGTATTGCCGCAATTCGGCATAGGCCGCGCGCTTTGTGTGACTACCCGGGCGGGACTCGTTGATGTATTCTGTCGGCTCGCCCGGTTGGGCGCCGGACTGTCCCTGCACGACACTGACAATCTTGTAGGGATCATTGAGATATCCGGAGGTATAGTCAAACGAATAGTTCAGCCGAAGCAGAGTCGTTCTGCTCAAAACCTGCGTCACGCCAATCACAGCGTCAATAATGTTTTTGCTTTCACTAGGGCCACCTTCTTCCTCACCGCCACGCCCTCCTGAAGACACTGCCATGTTTGCAAGCGGCGCCGGCGCTCCTCCTATGGGATTGACAAGATCGTGTGAAAACGCCAGAGAGCCGGAGAAAGTTGTATTCCTGCGGTTCAGGTCGCGTGTCAGACCGACATTGGCGCCGAATGATGTATAATCATGCTCGCCGGAGAGGTGTGCGCCGACAATGAGATTGGTCATGCGGTTTAACGGATTCGTCAGACTGCCGTCAACGGCGAAGCGTGTGTCTTTGAAAGTTTTATCGAGTGGTGTCTCGCCCGGTTTTGCCTTGTATGAGTTATTGCCGGACGGGCGGGTGAATGTCTGGATGCTGTTCGCCGGCGCTGCGCCATTTGGTGATGCGCCTGTGAGACCGTCCAGTGTGAGATGCGCATTTAAGATTCTGTCTTTTTTGAGAAAGCGGGTAATGCTGAAGACACCTTCGCCGGCGCTAACACGATTGGTTTCAGAATAGAGCAGAATAGATGATTCCACTTTGCCTTTAGTCCCGACTGCGTGGACAGCGCCGGAACCGAGCAAGGTCGCAGTAAGGGCAGTGAGCGCTCCCCGAACTGAAACCGCTCCTGTTGCGCCACTGTGTTTTTTGCCACTGTGTTTCTTGCCACTGTGTTT
>CAZFAL010000216.1:2288-4432 GCA_964516945.1 uncultured Ignavibacteriales bacterium
TTGCTACTGTATATTTTGCCGCTCAATTGCATCCGCACCCGCCGCCGCCGAATCCGCGACCGCCGCTTGAGGCCTCTTTGCTGAAGTAAATGTGGTCATCAATGGACATGTCCAGCGCAGGATAGTCGAGTTGCATTTCGTCTTTGGCAAGTACGTCTCGCTCCCAGACCTGCACACCTACTTTGGCGCAACCGGTAAAGGCGCCGGATAGTACAACCACTACTCCTGCGCTCAGGGCAAGATTTCTGAAACGTGTCTTCAGTTCTGGTTTCATTTGTTCGCCTCCGGTTTTGATGTTTTGCCACTGTGTTTCTTTTTCTTATTCATCGCAAGTAACGATTGCAAAACTTTGTCTTCAACACTGACGGTTTCTTCTTTGCGAAACCCTTTTTTGGATAAGACCAGATGACCGTCGCTGTCATACAAATACGACGCCGGCATCGCTTTGAGTTTGTATTGTTTCGCAATCGCGCCGGTTGAGTCGAATAACACCGTGAACGTTGCCTTGGTCTCTTTGAGAAACTTCAGCGCCGAGCTATGGTCTTTATCGACACAAATCGCAACAAGGTTTAAGCCCTGTTTGTGATACTTCTCATATAGTTGTTGCATCCAGGGGAACGACTGTTTACAGGGTAAACACCATGACGCCCAGAAATCAACATAGGTGACACTATTATCGAGTGACACCGAATCCGGCAAGGCCGCCTTGATGACGGCGAGTGAATCGGTCTGCTCTTTGGCGCGGACTCCGGTAGCGACAAGGGAGCCAACAATGACTAGTCCGAGAGCTGTGAATTGCAATCGTTTTGCAATATGGCGGCGACTTTCTGTGAAGGACATAGGATTAGAGCTCGCTTTCGTGAAACAGTTTTCTTGTGGACAAACGGATTATTGTCAGGGACAGGTTCAAAAGGCGCGGAGCTACCAGTTTGATTTGGGGCGCGTTTCAGGTGTGAAACGCGCATCTCATTTTAGGGACAATACCTGCCCCATGGTATGATACTGTGTTTTAGGCGCCTGGTTCCCGGATATTATGTTATAACCGAGATTTCCGGGGCTTATCACATACTCTGCAAATTGGGTTCGTTTGGTGCAATTCGTATTTGAGTTAGTAAGGTTGTAGTGATTTCGTAGCGTGGGCGTTTGTGTTCTGCCATTACATATGTATGGGGGAGTCAAAATCGGGTGTGAGTTAGTTGGGATTTTGTTTGTGGCGGGTTGAGGTAATGCCTCAGGGGCAGGTTTTGGGAACTCGCACTGTGCGAGACAGTTTTTCTCTTGACACAGACTTTCTCTTGACACAGAGACATATTCTCTCTATATATCCATTATACTTGCTGGTAGTTTCTCTAATCCAGTGGAGTTAGAATCTGATTTGCCTGTTTCTCGGGCGTGTGCGCTTACATTGTAGAGCGCTGTAGGGCATGGCGTTACTGTTTTGCGGACTGCTATTGTTTCTTTCGTATTGCAAATTCGTCTTGCAAAGCCTGATACGAATCAAAGAAGCTTGCCAATTGTAATATCCATCGAAGGAGAGGCGTTGTATGAAGCCCAGGTTTAGTAACACCATGGTTGCCATGACATTGGCAATGACAAGTTTTGTGTGTGTTTTACCGCCCAGCGGCCTGGCTGAAGTACAACCCACGCTGGCAATCAACGGTGAGGCGGTGAGCGATGGTTTTGGTGGCTCTGTTTCTTCGGTGGCAGACATCAACGGCGATGGTGTCACCGATCTGCTTATCGGCGCCTCGCTTAACGGAGCCGGCGGCGATCATGCAGGTCGGGCGTATCTATATTCAGGGGAGACCGGGGAACTATTGCACGTGTTCACTGGTGAGATGGCTGACGACCGCTTCGGCGCTTCCGTCTCTGATGCCGGCGATGTGAACAATGATGGAATTGGCGATTTCATAATCGGCGCTCAACAAAACGATGCATCCGGTAGTGATGCGGGTCGCGCATATGTGTATTCCGGGCAGTCGTGGGCGCTTTTGTACACCTTCAGCGGCGAGGCGGCCGGGGACAATTTTGGGAACTCTGTTTCCGGAGCCGGGGATGTCAACAATGATGGATACTCTGATTTGATTGTCGGGGCATTGCGTAATTCGACGGTTGGTGACCTATCTGGCCGCGCATACGTTTAT
>CAZFAL010000217.1:0-2649 GCA_964516945.1 uncultured Ignavibacteriales bacterium
GTATACGAAACACTGTCTCATTTTGCGCAATCGAAACCACAAGGGTTTCGACCTACTGGCTATGAATTGTTTAGATGCGCACGGGCCTGTTCCAAAAGAATCTCAGGCATTGCGCAGAATGCGACATCTCCTACCCCGCGTAGCCAGGTCATTTGACGTTTGGCGTAGCGCCGGGTGTTTTGTTTGATAAGCTCGGCAGCGGCTGGCAAACTCATATTGCCGGTGAGATGTTCTGTTAATTCTGTGTAGCCGATTGTGCGCGCCGCGCGGATATTCTCAGCGCCGTGTGTTGCTATCAGCTCCTCCACCTCAGACAGCCAGCCGGAATCGAGCATCACTTCAACCCGGGCGTTGATACGCGCATAGACATCGGCAATCGGCGGAGTCAGCGCCAGTTGTGTATACTCGAACGGTTTGGCTGTCAGACGCTGACTCTCGGCCAGTTCGGATTTGGTTTTGCCGGTCAGGTAATAGATTTCAAGCGCGCGTTGCACACGGACAACATTATTGGCGTGTGTGATTTCCGCCTCCAGCGGGTCGATGAGCCGTAATTTGTCATGCAATCCCTCAGGTCCAAGTCGTTCCGCCTCGTCGGCCATTTTCTTGCGCAGCTCCGGGTCAGGAGTCGGCATCTCGAAAATGCCTTCAACCAGCGCGCGAATATACAATCCGGTCCCACCACAGATAACAGGGATACGCCCTGCCTTAATGACAGATTTGATTTCCCGTTCAGCGTCTTCTTTGAACCGAAACGCCGAATAGCCCTCACCGGGGCTGACAATATCAATCAGCCGGTAATCATAGCGCTTGCGCTCTTCCGCCGACGGTTTCGCCGAACCGATATCAAAGCCGCGAATGATTTGCCGTGAATCGGCGCTGATAATAGAGACGGGTAACTCATCAGCAAGCTGATGAACAACTGCGGATTTGCCGGAGCCGGTCGGGCCGCTGATAATCAGGATGGACATAGCGCAAGTGAATCGGTGAGATGCATCATGTGCGCCCGAAGCGATGGTCCAGCTCAGCGCGAGAGATTTTGACAAATGTCGGTCGGCCATGTGGACAGGAGTACCCGGTGTCACAGGCAAACAGACGCTCAATAATCACTTTGCCCTCTTCGTCATCGAGCCTGTCTCCCGAAAATACTGCCGAACGACAGGCAATCGATTGCGCGACGGCTTTGATAGGCGAATATCCGCTCTTCTCAAGGCGTTGAATGTCATCGAGCGAGGCGCCGAAGACTTTCTCCGGTGAGCGATGAGCCAAAATCGCCGGTGTGGCGTTTATCATGACTGTCTGCCCGCCAAGATGCGAGGTCTCAAATCCGATTGCCGCCAGTTCGTCCTTATGCTCCTCCCAGACCATAAAACGCTCCGGCGACAGCTCAACATTGACCGGCAACAACATTCGCTGCGACAACGCCGCATTGGCGCTCATTTTGGCCATTGTTTCTTCATAGAGAATCCGCTCATGCGCGGCGTGCTGGTCAACGAGATACAAATCCGAACCACTTTGCGCCAACAAATACAAATTGGCAAACTGCCCAAGATAGCGCACGCCGGCGGCGAACAACTCCGTCGGCGCTTCCTTGTCAATGTCCGGAGTAGGTGTCACTACCATTGGAGAATCAGCGACTGATTCACCACTCTGGTTCCCTGTGTTTGAGCGCTCAGTATTACGAGCGCCGAATAGCGCTTCAGTCGCCGACGCGCCGATGCGTTCAGAAAATGCTCCGCCAGAGCCAAAACCGGGGACAACTTGCGCCGGGCGTTCTGTGATATGTGGAAAACCGGGTTCGACATGACGGTCACGCAGTCCAAACTCCGGGATAATCCCCCGCTGACGCAATGTGTCTCGCACCGCATGACGAATAAACGCATGCGCCTCACGCTCCTGCGACAAACGCACTTCATTTTTCGCCGGATGCACATTGACATCCACCAGCTCGCCGTCAACATCAAGATGCACCGCGCCAATCGGAAAGACTCCCTTCGGCAGTAACTCACCATAACCAAGATAAAATGCGCTCAACAGCGGACTCGAACGCAAGGCGCGATTGTTGACATAGAGCGTCAGCCCGCCACGCACCGACCGGGCGACATCCGGCTTACCAAGGACACCATACAAATGAAAACACCCCTCGCGTACATCGATTTCCAATAAGGCATTGTCAGCCACGCCCAGCGCCCGTGTGGCGCGTTGCAACAATGTGTCTGTCTGTGCAAATGAAAACAACTTACGACCATTGAGCCGCACCGAAAACCCGACACCCAGCGCCCCGAGCGCCTGTGACAGCGCCGCGCGTGATAACTGACGCGCCTCAGTGGTTTCGGATTTGAGAAATTTCTTACGCGCGGGTGTGTTGAAGAATAAGTCCTCGACAATCACCGAGGTTCCGTCTGCGCGCTGTGACGGTCGCACATCGCGGACTACGCCGCCCTCAATGACTATCTCCGTGGCGTGATCTTCAGCGGCGGTTTTCGTAATCATGCGCAACCGTGAAACTGAGCCGATGGACGGTAGCGCCTCACCGCGAAAGCCGTAGCTTGCGATATGCTCAAGGTCCGCGAAATCACGAATCTTGCTGGTGGCATGTCGCGAAAATGCAATTTCCAATTGCGAGGAGCGAATCCCGGAGCCGTTGTCATG
>CAZFAL010000217.1:2749-4415 GCA_964516945.1 uncultured Ignavibacteriales bacterium
GTCGCGAAAATGCAATTTCCAATTGCGAGGAGCGAATCCCGGAGCCGTTGTCATGCACTTCGATTTTGGTCATGCCGGACTTTTCGACAAGCACATCAACCTGTGTCGCTCCGGCGTCGCAGGCGTTCTCAACCAGTTCCTTGAGAACCGACGCCGGCCGTTCAATCACCTCACCGGCGGCGATCTTGTTCACCAACCGCTCAGGTAGCGGGCGAATCCAGTTTGCCTGCTTGTCAGTAGTCGTGTTATTCATCCGGTAGCGCCTCTTTCAATTCGGCAAGCAAGCACAACGCCTGCACAGGTGTCAATGAATTGATGTCAACTGCGGCGAGACGCTTCTCCACTTCTGACGGTGTGTGCACATCAAACAGTGACGTTTGCACAACCGGCTCCCTGTGACGTTCGACATCGACAGCGCTTGAGCTTTTCCCGGCTTCGAGTCCGCGCAGGATTTCTTTGGCGCGTGTCAGCACCTGTTTCGGCATTCCCGCCAGACGGGCGACTTCAATACCATAGGAGTCATCACAACCACCGGGTATTATCTTATGCAAAAAGATCACTTCGCCCTGCCAGCGTTTAACCGCCACCTGATAATTCTCAACTGATTCAAGTCCATTCGCCAGCGCAGTCAACTCATGATAGTGTGTCGCAAAAATGGTACGCGCCTTGATACGGTTGTGTATGTCTTCGGCCAGCGCCCAGGCGATTGAGAGGCCGTCGAATGTTGAGGTTCCGCGCCCAACTTCGTCAAGGAGCACCAATGAATGTTCAGTAGCATTATTGAGAATATTCGCAGTCTCAAGCATCTCGACCATGAAAGTCGATTGCCCGCGTGAGAGATTGTCCACAGCCCCGACTCTGGTGAAGATTCTGTCACACAGACCAATTGTCGCGGACTTCGCCGGGACATAGGAGCCGATTTGCGCCAGCACAACAATATGACCAATCTGTCGCAAGAAGGTTGACTTACCGGCCATATTCGGACCCGTCAGAATCATCTCACGCATCGCATCCGGCTGAAGTTCAATATCATTCGGCACAAAGGCGCCTTTCGGCAGAATATGCTCGATCACCGGATGGCGCCCATCTGTGATAGACAATTCAACGCTTTCAGTTAGACACGGGCAACAATAGTCACGCTCAACCGCCAGTTCCGCCAGCGCAGTGGCTACATCGATTTCCGCGAGAATTTCTCCGGCGAGTTGCATATCGACAATGTCCTCTGTCAACCTTTCCAGCAGCGCTTCAAAAAGTTCACGTTCGACCTTGAAGATTTTTTCTTCAGCGGCGAGTATCACACTCTCATGCTTTTTCATTTCCTCAGTAATATAGCGCTCGGCATTTACCAATGTCTGTTTGCGAATATAATGTCCGGGAATTTTGTCGCGATGAAGATGTGTCACTTCAAGGTAGTAACCGAAGACTTTGTTGAAGCCGAGCTTGAGTGACGGTATCCCGGTGCGCTCACGCTCGCTGGTTTGCAAACCGGCCATATAGGCCTTGGCGTCAGCGATTGAGGCCTTCAGCGCATCCAGTTCTTCGGAGGCGCCGTCACGGAAAATGCCCCCTGCGCTCGATAGTAGTGGAGGATTCTCAACCAGACGACCGGCGACAGACTGCGCAATTTCAGCTAAGCTCTGCGGGAAGCTTTTCACTGATTGTTGCA
>CAZFAL010000218.1:0-4394 GCA_964516945.1 uncultured Ignavibacteriales bacterium
GTTTGTCTGTGGCTACTCCGAATGTTTTGGCTTCTCCGGTAGCAGTGGCGACATCAAGCCGCAGGACATACCGTTCAATAGAAATCTGCGGCGGAGTTGGTTCTTCACTTCCATGCGCGGGTTTTGCCTGCCAATGCTCCTCCGGTAATTCGGCGCTCAGCCCGACCGCAATCGCCCCGCCGACTGAACCGACATAGGGCAGATTGCCTATCGGCAGAAACAAGCCGGTGGATTCGATTCTGGCGTTTATCTCCCGTAGCGGAAACCCGGCGCCGACAACAATGCTCAAGTCGCTTTCATCAACAGCAATCATCTGTCCGAGTCGGTCAGTGCGCAGGACAATCAAATCGGCGAATGGCTCGCCGAGCGGATCGATATTATTGCCGAAACCGGTGATAAACAGCTTTTGCCCGGCGGATTTTGCCAACTCAATGCATTTTGCCGCCTCAGCTACATCTTCAGGGTGGAATGTCGGGATGCCCTTTTGATAAGTCAGGCGGTCATCGGGGAAGTCGTCGGTCAGAATACCAATGAATCGATTGGGCGCGTTCATGATGGTTTGAGTATACGGCGATTTTCTCCTGAAACAAAGTCTGATGGGGTGTGTTGCTATCAGACAATGCGAGGGCTGAGTCGTCCAACGCCGGAGCGCAGGGAATCTCCTGTCGGGATTTGATTTAGCGCGCAAGTTGGAGTACTATTTCCCATGGGAGTCAGGCGATGGGGTGGATGCGCTACCATCTTCCTCTTCCACAGCGACAGCATTACAACTCGCCGGATATCCGACCGAACGCCAGCCGAATCTCCGGGCAACAACATAAGGTGAGTTCTATGATGAAAAACAATTTCGATGCGCTCAAGACGCTACAAACTGATTCCGGTCCCAAACAGTATTATTCGCTCTCAGCTCTCGAGGAGCAGGGCTTCGGCTCGATGAGCCGTCTGCCGTACTCAATTCGTGTCCTGCTTGAGGCGGCGTTGCGCAATTTCGACGGTTTCGCCACGACAGAAGAGCATGTGCGCCGTCTGGCTAATTGGCAGGCCAGCGAATCCAGCAGAAGTGAAACCCCGTTTATGCCGGCGCGGATTCTCCTGCAGGATTTCACCGGTGTGCCGGCTCTGGTGGACCTCGCGGCGATGCGCTCGGCGCTGGCGCGACTCGGTGGCGACCCAAAACTGATTCAGCCGAAAATCCCGGTCGATCTGGTCATCGACCATTCTGTGCAGGTGGATAATTATGGTGTGCGTGACGCTCTCGCGCGCAACTCAAGCCGTGAATTCGAGCGCAATAATGAGCGCTATCAGTTCCTCAAGTGGGGACAGGAATCCATCAAGGGCCTGCGTGTTGCGCCTCCGGCAACCGGAATTGTACATCAGGTTAATCTCGAATATCTCGGTCGCGTCGTTTTTGAAACCGCCGTCAATGATGAATCGCTTGTCTATCCTGACACACTGGTTGGCACTGACTCGCATACGCCGATGATAAACGGTCTCGGTGTGCTTGGCTGGGGAGTAGGAGGGATTGAGGCCGAATCGACCATGCTCGGTCAGCCGATGTCGATGTTGATTCCGGATGTAATCGGGTTCAAACTGACCGGCAAACTCCCCGAAGGCGCCACCGCCACAGACATGGTGTTGACTATCACCGAAAAACTCCGCGAGGTTGGTGTAGTCGGGAAGTTTATTGAGTTCTTCGGTCCGGGTGTGACCACGATGTCACTGACAGACCGGGCGACGATTTCCAATATGTCACCTGAGCAGGGCGCCACAGTCGGCTATTTCCCGGTTGACGCCGAAACTCTGCGCTATCTCGATTTGAGCGGTCGCCCGACGACGCTGATAGACCTTGTGGAGCGCTATTGCAAACAGCAGGGGCTGTTCCGCACTGATGAAAGTCCGATTCCGGAATACACACAAGTGGTCGAACTGGATTTGGCCGCAGTGGTACCGTCACTCGCCGGTCCTCGTCGTCCGCAGGACAGAATCAAACTGCCGGATATGAAAACCGCATTCGAGGGCGGACTGACGAAACCGGTTAAAGACGGCGGGTTCTCTGTTGCAGATGAGCGTGTCAATGATTCTGTGCAAATCGATTGGAAGTCTGACTCAGACCAGGGGGCGGACGCAGACCTGACCGACCGTGACAAAACTCTGCGACATGGCTCAACGGTGATTGCCGCAATTACCAGTTGCACCAACACTAGTAATCCGTCGGTGATGCTCGCCGCAGGATTGCTGGCGAAGAAAGCGGCTGAGCGTGGTTTGCAGGTTCCGAAGTATGTCAAAACCTCGCTGGCTCCGGGTTCGAAAGTTGTCACCGAGTATCTCAAAGACGCCGGATTACTGGAGTATCTCGAACAACTCGGATTCTATGTCGTGGCTTACGGATGCACTACCTGCATCGGCAACAGTGGCCCGCTGGCCGAGCCGGTTGTCTCAGCCATTAAAGACAAGAACCTGATAGCCGCATCGGTATTGTCCGGCAATCGCAACTTTGAAGGACGCATCAGCCCGTACACTCCGGCCAATTACCTCTGCTCACCGCCATTGGTGGTGGCTTTTGCGCTGGCCGGACAAGTGGATATTGACTTGAAAACACAACCGCTCGGTGTCGACAAAGACGGCGCCGAAGTGTTTCTCAAGGACATCTGGCCATCAAGCGCCGAAGTGCAGGAGACGGTGCATACGCATGTGACACGCGAGATGTTTGTTAGTCGTTATGCCGATGTCTGGAATGGCAATGAGGAATGGAACAAAATTCCCGGCTCCGGTAGTGAGTTGTACCGATGGAATGACAGCTCAACCTATATTCAGGAGCCGCCATTCTTCGAGAGCTTGACAGCCGAGACACCGTCGATTACGGAGTTCAAAGGCCTGCGCGCGCTGGCGGTCTTTGGTGATACAATCACCACCGACCATATTTCACCGGCCGGAGCGATTCCCGCCGACGGTCCGGCAGGACAGTACTTGCAAGCGCTCGGTGTCATACCGCGTGAGTTTAACTCATTCGGCTCGCGGCGCGGCAATGACCGGGTGATGACCCGCGGCACATTCGCCAATATCCGCATCAAAAACCGCATGGTTCCCGGAGTTGAAGGCGGCGTGACACGTCATCAGCCCGATGGCGAGCAAATGTCAATTTATGACGCGGCAATGAAGTATCGCGAGGAGAACACACCGTTGATAGTAATCGCCGGCAAAGAATACGGAACCGGCTCATCACGCGACTGGGCGGCCAAAGGCACATTCCTGCTCGGTGTTAAGGCCGTAGTAGCAGAAAGTTTCGAGCGCATACATCGTAGTAATCTGGTCGGGATGGGAGTTCTGCCATTGCAGTTCCTGCCGAATGAGAGCGCTGACTCACATGAAATCGACGGGACTGAAACATTTGATATACTTGGTTTGAGCAATGACTTGCAACCGGGGCGCCGCTTGAAGCTGGTAGTGACACGCGCAGATGGTTCGACCGACGAAGTGACCGCCATTGCGCGGATTTACACGCCGCTTGAAGTGGAGTATTACCGTCACGGCGGGATCTTGCATGCGGCGTTGCGTGCGATGGCGTCACAGGAGAAACAGACGACATCTGTTTGATGCAGGTTGTCTGAGTCTGTTGTTCATATTTGTTGTTTACATTTGATACTAATGTCTGTGACCGTTTGTGAGAAAAGATAACTATTGACATAGAGGAGGGCCAACCGATGACACATGCAGTAGAAGAGAAATCGGCTCTCAAGAAAACACCGTTTTATGAGTTTCATGTTCAGGCCGGCGCGCGGATGGTTCCGTTTGCCGGTTATGATATGCCGATACAATATACAGGAATCACCGCCGAACATCTCGCAGTCAGAAACAATGTCGGACTTTTTGACTTGTCGCACATGGGTGAGTTCAAAGTCAGCGGCGCCGATGCGCTGGCGTATTTGCAGAAGGTCACCTGCAATGACTGCTCGGCGCTTGCTGTCGGGCAGATTCAATACAGCGCCATGCTCTATGAAACCGGCTGTTTTGTTGATGACTTGCTGGTCTATCGCATGCAGGAAAGTTGGTTTCTGGTGGTCAACGCCTCGAACATCGACAAAGACTTCGCCTGGCTGGAAAGTCAACGGTTCGGCGATGTGACACTGGAAAATCAATCCGATGATTATTGCCTGCTGGCAATTCAGGGACCCAATGCGCAGTCGGTGATGGCCAAAGTCACCGATTATGACCTCAAGACAGTGAAATACTATCATCACGCGATAATGACTATCAACGGCGTTCCGACTTTGGTTTCGCGCACCGGCTATACCGGTGAAGACGGGTTTGAAATCTATCTTAAGCCCGAACGGGCCGCAGGCGCCTGGGAAACAGTGACACAAGCCGGCGCGGAGTATGACATGACGTTGATTGGT